>JBOGGX010000094.1:0-3443 GCA_050744245.1 Acidimicrobiales bacterium
GCGAGCAGCCTCCCGCCGCTCACCGCCGAAACGAACCGCCACCGGCCCAGCTCGCCCCAACCCGCAAGCGAGCACGCCGCCCCGAACGCGGCGCCGATCGCCACCAACGCGTGACCGGTGGCGTCGCCGGCCGCGGCAACAACGACACCGCCGAGCTCGACGGCCAGCGCCGCGAACGCCACCGACCATCCCGTCGCGCCCCCGGCCAAGCGCCGCAGCCAACCCCGCGCCGTCGTGTGCGGCACGCCAACACGCTCGGCGGCCGGCCGCACCCCGCCCACGCCGGCCACGACCTCCTCGACGACCGCGCCCATCGTCCCGACAGCATCGAGACGACCGCAGAGCACAAACGCCGGGAGCACGGCGTCGGTCTTGGCGCACCGACCGCAACGCACCCTCGGGACGAAGATCGCCCGGCTCACACCGCCACAGCGAACGAAACGGCGATAGCCCGACCACCACGACGTCACCCCGCCACAGCGCGGGCAGTCCCGACGTGGCACCCCCACATCACGGCCCGCCGCGACGTACGCGTCGACCGGGAGCGGACAAGGCCATACGATCGCCACCGGTGGCAACACCGCCTCGGACCCCCTCCCGCGACAGCGACCACTGGTGGGGAGGGGGTCCCTCGCGTAACAGGAACCGCCCATCCTCACCGGCCGCCGCCGCCCCCAGCGAGCCCAAGGCCAACGCGCAAACAGCGTGACCGACGCCCCCAGCTACATGGTCACGAAGTCAGGCCGCCAACACCGTGTGGCGAAGCCCGTGGGCGCTCAACTCCGGAAGTCCGGCCTTGTGAACCAGTCGCGCGAGTCCACGGTCAAAGCTCCGTGGCATCACCGGGCCGCCCGTCCGGGTCGTCATCACGAGATCGTGATCCACCCACTCGGAACCGGCGAGTAGTCGCTCGTCGACCTGCTCGCGCCGCCGTCGCTCCAGGAGCCGGAGCGTGTCGGCATCGAGGGGAACGAGGCGCCGGGATCGAGGGTTCTTGGCGTTGGTCCAGGTGGCACCGCCACGAGTGGGTACGAGACCCTCGTCGACCCTGAGCGTCCTCGCGCTCCGGTCGATGTCGTCCCAGCGGAGCGCCAGGATCTCGCTGCGGCGGAGGCCATAGAGCACGCCCAACCGGACGCGACCGACCACCGGTGGTCGGCGCCGACCACCAGGAAGCGCGTCACCTCTTCGTCGGTCCACCCCTCCGTCTCCCGGACCTTGTCGGGCCTGCGAACCTCGCGAGGCATGGCGACGCGCGCCGCGGGACTCCGCCGCAGGAGACCCTCCTCGACCGCGTCGGCCAGCGCGGCGCGCAGGACGTTGCGGGACACCTGAATGCTGCGCCGGGAGAGCTTGCCGTCCCGGGCGTGGCGGTCGAGCCAGGCGGCGACGTCGGCACGGTCGAGGCGGTCCAGGCTAACGGCCCCGAGCCCGGACTCGATATGGGGGATCGCCCACTCGTACTGCTCCCGCGTCTTCGACGCGACATCGGTCCGTGAGGCCACGAAGCGGCGGACGAGCCAGCCGACGGTTCCGCGCTCGACGGGTCGACCCTCGGCGGCCGCCGTCCGGGCGGCGGCGAGCGCGGATCGCCGGGACTGGTAGGTGCCGAGCCGGCGGGGGCGGTGCTTGCCCGTCTGGGTGTCGATGCCGTCGAGGCGCACCACCCACTTGCCGCCCGGCCGGGGGACCGTGGCCTCGCCGGTCGCCTTCCATCCCATGGCGGGCTCTCCCGGGCCGAGATCTGATACATGGCTGGTACATCAGCAATCTCGCTGCCCGGCCGAAGCTAAACATGCCTGGTCAGGATGGTCGGGGAGGGGGGATTTGAACCCCCGACCGCCTGCTCCCAAAGCAGAAAAGCCCTGGTCAGAGTGTGTTTTCCTGTGCCGTTCTGTATCGCTGAGCAGGGCGGACGCGCTCTCGGCTCGGACAGCTTGACACCCGATGGAACACCCGATGGAACCCGTTGGCGCGCCCTGGATTGATACATCGCTGATACCAAGATCGGCCCCGCGACGCACCGTCGGCGGGGGACCATCAGAGGCAACCCGCCGAGACTGGCTCCGGTCGTCGATGCCTCCTGCCCGCCGTCAGTAGAGCAGTACCAGAGCGGAGTGGCCTCGAGGCCGGGGCGGCGAGGGCCGGTATGAAATCCACCTGAGGTGACATGTACCTCTGTGGCATTTCATACATGTGCGCAGCCACGGATTGATACATCGCTGATACCGAGAACGGCCTCCGGCACGCCGGGCGTCCGAGCGTCCCCCGCCGTCAGCTGCCGCTGTTCATGTACCGGCGCACTCGGGTCGGCTCGACGATCCACAAGCGTCCTGTGACGTCCGCTTTGGCCAGGGCGGTGATGAACTGGCTGACGACTGCGTCGAGGTCGCGGCGCCCTGGTCGATCCCGAACCCGGAGGACGGCGATACCGGCAGTCTCATTGGGAGGGAACCGGAGTGGATTGGCGAAGTCCAGGTCGATCGTCACCAACACCCGACCCTCGGTGGTGGCGGCTCGAAGCACGACAGGATCAGCCGCCCCAGACAGGTTCTCGTCGTGAACGGTGTCGACATCGTGCCCGGCTCTTCGAAGGTCCTCGGCCCAGCGGCGCGCCCGAGGTTCTCGTCGAGCTTCAGCCTCACGCGACGTCAACGAAGTGGCCGGTGGTCACTCGCGCGCCGTATGCCAGACACGCCCTGACATCGTCCTCCGAAAGCTGCGGGTACTCGGCCAGTATCTCCTCGTGAGACATCCCGTCGGCCAGCAGACCGAGGACCAGGCCGACCCATATGCGGGTCCCGCGAATCGTGGGCTTGCCGAACGACACCTCGGGGTCGACGGAGATGCGTTCCAGGAGGTCGTCGTGTGCCACGCCCCGGATGGTAGGTGGCTGACGGAGCATCCGGCGCGGATTAGCGATTGCCGCCAGCCACGCTGCGAGGCTTACGCAGCGTCATCCGGTACGTCCAGCAACCGGTCGAGCGCTCGGCGGGGGACGACGATCCGGCGGCCGAGCCGGATGCTGGGGATCTCGCCTCGGTTGACGAGCAGGTAGGCGAGCCCCCGGGAGATGCCCAACAGGCGACCGGCCTCCTCGACCGAGAGCGTGAGTCGCTTGTCCGCGTCCGTCGTTGTCTGGCGGATTGGCCGGTCGTCATCGTCTGGATAGCGCCTGTGGTTGGCGATCAGCATGATGCGCTCAGTTGGCTCCATCAGAGCTCGATTCCCGATCCGGGTCCGTCGCGACCAATGACGTCGAGCCGGCGTCGCAGCTCGCCGGTGGCGGTGCGTCGAGGGACACGGTAGTTACTTCCCCCCGAAGAAGTGGCTGCTGGGATCGTGAGGGGGCGGTGAGGGGCGCTTGTGACGGCGAGGCGGGCGGGTTCTGCGTGTTCCCGGGTTTGCCGTTTGGCCTTTTGTCCTCAACGGTTTCGCCGTGG
>JBOGGX010000095.1:0-14266 GCA_050744245.1 Acidimicrobiales bacterium
GTGCTCGACCCCGCCCGCCGAGCGGACCGACTACGGCTGCCCGCCCACCGCCGAGTCACACTGGTGGCCGGTCACGCCGCCGTCGGGAGCCTCGACCAGCTGGCCGCGCAGCTCGTAGCGGAAGCGGCGCACGCCGCCGTTCGGGTCCCGACGAGCTGGTGGCGCTGGACGGGACCCCCGACGGCGATCTGCTCGTCGCGATCGGCGCCCGGTTGGTCGGCGTCGGCCTGGCCGCCGTCTAGACCGGACCGGTGCCCCGGGCCTGGGCCCGTTGCTGCTCCAGCGCTCGGGCCTCCTCGGCCATCTGGTTGTAGCGGCGTTGGGCGTCGTTGGCCTCGCCGATCGCCGTGTAGATCTGGAGCTGGGTCCAGCCCACCGATTCGGGGCCGGAGCCGAACCGCGCCTGGAGCAAGCCCCATGCCCGATCGAATTCCTGCCGGTAGTGGCCCTCCCAGTTCACGACCACCCGATCGCGGGGGCCGCGGCGACCCTCGGCCTGCTCGCTCAGCTTCCGGCTCATCGCGGCGAGGGCGTCGAGGGCTTCACCCGCCGCGCCGTAGTCGAAGTTGACCCGCATCGCCCCGTCGACCGGGTACACGATGTCGATCTCGGCCACGGGGGACAAGATAGCCGGGCCTGCGGCGGACGGGCCCTCGCCCGACCCCTGCGACCGCCGGAGGTTGCGTCCGGGGTAGAACACCTCCGTGACTGCCGTCGGCGAGTACGAGCTCGAGCAGGAGATCGGCGCGGGCGCGTCGGGCACGGTCTGGCGGGCGCATCGGCGCGGCCCGGTGCCCCGGGTGGTGGCGCTCAAGCGGCTGCGGGCCGGCAGCGGCGAGGTCGACCTGGCCCGCATCCGGCGGGAGGCCGCGGTCCTCACCGAGCTCGACCATCCCCATGTCGTCCGGGTGCTCGAGGTGGTCGAGGACGGCGACGGCATCGCCGTGGCCATGCAGTTCGCACCGGGCGGCTCGCTCGATTCGCTGCTGGCCGAGCGCGGCCGGCTCACGCCGGGCGAGGTGGTGGCCGTAGCCGCACCGATCGCCGACGCCCTGGCGTCGGCCCATCGCCGCGGGATCGTCCACGGCGACGTGAAGCCGGCCAACGTGCTGTTCACCTCGGACGGCGAGCCGCTGCTCGGCGACTTCGGCGTTGCCCGCACGCTCGGCCGGCTCACCAGTGACCAGATCACGGGCACGGCCGAATACCTGGCGCCCGAGCTGATGGAAGGGGCCGCCCCCGACGCCAGGAGCGACGTGTACTCGCTCGGGGTCGTGTGCTACGAGGCGCTCGCCGGCCGGCCTCCCTATGGCGGCGCCGCGGCGGTGCCGCTGGCTGCGGTGCGGGCCGCCGACCTCGGCGAGCACCAGCGCCTCGAGGAATTTCCCGAGGTGCCGCCCCGGCTGGCCGAGACGGTCGAGCGGGCGATGGCCCGCCGGCCCGAGGATCGCTTCGCCTCGGCCGAGGACTTGAGCCGGGCCCTGCGGGGTTCGGTACCCCACGACGAGGTCGGCCTGCCGGGCGTCGTGTCGGCCGCTGCGAGCGGCGACGGCGGCCGCGATGCGACGCGCGGCACCAAGAGCTATGGCCCCCGGCCGCCGAAGAAGGAGCCCAGGGCGGTCCGCACCCGCCGGCGAGTGCCGGTGGTCCTCGTCGTCGGCCTGGCCGCGGCCGGCGCCATCTACCTGCTGCGCGGCCCGCTGCGCGCCGACGATCCCGGCTGCCCCGAGGTCGAGGCTCCGGTCGCCGGGCCGGGCGGTCAGGTCGTCGAGGGCGACCCGGACGGCGACGGCTGCGCCACCTACGGGCTGTTCCAGCTGCAGACCCTCTCGGACGGGAACCAGGTCATGGTGCTCACCATCCGGGTCGGCGGCGATCAGCAGCGGATCGCGCTCGGTCAGTCGGGGGATCAGGTCGTGCTCGGCGACTGGGACTGCGACGGCGTCGACACGCCCGGCCTCTACCAGTCGGCCCAGGGCCAGGTGAAGTACTTCAACGTCTGGCCCGAGGTCGAGCAGCAGCAGTACCGGCCCGATCTCACCGAGCCGGCCCCGGTCGGCGGCACCGCCACCCTCGCACCCGGCTCGGGTGAGGACGGCGACTGCGACCGCATCGAGGTCACCGCCGCCCCCTGAGCGCGCAGCCTCCCCGAACTTGCCGTGAATCTTTCCCATTCGTGGGAACAATCCACCGAACATTCGCAGGGTGGTCGGGCGCGGCGGATGCGGACGGGAACTGCGCAAGACTCTAAATTCGTTGACGTCTGTGATCGAGCCAAGGGTGAACCGCCAATGAGCCTCCAGACAACCGCCACCGCGGGCCGCAACTGGACAGATATCGCCAAGGGATTCGGCGGCCTCGTCGCCGTCCTGGCGCTGGCCGTTGGCGTGCCGATCGCCCTCATCGCCTGGGTGGGCTGGCCCCTGCCCGAGGAGATGACGAGCATCGACCAGGTCACCGGCGCCCTGCGCGACCGCTACATCCCCGACGCCTTCCTGATCAAGGCGCTCGCCGTCGTCTGCTGGCTGGTCTGGATCGAGCTGATGGCCTCGCTCATCGTCGAGGCCGTCGCCTACCTCCGGGGCCGTCAGGCCGGTCGGGTGCCGCTGGCCGGCGGGGCCCAGCGGGCGGCGGCCCGGCTGGTCGCCACGGTCGCCCTGCTGGGCGCGCTGGTCGGGACCAAGGGCCTCCCCAACCTGGTCCGCCAGCCGCTGACCCCGATCGCGTCGTCGGCGCCGGCGGTCGTGCTCATGGACGACGAGGCGCCGCCTAAGGATCGGGCGAGCATGGCCCCGGCCCCGGCCCCGTCGCCCATCTATCAGGTGCAGCGGCGCGACACGTTGTGGGACATCGCCGAACGACACCTCGGCGATCCCTTCCGTTGGGTCGAGATCTACGAGATGAGCAAGGACCTGCCCCAACCGGACGGACGCACGCTGTCCGACCCAGACCTGATCTACGCCGGGTGGCTGGTGCGGCTTCCCGCCGACGCGGTCGGCTTGGCCCCAGGGCCCGCCCCCGCCCCGCCCCCAGCGTCTGCCGCCGCACGGCCCGACGCCAAGACCGGCGGCGGCGATGCGTTGCCTCCGATCCCGGTCGGCGACGAGGTGGGAATGGTGCTGCTCGACGACGGGTCGGGCGGCGGTGGGTCAGGACCGGAGGTCGTCGTGGCCCAGTCCGCCGATTCGAACGCCGCGGTGTACGACCCCGCTGGTATGGTGCTGCTCCCGGTCGAGCAGGCCGGAGGCGACCCGTCGCCGGCCGATCCCCCTCCCTCCGAAGTGGCCGAGCCCCCGACCGACAGCGATCGGTCGCTCGCCCCGCCGGCCCGCGTCCCCGAATAACCGAGGTTCACCCCCATGGCCCAGACCACCCTGCCGCCGCGCAGTCCCGCCCGCCCCGGCCCCGGCCCGGGCGCCGCCCGCCCGGCGCCGGCCGTCGTGTCGAAGACCGGGCGTCAGCGCCGCTGGTCATTGGCGTTGCTCGCCGTGCTGCTGACCGTCGGCTCCGCCTTGGCGTTCGTCGTTCTCTGGATGAACGCGGGGGAGCGCAAGCCGGTGCTGGCCATGGCCAACGACGTCACCGCCGGGCAGACGATCGAGGCGTCCGATCTGGTGGTGGTCCGGGTGTCAACCGAAGCCGGTGTCACGCCGATCCCGGCCTCCGAGCGCGGCGACGTGATCGGCCAGGTCGCCTCGGTCGACCTTCTGGCCGGCTCGCTGCTGGTCGAGAACGCCATCGGCGAGAACCGCGGGCTCGAAGCCGGCAGTGCGCTCATTGCCGTGCCCGTCCCCGTCCAGGAGCTCCCCTCTCCCGATCTGGAGGCCGGCGACCGGGTCATCGTGTACCGCACCAGCACCGGGCTGCTCGAGGAGGAAGGCGCATCGGCCCAGGAAATCGGCGAGGGCCGCGTGTCCTCCGTCGAGGCCGGCGACAGCTCGCAGGACACGGTGAGCGTGTCGCTCGCCGTCGACCAGGGGCTGGTGTCCGACATCGCCGCCAGCATCCAGGCCGACCAGATCTACCTCGCCCTCATCCCCAGCGGCTGATCCGTGGGCTACATCGCCTTCGCATCGGCCAAGGGCTCGCCCGGCGTGACGACCGCGGTCGCGGCGCTGGCCGCGACGTGGCCGGCCGACCGCGGGTTGCTGGTGGCCGAGCTCGACCCCGCGGGCGGAGATCTCGCCGTCCGCTACGACCTCCCGGCCGAGCCGGGGCTGGTGACGCTCGCCGCCGCAGCCCGTCGCGACCTAGACGCGGCGACGCTGTTCGCCCACACCCAACCGCTGCCCGGCGCCGTCGGGGCCGACCATGCCACCCGGCGGATCCTGCCCGCCCCGGTGGCGGTCGATCAGGCCTCCGCCTCGCTGGCCGCGCTCAGGGGCCGGTTGTCCGGGGTCCTGGCGTCGGCGGGCATCGACGTGCTCGTCGACTGCGGCCGGCTCGACCCCGGCTCGCCCGTGCAGCGTCTGGCCACCGAGGCCGACCTCCTCGTGGTGGTGGCCAGACCCGTGGTGGCCGAGGTGCACCATCTGGCCGCCCGGCTCGACGGCCTCGAGCCCCGTGGCCTCTCGCTGCTGCTGGTCGGCGACCGTCCGTACTCCGTCGAGGAGGTGGCCGAGGCGGTCGGCGCCTCGCCGCTGGGCACGCTCCCCGCCGACGCCCGGGCCGCGGCCGCCCTCACCGTCGGCGACCCGCACGCCGTCCGGGTGGTGCGGCGGTCGGGTCTGCTGCGTGGCGCGCGGGCGATCGCCGAGCGGCTCGCGTTCTGGCTCGCGCCTCCACCTCCTTCGCCGCCTCCTGCGCTGCCGACCGCAGCTCCGGAGCCGTCGCGGGCGGCGCCGGTCGCTGAGGGGCCGGCCGAGTGGCCGTCGCCGCCCGACCCTGCGCTCACGGGCGGGCCGGGCGAGGAATGGCCACGATGAACCCGACCCACAAGGCGCTGGTGCGTAACCTTCGCCGCGACGTCGCCGACGACCTCACCGAGCGGCTGCGGGCCGACGAGGCCAACGGCCGCACCCGGATGTCGCCCGCCGATCAGCGCCAGTTCGGGCGGCAGCTCATCAACCGCCGGCTCGAACAGCACGCCAAGGAGCAGCTCGACGACGGGCTCGAGCCGCTCGCCTACGAGGACGAGCTGGCCCTGGCCCAGGCCATCCACGACGCCCTCTTCGGGCTCGGCATCCTCCAGCGTCTGCTGGAGGACGAGTCGATCGAGAACATCGACGCCAACGGGTGCTCCGACGTCTGGATCACCCGGGCGGGAGGCGGCAAGGAGCGGGGCCCGGCCATCGCCGACAGCGACGACGAGCTGGTCGAGATGCTGCGCATGACCGCGGCGCGGGTCGGCCTGACCGAGCGCCGCTTCGACAACGGGTCGCCCGCGCTCAACGTCCAGCTCCCCGACGGCAGCCGGCTGTTCGCGGTCATGGCCGTCACCTCGAGGCCGTGCGTCGCCATCCGGCGCCACCGGTTCCCCAAGGTGTTCCTCGAGGATCTGGTCGGCCTGGGCTCGATCGATCTCGCCCTCAAGGAGTTCCTCGCCGCCGCCGTCCGGGCCAGGAAGAACATCATCATCTGCGGCGGCGTCGATGCCGGCAAGACCACGCTGCTGCGGGCCCTGCTCAACGAGGTGCCGCCGGGCGAGCGGCTGGTCACCATCGAGGACAACCTCGAGCTCGGCGTCGACCGCTACCCCGACCTCCATCCCGACGTGGTCGCCCTCGAGGCCCGGGAGGAGAACGTCGAGGGCGAGGGCGAGATCGACCTGGCCACGCTGGTGCGCTGGGGCCTGCGCATGGACCCCGACCGCGTCATCGTCGGCGAGGTCCGGGGGGCCGAGGTCATCCCCATGCTCAACGCCATGAGCCAGGGCAACGACGGGTCGATGTGCACGGTCCACGCCAACTCGTCGAACGGCGCGTTCGGCAAGCTGGCCATGTACGCGGTGCAGGCGCCCGAGCGGCTCACCCTCGAGGCGACCAACCTCATGGTGGCCAACGCCATCAACTTCGTGGTGTTCATCGGCAGCTCCGGGGGTGCCGGCGAGATCGGGCTGCACCGCTACGTGTCCTCGGTGCGCGAGGTCGTCGGGGCCGAGGGCCCGCTCGTGCTCTCGAACGAGGTGTTCGTGCCCGGGCCCGACCGGCGGGCCATCCCGGCCGCACCGTTCCGAGCCCAGACCCTCGACGACCTGACCCAGGGAGGGTTCGACTCGTCGGTCATGCTGCGGCCCGAGGGATGGTGGACCTGACCCATGCCGAGCATCTGGGACGACGTCAGCTTCGACGAGGCCTCGGCCGTCGACGTCAAGGAGGAGCTGATCGCCGCCGCCCGGGCGCTGGGTGAGGCGACGGCGGTGCTCATGGAGGACATCCCGGTCGTCACCGAGGACTGGCGGGGCCGGTTCCGCGAGGTGTTCGATCCGGAAGCGGTGCGGCTCCTCGGATCGCTGGCGATGGTGTCCGAGTCTCTCATGGCGACGGCGGTCGACGTGGCGGCCACGCTCGAGGACGCCAAGGCCGAGCAGGCTCGCCGACAGTGGCTCCGCGAACTCGCACTCGAAGAAGCATCCGCGGATGACTCGTGCCCGGCCGAATGGGATCCATCGCAGTCGTACGGTGGGCCGCGCTGATGACCGAGTCATCGGCCCGACCGGCTCGACTGCGCCACTTCCGCAACACGACCGACGCCATTGCCGAGGGCATGCTCCGACGGGTCGCACCAGCCCAAGGGGCGACCGACAGCTACATCGCCGGCAACGGAGCGGCCTACCGCGTGAGTGTGGCGTCCGCGCTCGAGGCGGTGTCGGCCCTGGCCGAAACACTGCGCAGCCTCGGCGTATGGGTCGGCGGGGTCGGTGACGCCTTCGCCGCCGCCGATGACGACGACCTCGATGACACCCATACGCTCGACGATGCCACGCTCATCGAGCACCTCCCGGTGGAGCTGCGCGACGACCCCTTCCGCGAGGACGAGACACTCACGCCGGAGCTGGTCGGCTGGGATCCGGAGTCCGGAACCGAGCCGCCGCCCTGGCTCGACCCGCTCGAGGGCGCGGACACCGTACTCGACTGGACGGAACCCGCCCTGGCGGCCGCCGTCGGTCACTACCTACAGCGGGTGAGCGGTTACACCCGGGCGAGCGGCGTCCAGGTGCCCGGGTATGTCCGTTACGACCCGCGCTCCGGCGGCAAGGCGCTGCTCGGCCCGTTCGCCTCGGCCTCCGAGCTCGACTCGTTCGGCCGCTGGGTGGGCCGGGCCGGCGTCGCCGTCTCCTTCGCCTCGGGAGCGGCCGAGCAGTGGTTCTCCGACGAGGGAATGGACACGGGCGAGCGCGTCCTGCGCGCCGCCACCGTGGGCACCGCGACGGCGGCTGGGAGCGGATTGGGGGCGTGGGGCGGGGCGTTGGCTGGCGGCGGGGCCTGTGCCGCCGGGGTGGTCACGGCGCCGGCGGCGCCGGTGTGCGCCATCGCCGGCGGGATCATCGGCGGCTTCGGCGGCGGCGCGGTCGGGTCGTGGCTCGCCGACCAGCTGCCATGGATGGACGATCCCGACCCGGCCGAGCGCGACCACGACGACCTGGCCGATGAGATCGGCGGCTTCGATGACGAGGCGGTCGAGGAGGTTCTGCCTCTGGTCGATCAGGCTGGGCTGGCCGAGTCGAACCGGCGGCAGGCGCCGTTCGAGCCGGTCATGGGCTGGGTCAACCAGGATGTGTACGACGAGCACTACACGGACGTGCCTGAGGTGCGCGTCGGTCCTCAGCTCACCGACGAGGAGATCCAAGAGATCGTCGACCTCCTCAATTCGCCATGACCGCGCTGACCTCCGTGCTGGCCACCAGCGATCTCGATCGCATCAGCCCGCTGCAGTTCCTGGGTGCACTGGCCTTCGGACTGGCCGGCGTCGCCGTAGGCGTCCTGGCCTGGCTCGGCCGGCTCAAGCCAGATGCTCGCTACCAGACCTTCTACGGCGGGATGGCGGCAGCCTTCCCGGCGGGGCTCGGGTTTGTGGTCATCGCCGTCGGGCTGGGGCTGCGCGACGCCTTGGAGATGCCGGACGACTGGGGACCGTGGTGGGTGCTCTCGATCATCGGCGTGGCCCTGCTGGCCGCCGGCGTCCTGTACACCGTGGCCTACTACTGGTTCGGCGTTCCCGACGCCCTCCGCCCGCGCCCCCAGCGGGGCCAGCCCAAACCGCCGCCCATGCTGGCTCGGCGGCGCCCATGACCTGGCTGGACCTCCCGCCCGGCTGGGTGACCGGCGCAGCGCGGCGCCCGTTGGTCGGCACCGCTCGGCCGGAGCGTTGGGACGGGCCGTTCGTGCCCAACCTGGTGGTGGCGGTCGAACCGGTGGACGAACCATGGCCCGATTACGCGGAACGCAGCACCGCGGCCCTGGTCGATGTCCTGGCCCTCCCCATCCTGATCGACGCCAGGGTCGACGAGGGCCAGCTCCAAATAGTGGTGGGCCACGAGCTGTTTGGCCGCCGCCTGACCCTGGTCCAGCGGCACGTCGGCGCGGCCGGTCGCGCCGCGGTGGCGTCGTTCACCGTGGCCGACGTCGACTGGCCCGGTCTGTGCCGCCAGATCCTGGCGTCCGTGGCGACCCTGAAGGCCCCATCGTGAACGACCTTCACGGTGACGGAGCGGTCGCCGACATCTGGCGATCGCCGCTGGCCCGGTTCACCGTCCATTCCAGGCAGGACACGGCTCGGGTGCGGGTCGACGGCGCCGTCGGCGCCGCGGGCGTGGTCTGGCGGCCGAGCCCCCAGGACGGACAGCCGCCCCAGATGCGGGCCGCCCGTCACCCGGACTCGTTGGGTGCAGTGCTGGCCGAGCTCGTCGGCCTCGGACCTCGACCCACCGGGTTCGCGGGCGATGCCCGTTCCGCGCTGACGTGGCCAGAGGTCGAAGCCATCGCTCGCCGCGGCACCCTCCACATTGTCCTGTGGCGTTCGGCGCACGAGAGTGCCGAGCGGACGGCGTTGGTCGTGGTCGACCTCGAAGGCTTCGCCCTCGTGCTCCCGGCGGGCGAACCTCGCCGCTACCGAGTCCAGCCGGTCTCGCTCCCGGTGCTGTGGGCCTCCCTGTGCTCGCTCATCGGCCGGCTCGACCCGGCCTCCGCGTCCGAGCCTGACCGGTCCCAGCCGTGGGATCCCGTCGTGGGCGACGGTGGCGACCCCACGCCGCGAGCGCACCCTTCATACTGATCGGTCGCTCAGGTGGCGGTCGCGGTTCGTCCGCCGAGCCGGTCGTTCAAGTGGACCCGATGGTCATCGATGAACCGCTCGAACGCATCTTCGGTCGCAAGGATCGAGTCGCGAAGCGTGACGGTGTCGGTGGCCAGGTCGATCGTCTGTACGGGTTGCTCGGCCAGGACCAGGCCGTCGCCGTCGGCGATATCACCGGTCACCTCGATCACGGCCCGGGCCAGTCGGAAGCTGAGGGAGAGCACCACGTCCTCGTCACCTGGCGCTCACGTGCCGTTGAACGCCGCCCACGCACGGAACGGGAACGCGGGACTGTCGTGATGACCTGCCTGCCACCAGAGTTGCGGGTTGGAGTTCTTCAGGCTCGCGGCCAGTTCTGACAGGAAGCCATTGAGCCGATCTGCCGACCCCAAGGTCCGGCCGCGCCCTCGGCGGTGTCGCAGCCCAGGTTCTCGCGCCGAACCACCGCCAAGGTGGCTGACCGCGGAAACCTCGGGTTGAATGTGTTGGCACAACAACCGCCGTTCGTTCACACGACGAAGCACGCCGGTCAGATGGTCGCGAGATCGAGACTCGTGCTGCTCATCACCAGCATTGTCGCCGCCGCGTCGAGCTCGGAGGCAAACTCGTCGTCGCTGACGGCCAATCGTGTCGGGAGCTCTCGCAGCTCGTCCTGCCCATGGATCGTGTTTCGTCGCACGCTCGATTCGATGATCCATTCACCGTCTCGGTAGCGGAACTCGAGCCAGAATCCCACGGCGTTACCGCTCGTGAGTTCGGCGTCGACGTAGCACTCGACAACGGAGCCGTCGACATAGCACCGAGGCCAGAACCCGGTGTCTACCGTCCTCACCGCCGGATTTGATCGAAGTTCTGTGGCCAGATCGTTCAGTCGGCCGGCAACTCGAGCGAAGAGTTCGACCAGCTCTGAACCCGGCGAGGTCTCGATGTCGGTCAAGGTCGAACACCCCCTCTCTTCGGGACGTTCGACCCGGATCTGTAGCCGCCCGAGGCGTGAACAGTCGGCCTGGGCAGACTCGAGCGTTGGCCGCCGAGCAGGTTGTGCAAGAAGACCCGGTGGTCATCGATGAACCGCTCCAACTCATCCTCGGTCGCAAGGATCGAGCCGCGAAGCGTGACGGTGTCGGGACCACCGCCACCGTGGCTGAGCGCGAGAACCCGAGCTGATCCGGTCAGACCCCCAGATTCTCGAAGACGCTCTCGTTGATCGCTCGCCGGCGGGTGCTGTCGAACTCCACGGCAGCAACGTCGACCGACCCCAGTCGCGTCCCGCGCTGGCCGAGATCAGTCCACGACATGCCGTCGATCTCGTGGCGAAGCTCGCCGGGCAGACGGTAGACGGCGTAGAAGCTCTCGTACTCGTCGAGGTCGGCGTCGAAGAGTGAATCGAAGAGAAACAGCTCCCGCTTGAACTCGACGACGACGGCCCGGGGGACGTCGTAGAAGTCGCGATAGCGGATGGGAAGCCAGTGCTTCGTCACTGGATCCGCCCCGCCTTGGGGACAGGGTTTGGTTGCAAAGGCCCGAAGGGTGACGGGCCTTCGCCGAGGGTGACGTTGACGTGGCGCTCGTTGAGCACCCCGCTCCTGGTGAGCTCGGGAGCGTGCGCCACCGAACCACCTCCCTGTCGAATCGTGCCCGCCTCTGTCGCCCGGATCTGCCCGTGCGGGACCCCAGAAGCGGCGTCCTCAAGGGTCTCGCCGGCCGCACCCGAGAACACCTGCCCCGGCGGCGGCACGTCGCTCGTTCCGCCTCTCACGACAACGTAGTGGTCGGGCACGAGCTCTTCCGGCATCTGGCCCTGCGCCGCCCTCGCCGCGAGCCGGCCGCCGCCGCCGCCGGCGCCGCCGCCGAGGAGGACGTCCTGGGCCATGCCTCGGGGGTCGAACGGGTTCTGGCCGTAGGCCGCTCGGGTGGCAGCGCCGCCGATGACATTCTCGCCGGCGCCGACGAGGCCGCCGCGCAGCATGGGGTTGACGGTGGACAGGGCCCGGGCGCCTCCGGCCCAGGCGCCGGCCCCGCCGGCGAGGCCGCCGATAGCGCCGTCGATGGCGACCCGGCCCCAGTCGACCTGCCCGGTGGTGGCCCGTTGGACGCCGGCGCTGAACCCGCCGGACATCAGGGCGCCGCCGATCATGGCCGCTCCGATGGGGCCGCCGACCCCGGTGAGCATGATCGCCCCACCGGCCACGATGAGCGCGCCGGCGGCGATGTACTCCCAGTTGTCGGCCACCCAGTCGCCGGCCCGTTCGAACATGTTGTTGTTGATCGAGTCGATGTGCTGGGCCAGTTCGGCCTCGGTGAGCGGGCGGAGCCCGAGCGGGTCGACCGCGCCGATCGGGTCGTTGCCGGCGTAGTGGTAGGGGTTGGCGCCGAAGGGGTCGCCGGGGAGGCCGGGGAGCGGGTCGACCGACAGGAAGCTTCGGGTGTCGGGCTGGTAGGGGCGGGCGCGCAGCCAGGTGAGATCGCCGATCCTGAGCTCGCCCCGGTAGCCGAGCCCGACGCCCGGCCCACCGCCCGCTCCCCACGGGTCGAGGGGGCCGCCGAGCGAGCCTTGGTGGTCGGGGTCGAGCCAGTCGACCGCTCCCTCGGGGTCGACGGTGGCCCACGGGCGGTCGTCGCCGACGATGGTGGTGCCGTCGAGCCAGCGGAGCCGGGGGATGGCGGCCACGGGGTCCCAGAGGAGCTGGCGGTCGTCGATGGTGGCCAGATCGCCGAGGGCGTCGACCCGCAGCCGGGTGTCGCCCACCCCGGCCAGGTGGCCGAAGCCGTCCCACTCGTAGGCCCGGGTCCCCCCGGGCCCGTCCTCGGCGACGCGGCGCCCGGCGGCGTCGAAGCCGTAACGAGTGACCCCGCGGCCATCCCGCCGTTCGGTGAGCTGATGGGCGGCGTCGTGCTGGTAGGTGATGGTGCCGCGGTCGGGCCGGTTCTCGCGGGCGAGCCGCCCGGCCCCGTCGTAGGCGAACGACCAGGCCCCTTCTTGGCCCTCGACGCGTACCAGTTGGCCGGCGGGGTCGTAGCGGTAACGGCGGGTTTGGTCGCCGGTCGTGGCGGCGACCACTCGGTCGGCCGCGTCGCGTTCGAGCTGGGTGACGCGCCGTCCTCGTGGTCCGTCGGACTCGTGAGCGACGACGACGCCGTTCCCGTACCGCCACCGGTGGGTCGCTCCCCCGGCCTGGCGCCCGATGAGCCGCCCGGCGGCGTCGCGGTCGAAGGTGACCGTTCCGAGCACCGGATGGTGGGCCGCGGTGCTGCGTCCGGCCGGATCGAACTCGAAGCCGGTCTCGGTGCCGTCTGGGAGCCCGATGGCGACTCGGTTGCCGTCGGCGTCGTAGCGCCACGTGAGCTCGCGATCGTTGCGGCGCTTGGCGATCAGCCGACCGGCGGCATCCCATCTCAGTTCGTGACGGAACCCCGGTTCGTCGATGACCGCGGGCCGGGCGAGCAGGTCACGTCCAATGTGGACGGTCGGCGCATCCTGCGTGCCGACCCCCCGGACCCGGCCAGAGTCGTCGTACCACCAGCGGACCCGTTCCCCAGTGGGCAGCACCCGTCGGGTCGGCCGGCCGGCCCGGTCGTACTCCCACTCGGTGGTTCGGCCCCGCTGGTCGGTGCGGGCCACCAGCCGGCCCACCTCGTCACAGCGGTGCTCGACCCGGCCGCCCAACGGGTCGCCGACCGCGGACACCCACCCCCGGGCGTGTCGCTCGTAGCGGGTGACGCCGCCGTTGGGGTCGACGGCCTCGATGAGCTGGCCCCGAGGGTCGTAGCCGAAGCGGCGCACCCCACCCGTCGGGTCGGTGACGGCAACCACGCGCCCGGCGTCGTCATAGCGGTAGCGGGTGGCGCCGCCCGCCGGTGAGCGCCGAATGGCCAGCCGTCCGGCGTCGTCGTAGCGGAACCGCTCGACCTCGCCGGTCGGGGCCACGACCTGGGTGATGCGCCCGTCGCCGTCGTAGCGGCAGGTCCAGCGGTGGCCCAACGGGTCGACGAAGGCGACCCGCCGGCCGCACCGGTCGTACTCGTTACGGGTAACGCCACCCAGTGGACTGGTGACCGCGGCCAACCTTCCGGCCGCGGTCCAGGCGTAGCGCGTGACCCCGCCGACCGGGTCGGTGATCGAGGTGACCCGGCCGCACCGGTCGTAGGTCGCGGCCAGGTCGCTGCCGTCGGGGCGGCGGTGGACGACCGCCCGTCCCAGCTCGTCGAGCTCGAAGCCAATCGAGGTCGCCCCGTCGTCGACCCCGGTGACCCGGCCGGCGGGGTCGACCGTCGCCGTGCGGTGGCCGCCCACGGGGTCGACGGTGCCGACGAGGCGACCATTGACGTCGTACTCGCGCAGCCACGTACCCCCGGCCGGGTCGTTGACCCCGGTGAGCCGGCACAGGCCGTCGTAGGTGAACTCCCACTTGGCCCCGTCGGGCAGCACCACCCCGACGAGGTTGGCGAGCGGGTCGAACCGGCGGGTCGTCACATGGCCCATGGGGTCGACGACTTCGGCCGCCTCGCCGTTGCGCCCGTGGCGGAATTCCGTGCGAGCTCCGGTCGGGTCGACCGTCGCCGCCGGGCGTCCGGCGGCCGTCCACTCGAACCGCCACACCGCGCCGCCGGGATCTCGACGCTCGACCAGCCGGCCCCGGTCGTCGTAGGCCAGCTCGGTGCGCAGGCCCGTGGGCGACACGGCGGCCACCATCCGGCCCGCAGCGTCGCGCTCGATGACCGCGGTGTGACCGTCGCCGTCGGTGATCGAAATGACGTTTCCGTCGTCGTCGAACCCGAACCGCACCACGACGCCATCGGGATCGTCGACCCGCCGCACCAGGCCGCCGGTCACCTCGAGGCGGGTGACGCCGCGTTCAGGGTCGACGATCTCGCTCGGGCTGCGCTCGGATCCGGTGTAGCGGTAGCGGGTGGCCGCGCCGTTCGCCGCCTTCACCTCGGTGACCCGATCCAGGTCGTCGTGGGCGAACTCGAACCAGGAGCCGTCGGGCGAGACCCGGCGCACCAGGCGGCCCCGCTCGTTCCACTCCTG
>JBOGGX010000096.1:0-19773 GCA_050744245.1 Acidimicrobiales bacterium
GGCCACTCGATCCTGGTCATCTGCTGGCACCTCCTCAGCAACGACTGCGACTACGACGACCTCGGCGGCGACTACCTCACCCGGCGCAACAACCCCGACCGACGCCGAGACAGCCTCATCGGACAACTCCACGACCTCGGCTACCACGTCACCCTCAAGAGGACCGCCTGACCACCCGTCGCGGCGCTTCCACGGTTCATTCACCTTTCAGCTGACGTAGGGGCAGTGGCGGCAGCCTGAGTCGCAGCACGTGCCTCGCCGCAGCAGGAAGGCGCTGGTGAGGGCGGTGTAGCCGGTCGCCGGGTCGAGGTAGGTGTCGTCGCCGGCCTCGACCGCCCGGGCGTGGGCGGCCAGGATCTCGGCCCGCATCGGGTGCGAGAGCGGGAGCCGGCTCGGATGCGGTTCGAGCGGTGACCGGTCGGCCGGCGTGTCGCCCACGCGGGCACCCTACGGCGCGGGCATCAGACCTAGATGAACAGCGGCGCCAGCTCCCGCTGGCCCTCCAGCCGCGTCATCTGCTCATCAGATGGTCGCTCGCCGAACCGCGACGCCGCGTCGAGCACCATGGGCAGGAGCTCGACGTCGCTGGGTGTGATCAAGAAGACATCGGCGCGGCCCAGCACCCAGTGCACGGCCAGGTCGATGTCGTCCCGAGCCTGCAGCGGCTCGTACCAGGTCGACGTCGTGCGCTCTCGTCCGTTCCACGGGCGCAGGGCGCAGCTCTTGATCGTCTGCACCGCGACGCCCCGTTCGCCGCACGTGGCCACCAGCGCCTCGAAGGCCTCGGCATACCGGGGATCCCGCATCTGGACGAAGTTGTACGGGAGGAGAACGGAGTCGAACCCGAACCGTTCCAGGCTGCGGCGGTGCATCGCCGGGACCGAGAGGCCGTGGCCGGTGACACCGATGAACCGCACCAGCCCCTCCTCGCGCGCCTCGACCGCGGCCTCGAGCGCACCTTCGGCGCCGAGCCCGATCTCCCAGTCGACCGCGTCGACCAGGTTGTGCAGCTGGATGAGGTCGAGCCGGTCGATGCCGAGCCGGTCGAGGGATCGCCTGATCTGCTCGCGGGCGCCCCGATAGTGGCGCTCACCGGTCTTGGTCGCGACGAAGAACGTGCCGGGATGGGTCCGCAGCCATGATCCGAGCCTGAGCTCGGCGTCGCCGTAGGAGGCGGCGACGTCTATGTGGTTGACCCCGTGCTCGACCAGGACGTCGAGCGCCCGATCGGCCTGGGTCTTGGTCACGTGGCCGAGGGCCGCCGCTCCGAAGATGACCCGGGTGGAGTCGTGTCCGGTACGGCCGAAGGCGGCGCGGTCGATCACGGTCGTCCAGTCTGGCAGGCGAGGACTACGAGCCCGCCTGATCGAGGAAGGCGAAGAAGGCGGCCTGGAACTCCGGTGCGTGATCGATGTGCGGCCCGTGGCCGGCGCCCTCGATCTCGACCGCCACCGTGGTGCCACCCGCCGACCGGTAGCGCTCGAGGAACGCCCGCATCTGGGCGACCATCGGCTGCGCCGGGTAGACGGCGGCGCCCGGCCAGCCGGGGACGACGCCGAGCCGCCCGAGGTGGCCGATGTCGTAGGAGGACGTGTCGGACACAACCAGGTCGTCGGTGCCCTGGACCCACAGGATCGGCGGCTTCGGCTCGACGTCGGCGAGACGGGCGACGTTGCCGTACCTGCCGGAGAGGGCGTTGAGGGTGCCGCGGGTGCCGGGGCCGAAACCGGGCCAGTGCTCGGCCGGGACGATGTCGCCCGGGTTGTTGTCCTCGCCGATGACGGTCGTGCAGATGGCCTCGACGAAGGCGTCCTCCCGGGCCGGGTCGACGGTGAAGCCCTGCTTCCAATAGAACGCGTTCATGAACACCCGCGGGCTGAAGTCGCTCTCCGAACTGAGGTCGCCCGACCCGACCCGCGTGAGGGTCTCCTCCGGCATGATCCCGGCTCCGACGCCGGAGTAGGCGTCGTTGATGGGGGTGCCGTCGGTGTCGCCGGTCCCGCCGAAGCCGTAGGGCGGCACCGAGCCGACCAGCGTGAGCGACCGCACCCGGCCCGGATCGTCGGCCGCGAAGCGCATGGCCACCAGGCCGCCCGTCGACCAGCCGACGAGGTGGGGCCGGTCGAGCCCCATCGTCTCGATCATGGCGTCGAGGTCGTCGGCCAGGTCGCCGACGCCGCGGGTGGCGTCGACCGGCTTCGGCTCGGTGTCGCCGAAGCCCCGCATGTCGACGGCGATGCCCCGGTAGCGGTCGGGGAGGGCGTCCAGCGTCTCGTCCCAGAACAGCGAGGTGGCCAGGTTGCCGTGGAGGAACACGACCGGGACACCGTCGTCGGGCCCGGCGACCAGGGCGTGGATCCTGAGCCGGTCGGTGTCGATCGAGGTTGGCCGGACGCCGTCCGGCAGCTGGCACGTGGCCATCGGCGCATCGTACGCGCTTGACCGCGACACGGATGTAATTTAAAGTGATCGACACAGCATAAAAATGAGCGACGAAGGGGGTGAGCCATGCTGGTGCGGGTCGATCCGGCGACGGTGCGGGCGCTGAGCCGGCGGTTGGGCGAGGCGACCCTGGTGGCTCGTGACGTCCACGACCACCACGATGGCCTGGTCGGCCTGCTCGACGACGCCGGTCACGACGGGCTCGAGCGATCGGCCCGCCGGTTCATCGACGAGTGGTCCTTTGGCATGGAGTGCTTCACGGCCGATGCCGGCGTCCTGGCCCAGCTGCTCACGCAGGCGGGCGACGTCTATCTCGACGTCGACGAGTCGCTCGTCGCCGGGTGGGGCGGGTGACGCGGTGGGCGAGCTGCATGCGGGAGCGACGCCGCGAGAGCTGGTGCCGGGCGATCCGGACGCGATCGATTCCCTCGCCGCCCGGTTGGGCGCGCTGGCCGGTGGTCTGGGCCAGGCCGCGGCCCAGATTCGCCTGGTCGAGGCGGGCGACTGGGTCGGCCCGGCGGCCGACGCCTTCGACGATGTCATCGATCTCGAGCCGGCGCGCTACGAGACGGCGGCGTCGGCGTTCATGGTCGTCGGCGGCGCACTCCGCGGCTTCGCCGGCGTGCTGCGCGGGGCCCAGCACCTGGCCCAGGTCGCGATCGACACGTTCGCCGAGGCCGCGGTCGCGACCGATCGGTGGACCGGCGCCCGGCGGCGGTACGACGCCACCATGCGGTCGGCCGATCGGGGCGACGCGTCGGCGATCGACGTGCTCGACGGGCTCGTGCCGCCGCCGCCCGGCGATCCCGGCGCCGCGGGCCGGAGCCGGGCCGAGGCGTTGCTGGAGGAGGCCAGGGAGCTGGTGCGGCAGGCGGGCAGCCAGGCCGCCGGCGTCGCCGACGACGCCTGCGACGCCGCGCCCGACGCCCCGAGCCTCGTCGAGCGGGGGCTCGACTGGGCGGGGCACGCCGCCCGCGAGTTCCTGGGGGGCGCGTGGGAGGCGAGCTACGACCTGGGCGAGTTCGTGTGGAGCATGTCGACGCTCCACTTCGTGCTCGATCCCGGCGGCTGGCGCCGCGACGTCGACGAGCTGGCGGCGGCGATTGTGTACGGCATCGAGCACCCGGCGGCGTTGGCCCGCGCGTTCTCCGACTGGGACACGTGGGCCGAGAGCCCGTTCCGGGCCATGGGCCATCTCGTGCCCGACGCCATCCTGGCCGTTACCACCGCCGGCACCGGCACCACGGGCACGGCCGTCCGCCGGGTGGCCACGGTGGTCGCCGCCGCCACCCGGCTCGAGGACGAGGCGGCCGAGAGCTCGGCCCGCCTGGGCGCGGCGGTCGACCGCTCGGTCGACATCTTCGCCATCACACCGGAGCCGGTGTGGCGCGTCAGCGACGAGACGCTGTACCGGGCCGACAACCGCTCCCCCGAGACGATCTTCGCCGAGGGCTTCGCCCCTCGGGATCCGGGCAACATGGACCTGGCGTGGTACGTGACGGCCAACGTGCCCTCCGGCTTTGTCAGCACGACGCGCGACAGTGGGCTGATCCACACCGAACCGCGGCACTTCCAGTACGAGATCGACGTGCCGGGTGGCATCGACGTCAACGCCACGCTTGGGCCCCACGATCACGCCTATGAGCAGGAGATCGCCTTCCCCGGCGGCATCGAGTCGTGCTACATCGAGGGGGCGCGACCCTACGACGACACGATCGGGACGCTCGGCCCGTTCGTCCCCAACCCCGACTACGACCCTGCGTGCGATGGCTGACCGGGCCCGAATACCGCTCGGCGACCGGCCGGTGGCGGTGGTTCGAGACGGCGACGCACACCGCGCCCGGGTCGGCTGGTGGCGTACGAACGAGCCGAGTTTCGGTGTGTCCGTGCGGGGCCCGTTCGGGAAGGTGAGCGCCGTCGAGCGCGACCTGTTCGAGGCCCTCGTGCGCGTCCGATTGGCCCTCGAACCCGAAGGCTGGGCCGTCGCCGTCCAGGGGGCTCGGCTCGACGTGTACCCGAGCCCCCAAGGGCGCAGGGTCCGGGGAGCCGAGCACGTCTACCCCGTCGACCCGGCCGCTTCTCCGATCCGTTCGGTGATGATCTTCGACGACGCAGACGTGTCGGGGCTGGCCACGGTCGAGGAGCAGGCGGCGCACTGGGAGGCCTATGTGGGCGGTCATCGGGGCCGGGTCCGGCAGGTCAAGGGCGAGCGCGAGGTCAAGGTCGCCCGGCACGGTGACGTCTACCCGGCTCGGGTCCGGTGGTGGCTGACCGACGACTACTTCGCCGGCGTCGACCTGGTCGGCCCGTTCGGTGCGCAGCAGGCGATCGAGAACGACACATTCGAAGCGCTGGTCACGATCAGGCGCCGCATCGAACCGGACGGGTGGCGGGTCGCGGTCCAGGGTGCCCGCCTCGACACGTACCCGAGCGGCATGCAGCGAGACGGGGGCGTCGGCGAACGGATCTACATCACCCGCATGGGCGAGCCGGCGCGGGAAACGGTGGCCATGTTCGATCCGATCGATCCCGCGCTCGCGGTCACGGTCGACGAGCAGTTCGGGCACTGGCGGCGCTGGTTGGGGAGTTCTCGTCGTGGCCGAGCGTGAACGCCCGGTGCCCCCGGTGACCGAGGCCATGCGGGCCGAGGCTCGCGCCAAGCCGGGGCAGTGGATCTACGTCGTCGACCCGGCGTTCGACCCCGACGGCGCGGTGCCGCCCTACGGCGTCGTCGGCGCATGGAGGGTCGACGAGCGGGGCGAGATCACCGGCGCCTTCCGGCCCAACGAGCACTACCGCCCCTCGCCCGTCGCCCTCGGCCTACCCGCGCCCACCGATCCGCTCGATCGGGCCGTCCAGCAGGCGGCGTCGGGCCACGGCACCGAGGCGGAACTGGTCGAGGCGCTCCTCGGGTCCGAGGTGTTCGTCTTCGACCTCGGCACCGGCGACCTCTACGTGGTCGACGACGAGCAGGGCCCGAAGCTCCAGGTGTTCTCGGCCGAGGCCCACCTGCCGCGGCGGGAAGAGTTCGCCTGGCGGCGGTTACCCGGCCGCGAGGTGGCCCGCCGGGTGGCTCCGGGCGCCGACGTCCAGGTCAACCCGGGCAGCCCGGCGTCGGTGCGCATCCCCGGCGCGCACCTGGTCGACGATTAGCGGGTGTGCACCATGGCCAGCCACGACGTCGGCAGCTCGTAGGGACACAGCGCGGGCGCCGCCCGCAGCAGCCACTCCAGCACGTCACCGACCGCGGCGTCATCGGTCGGCCGCAGCACCAGGCCCCGCTTCGGGTGGTCCTGCACCACCGTCCAGCCGGCAGGCACGTCGATCCCGCGCTCGCGCAGCAGCGGTACGGCCCGAGATCCGGCCGGGTGCTGGATGCCGACCTCGGCCGGCGTCGCCCCCCGGCGGGTGGCCTGGCCCGGCATCCAGGTCACCAGCGGCACGGCCGGTCCCCTGGCCGAGAAGATCGAGAGGAGTCTGAGGCCCGAGCCGGGTACGTCATTCGGGTCGACGTTCGGCTGCAGGTTGATCCACCCGCCGAGCGAGCCGGCCAGCTCCGTCATTCGGCCGATGACGGCGGCCGGCTCGAACCGCGAGAACTCGAGCAGCTCGACGGCGGTGGTCATGGACGTCCGTTGTAGCCGTTCGAGTCAGCGAGGGGTCAGCACGCAGAGCTCGTTGCCCTCCGGATCGGCGAGGACGACCCAGCGCACATCGCCCTGGCCGATGTCGACCCGCCGGGCGCCCAGATCCTCGAGCCGGGCGACCTCGGACCGGTGATCGTCCTCCGGGTAGGGCGCCACGTCGATGTGGAGTCGGTTCTTCACCGTCTTGGCGTTCCGCGACCCGAGCAGCTCGAGGAACGGTCCCGTGCCGTTCGGGCGGCGCAGGGTCGCGTGTTGTTCGGTCGACTCGACCACCGGCCATCCCGTCGCCTCGGCCCAGAAGGGGGCGATGGCTGCCGGGTCGGTGCAGTGCAACACGATGGCCGCCACCGGTCCGGTGTCGGCGTAGGTGGTCCTGGGTTCGAGCACGCAGAGCTCGTTGCCTTCCGGATCGGCGAGCACCACCCACGGCACCTCGTCCCCCTGGCCGACATCAGCCCGCGTCGCGCCGAGGGCGAGCAGGCGCTCGACCTCGGCCGCCTGGTGTTCCCGCGAGGTGGTGGCCAGGTCGAGGTGGAGCCGGTTCTGCACCGTCTTCGGCTCGGCCACCGGCCCGAACACGAGCGGGACGAATGGCTGACCGTCGAGCTCGACGACGACCTCGTCCGGTTCCTCGAACGTGACCGGCCACCGCAGCGCCGCGGACCAGAAACGGGCCAGGGCCGACGGGTCGGCGGCGTCGATGACGAGGGAATTGAATCTGGTCGGCACCGAAGCAGGCTGTCACGGCCGGCGCCAGATGTGGAACGGTTAGCCGATGCGCACGCTCCTGATGGACGCGGCCGAGCGGTCGGCGAGCTATCTCGATGGACTATCGACCCGATCGGTCGCCCCACCGGCCGACGCCATCGCCGGGCTGGCCGCCCTCGGCGGCGAGCTGCCGGACGATCCGACCGACCCGGGCGAGGTGCTGGCCCTGTTGGACGACGTGGGGTCGCCGGCCACGATCGCGTCGGCCGGGCCCCGCTACTTCGGCTTCGTCATCGGTGGCTCGCTGCCGGCCGCGGTGGCCGCAAGTTGGCTGGCGACGGCCTGGGACAATAACGCCGGTCTGCGGGTGGCGTCCCCGGTTGGCGCCCATCTGGAAGCGGTGGCCCTGGCCTGGCTGGTTGACGTGCTCGGCCTGCCCGAAGGCACCGGTGGTGGGTTCGTGACCGGGGCGACGATGGCCAACCTGACCGGGTTGGCCGCAGCGCGGCACGCCCTGCTGCGGCGGGCGGGTTGGGACGTCGAGGGCCTCGGACTGTTCGGAGCGCCCGAGCTCCGTGTCGTCGTGGGCGACGAGGTCCACGTGAGCCTGCTCAAGGCCTTGTCGCTGCTGGGTCTGGGTCGGGATCGGGTCGTTCGGGTGCCGGTCGATGACCAGGGTCGGATCAGCGCGGACGAGCTGCCGCCGCTCGACGGGCGGACGATCCTCTGCGTCCAGGCGGGGAACGTGAACACGGGCGCGGTCGACCCGCTCGGGCGCCTCACCAAGGCGGCGCGGGCGGCCGGGGCGTGGGTCCACGTCGACGGGGCGTTCGGGCTGTGGGCCGCGGTAGCACCCGAGCGGCGGGCCTTGGTCGAGGGGGTCGATCGGGCCGACTCGTGGGCGACCGACGGGCACAAGTGGCTCAACGTGCCGTACGACAGCGGGCTGGTGTTCGTCCGCGACTCTGAGGTGTTGAGCGCGTCGATGGCGGCCACCGCCGCCTACCTCATTCCGGGTCATGACCGTGAGCCGTACGACTACACCCCGGAGATGTCCCGCCGGGCCCGCGGGCTCGATGTGTGGGCGGCGCTGCGGTCGTTGGGCCGTTCGGGTCTCGCGGCCCTGGTCGAGGGGTGCTGCGTCCAGGCGTCCCGGTTCGCCGCGGGTTTGTCCGCCGCCGGCTACGAGGTCCTGAACGATGTGGTGCTCAACCAGGTGCTGGCGTCGTTCGGCGACGACGACACGACCAGGGCGGTGGTGGCCGCCGTCCAGGACGACGGGACCTGCTGGTGCGGGGGGACGGTGTGGCAGGGCCGGGCGGCGATGCGCATCAGCGTGTCGTCGTGGGCGACGACCGACGATGACGTCGAGGCCAGCCTCGACGCCATCATCCGGGTCGCGTCGTCGCGATCCGCCGCCTGATCCAGCCCGCCGATCAGCCCCCCGAGGGCTCGTCGCAGAACAGGCAGTCGACCCGCGGGTTGTAGTCCTTGTAGATCCCGTCGGGGTTGTCGTGGTAGAGCCAGACGTGCAGCTCGTAGAACGCGGGCAGGCCGTAGCGGTTGCCCTCCGGCACCAGCCGGAGCTGCCGGCCGAACAGGCGCGGTGGCGGGCGGTCGGCGCCCCAGGCGTCGACGAGCACCACGTACTCGACGCCGAGCAGCTGATGGCCGGAGGCCGTCTCCCGGTACAGCAGCACCTCGGGGCTGACCAGGTCGACGGCCGGGTCGCCGACGAGCGCACCGTTGGCGTAGTGGATGCCCATGCCGCCGCGACCGTTCGGGTCGACGATGCAGGCCACGCCTGCGGCGTCGGTGAACAGGCCGTAGCCGGCGGCCAGGACGTTGTCGATGTCCTGGTAGGCCTCGGTCGCCCGGCGCAGCTGACGCAGGTCGTCCCGGTTGCCCCTGGCCGATGCGGGCGCCGCCGGGCCCAGCACGAGCGCGACGGCGACGGCGGCGGCCAGGGCGACGACGCCGATGCGGGCCGGCCGTCGTGTGGCGGTCATGCCCCGTTCTCCAGGTAGAAGTACGGGCCGAGCACCCGCACCTCGGTTATCACGTCGATCGGCAGCCCATTGCGCTCGGCCACCCGCCTGATGGCCTCCGCGCTGGGACCGTCGTAGACGCAGAACGTCTTCTCGAGGCTGTCGCTCACGTACGAGTGGACCCAGGTGACGCCCTCGCCGGCATTGGTGTCGACGACCTTGGCGACGGCCTTGCGCCCGTCGTCGCTCATCGGGATCTGGAGCCCGCCCGGGAAGGTGCGCTCGATCAGGTATCGCGGCATGTACGGAACCTCCGATGCCTGGGTGCTCGGAACCTACGAACGTCGTGCCGGCCCCGCATCGGGAGAGCTCCCTAGGTTGCCGCGGCGCGCTCCCCACATTGGCGCCGTGCCATAGTGACCCGATGGCCCGCCTCCTGTTCCACGGCGGTCAGGTGTTCGACGCCACCGGCGACCCGCCCGACCCGCCCAAGCCCGCCGACGTCGTCGTCGAAGACGGCCGCATCGTCGCGGTCGGTCCCGACCTCGACGGTGACGACCGTGTCGACTGCTCGGGGAGGACGCTCATCCCCGGTCTCTTCGACTGTCACACCCATGTGATGGTCAGCCACTTCGACCTGTGGCAGATGATGCAGACGCCGTTCTCGCTGCAGTTCTTCGAGGCCAGGGAGAACCTGGAGGCGACGCTCGCCATCGGTATCACGACCGTGCGCGACGCCGGCGGCGCCGACCTCGGGGTGAAGACCGCGGTGGAGCGGGGGATCGTGAACGGGCCGCGGATGCAGATCTCGATCGGGATGTTGAGCCAGACCGGCGGCCACGGCGACAAGTGGATGGTGTGCGGCGGTGGACTGCCCTCACCCTTCGGCATGCCCCACCCCGGCCGCCCCAGCGGCCTGGTCGACGGGCCCGACGAGATGCGCAGGAAGGTGCGCGAGATGGTCAGGGCCGGCGCCGATGTCATCAAGGTGGCGACCTCCGGCGGCGTGCTGTCGCCCCGCGACAACCCGCGGCACGGGCACTTCCGCGACGATGAGCTGGCGGTCCTGGTCGCCGAGGCCACCGCCGCGGGGATCTTCGTGATGGCCCACTCGCAAGCGACCGACGGGATCAAGGCGTCGATCCGGGCCGGCATCCGCTCGATCGAGCACGGCATCTACCTCGACGACGAGGCCATCGAGATGATGCTCGATCGGGGCACCTATCTGGTGCCGACCCTGATGGCGCCGCGGGGCGTCATCGAGCTTGCCGCCGGCGGCGCCCAGATCGCCGAGACCAGCCTGCGCAAGGCCGAGATGGTCATCGCCGACCATGACGCGTCGATCGCCGCCGCGATCGCCGCGGGGGTGAAGGTCGCCATGGGCACCGACTCCGGGGTGACGCCGCACGGGCAGAACCTGCGGGAGCTGGCCCTGATGGTCGAGCGGGGGATGACCCCGGCGGCGGCCCTCGTCGCGACCTCGCGCACGCCCGCCGACCTGCTCGGCGTGGCCGATGAGCTGGGCACGATCGAACCAGGAAAGCGGGCCGATCTGGTGGTCGTCGACGGCGATCCGCTCGAGGTCGACAAGCTCCCCGACCGCGTCGACGCCGTCTGGAAGGACGGCCGGCTGGCCGTGTCGAAGGCCTGACCCAAACTCGACGCATCTCGCGCCGGTGGGCGGCGCGACGTGCGTCGAGAATGACCAGCCCGCGGCTACGACGGCGGTTGGTCGGCGACGGAGGCGGCCAGGCGGGCGGCGGCCTCGATGTACTCCTCGACCAGCTCGTACATCACCTGCTTGACCGGCTTGACCTGGTTCATCATCCCGACCGCCTGGCCGACGAAGTAGGTGGCGAGCTCCTCGGCGCCCGACCCCGACGTGGTGGCGGCCCGGGCGATCCTCGCCTGGGCCTCGGCGACGAGCATCCCGTGCAACGGCATGGGCAGGGGTTCCGGCGTCGCCGGCGAGTCCCATTCGTCGGTCCACGCCGTGCGCAGCTGGCGGGCGGGCTTGCCGGTCGACGCTCGCGACCGCACCGTGTCCGACGACCCGGCCCGCAGGAACTTCTGCTTCACCACCGGGTGGGTCTCGGCCTCCTCGGTGGTCAGCCAGATCGATCCGCACCACACCCCCTGGGCGCCGAGGGCCAGGGCGGCGGCGATCTGGCGGCCGGAGGCGATGCCGCCGGCGGCCAGGACCGGCGTCGGGGCGACCACGTCGACCACCTCGGGCACGAGCACCATGGTGGCGATCTCGCCCGTGTGGCCGCCGGCCTCGTAGCCCTGGGCGACGATCACGTCGACCCCCGCCCCCTGCTGCCGCTCGGCGTGCACCCGGCTGCCGACCAGGCCGGCGACGACCACCCCCTGGTCGTGGGCCCGGGCAACCATCTCCGGCGGCGCCGGCCCCAGGGCGTTGGCGATCAGCGCGATCGGGTGCTCGAAGGCGACGTCCATCAAAGGCGCCGCGCCCTTGTGCGACCACGACAGCAGCCCGCTGGGTGCCTGCTGGTCGCTCGGGAGCGGCGGCACGTCGTACCGGTCGAGCAGATCGTCGACGAAGGAACGGTGCTCGGCGGGGATCATCTCCGCCAGCTCGGCCGGCGCCCGTCCGCCCTCCTCGCTCCCGACGTAGCGGGCCGGCACGAGCACGTCGACCCCGTAGGGCCGGCCGCCGACCTGCTCCTCGATCCACGTGAGCTCGATGTCGAGCTGCTCGGGCGACAGGGCCACCGCACCGAGCACCCCGAGCCCGCCGGCCCGGCTGACCGCGGCCACGACGTCGCGGCAATGGCTGAAGGCGAAGATGGGGAACTCGATCCCGAGCCGATCACACAAGGGGGTGCGCACGACGGCCTCCCCGCCCTAGCGCCGGGCCGTCGCCGGCGGGTTGGCGTCGAGCTCGGCGACGTGCTTCTTGAGGGCAACGGCCCGGTAGCTCTCCTCGATCCAGTCGAGGAAGACGTCGACCGGCGGCGCATCGGCGTCCGGCCCTGCGTCGAGGTCGACGGTGACCCACCCGCCCCGGCCCAGGCCGTAGCCGGTTGGGGACGTGTAGGGCAGCGACAGCGCCGCCTCGCCGGACTCGGGGAGCTTGACGCTGAACAACAACCGGTCGGTGACCTGGTCGGCGGGGGCGATGTTGAAGACGAACACCTTCTTTCCGACCTTGGCCACCGATTCGTCCCAGGGGAAGTCCTCCCATGCACCGGGCAGGCTGAACGCGAACTGCCGCATCGCCTCGGCGGCCGCCCTGAGCCGCGCCGAACCCTTGGCCATGGGGTCGAGACTACGCAACCGGCGTCACCGGGCGCCCGGTTAGCGTTGCGCCCGCATGGCTGCTCCGCAGGTCCGGTCGAGCGCAGGCTCTGACGACCTGCTCGCCGGGTTCGCCGGCATTCGAGACGAGTTCGAGGTCCCGGCCGCGTTCCCGCCCGCGGTGCTGGCCGAGGCCGAGACCCAGCACCGGGGCGTCAATCGCCGACGGCGGGACCGCCGCGACCTGCCGCTGGTCACGATCGACCCTCAGGGATCACGCGACCTCGACCAGGCCTACACGGCCGAGCGGCGGGGGGCCGGCTACCGCGTCTTCTACGCGATCGCCGACGTCTCGGCCTTCGTCCGACCCGGCGGCGCGCTCGACGTAGAGACCAGGCGGCGGGGGGTCACGCTCTACAGCCCGGACCGACGCACGCCGCTGCACCCGGATGCCTTGGGCGAGGGGGCGGCCAGCCTGCTCCCCGGCGTCGATCGTCCCGCCCTGCTGTGGGAGTTCGACCTCGACGCCGACGGTCACCCGACGGCGACGAGGATCGAACCGGCCGTGGTCCGCAGCCGGGCCGCGCTCTCGTACCCGGAGGTGCAGGCCGACCTCACGCCCGAGCCGCTCGGGCTGCTCGAGACGATCGGCCGTCTCCGCCAGGAACGCGAGGTCGAGCGGGGAGGGGTCAGCCTCGCCCTCCCGAGCCAGGAGGTGGTCAAGGTCGGCGATCGGTTCGTGCTGGCCTACGAGGCCAACCTCCCGGTCGAGGAGTGGAACGCGCAGATCTCGCTCCTCACCGGGATGGAGGCGGCCAGGATCATGCTCGAGGGCGGCGTCGGGGTGCTCAGAACCCTGCCCCCGCCCGACGACTGGACGGTGAACGCCATCCGGCGCAGCGCACGGACGCTCGGACAGCCGTGGCCCAACGGCGCGAGCTACCCGGACTTCGTCCGCTCGATCGACAGGAGTGAGCACGCGAGCGCGGCCCTGCTCCACCAGGCCGCCAGGGCCCTCGGCGGGTCCGGCTACCTGTCCTTCGACAAGGCCACGACGCCGGGCAAACGGAATCGCGTCCACTCGGCGGTCGCCGCCCCCTATGCCCACGTGACCGCGCCGCTGCGCCGGCTCGTCGATCGGTTCGCCAACGAGGTCGTCCTGGCCACGGTTGCGGACCGGCCCACACCCGAGTGGGCCGCCGCCGCCCTGCCCGAGCTCCCGAAGATCATGCAGTCGACGCGGGGACGTGAACGACAGCTCGGGCACGCCATGCTCGACTTCGTCGAGGCCGTGGTCCTGCGCCGCCATGTCGGCCGGGTGTTCGATGCCGCGGTCACCAACATCGACAAGCGCGGTGCGGCCATCCAGCTCGTCGACCCGGCCGTGCTCGCGCGCATGCCGGCCGACGGTCTCACGCTCGGAGCGGAGGTCGACGCCCGGCTCGTCGAAGCCGTTCCCAGCGAGCGGCGGGTGCGCTTCGAGCGGGCCTGAGCAACCCGGAGATCAGGCGAGCCCGAGCCGGGCGAGGAGCGACGGCGGGATGTCGTCGTCGCCGCGGGCGAGCATGGCGGCCCGCTCGACGTTCGGCGGGTGATGCTCCGACCCGGGCCAGGCGTCCCACGGACCGGACGCCAGGCGGGCCGGCTCGCCATCGGCGGCGACGCACGCCCGCAGGTAGGACTGGAGCACGGCCACCTCGGCTGGTCCGCCGACCGACCCGTGGCCGGGAACGATGACCTGGCCAAGATCGAGCAGATCGTCGAGGGCGTCGGCCCACGCGGCCGGATCGCCCTGGTAGGCCTGCGGGGTCACGCCGAACGAGCACATGGCCCCGGCGAACACGATGCCGGCGCCGGCGGCCACCGCCACCAGGTTCTCGGCCTGCTGCCCGGTGGTGGGATAGACGGCGAGGGCGCCGGTCAGCTGGACGGGGGCGTCGATCACGTGCGACACCGGCCGGGTGGTGAACTCGTCGTCGAATTCGGACGCCAGCTCGGGCAGCAGGCGGCGCAGGATGGCCGGGCTGGCCGGCTGGTCGAGGTGGGCGCTGGTCTGGGGTCGACCGAAGACGGCCGCCATCCGGAAGCCGGCGGTGCCCCCGGCGTACTCGACGTGGCTCGAGGTCAGCACCACCCGGCGCACGGGGCGGCCCAGCTCCGACAGCGCGGCGGCGAACGACATCCACTGCGACGGCACCGCGAGCGAGTCGATCAACGACAGGCCGTCCTCGTCGATGACGGCGCCGGCGTTGGGCCGGCCCGGCCCGGCCGGGCGCGCCAGCCAGGCGAACACGCCGGCGGCCAGCGGCTCGAGCATCGCGTCGGCGTCGGACCAGACCACCCCGGCCGCCTAGATCCGGTCCAGCCGGCCCGCGGGCGCGACCGGTTCGACCAGCTCGGCGAACCAGGCCCGCACCGCCTCCATCGACGAACCTCCGGCGAGCGCGACCATCAGGGCCAGCCTGGCCTTGATGGCGCTGAGATCGCCGCCCAGGATCACCCCCGTCTCGGCCAGACGGGCCCCGCCACCGTCGCCTCCGTAGATCGGCGCGACCGCGCCGGTGCGACAGCGCGTCGTGACGACGACGGGGATCCCGGCGGCGATGGCCCGCTCGATCCCCGGCATCAGCCCGCCGTACACGTTGCCGGCGCCCGTCCCCTCGACCACGATGCCCCTCGCCCCCCGGGCGACGAAGACGTCGACGATGTCGGTGTCGAGCCCGGCGTACGACGGTAACAGGGCGACGTGGTGCTCGACGTGGTCGACCTCGGGCGGTGGTGGCGGCGGGGGCGGCGACGGCAGCGTGAACGCCACCCGCTCGGCGACCACCCGACCGACCGGGGCGGCGCCGGGTGACTCGAACGTGTCGAGGGCGTGGGCGTCGCTCTTCGTGACCCACCGGGCGTGGTGGACCTCGCCGTTGGCGCACAGCAGGACCCCACGGTCGCGGGCGGTCGGTGCGCGCGCCACCAGGATGGTGTCGCGCAGGTTCGCGGGACCGTCGGCGGCGAGCGCCGCCGCGTTGCGCATGGCCGCGGTGAACACGACCGGCCCCCTGGCGGTGGCCCGGCCGGCCAGCAGCTCGGTCAACCACGCCGTCTCCTCGACGGTGTCGGTGCCGTGGGTGACGATCACCGCGTCGGCCCGCCCGTCGGCCAACGCCCGCCGGCACATGACCGCGACCTCGGCCCGCTTGTCCGGCTCGACGTTCCAGCTCGACACCGACGCCACGTCGACCACCTCGACGTCGTCGACGCCGATGTCGGTGACGGTGGCCACGACCTCGTCGCCCGAGAGCGCGGTCGTCACCGCCCCGTCGGGACCGGGGCGGCTGGCGATGGTGCCGCCGGTGGCGACGAGCAGGATCGACATGGTCAAGACAGTAGAAGCCCGTCGCGGCTAGACCATCGAAGCATGGCCGGACACCCATCGGATCGGTGGCGCACGGCGCCGGGCAAGAGGCTCGACCTCGACGACATCGACACGAGATCGACCGCCGGCGCCCCCGGCGACAAGGACGCGACCCGCGCCGCCGGCGCCGCCCTCACCCCGGCCCTGGCCGCCCTGCAGGAACGGCTCTGGGCCGAGCAGCGGCAGTCGCTGCTGCTGGTGCTCCAGGCCATGGACTGTGGCGGCAAGGACGGCGCCATCGAACACGTCTTCACCGGCGTGAACCCGCAGGGGTTCCGGATCTCCAACTTCAGAGTTCCGACGGAGGAGGAGGCGAGCCACGACTTCCTGTGGCGGGTCCACAAGGTGACCCCGCGGCACGGAGAGATCGGCATCTTCAACCGGTCGCACTACGAGGACGTGATCGCGGTGCGGGTCAGGGGGTTGGCGCCGGAGAAGGTGTGGCGGCCCCGCTACGGCCACATCCGGGACTTTGAGCAGCTCCTGTCGGAGAGCGGGACGACCGTGGTCAAGTGCTACCTCCACATCTCGAAGCAGGAGCAGGCGGCGCGGCTCCAGGCCCGGCTCGACGATCCGGAGAAGCGCTGGAAGTTCCGCCGCGGCGATCTCGCCGACCGGGCGTTTTGGGACGACTACATGACGGCCTACGCCGAGGTGATCTCGGCGACGTCCACCCGGACGGCCCCGTGGTACGTCATCCCCGCCGACCGCAAGTGGTACCGCAACTGGGCCCTGTCAAACATCGTGCTCGACACGCTCGAGCGGATGGACCCGCAGTTCCCGGAGCCGGAGGAGAACCTCGACGACGTGACGATCGAGTAGTCGGTCGTCGGGCTCGGTCAGGACTCGAAGGCGAGGGCGGCGCCCACGATGCCGGCGTCGTTCAGCAGGCCGGCGGGCACGACCTCGGCCTCGCGGTTGAGCCTGGGGACGAACCGGTCGGCGTCCTGGCTGGCCCCGCCGCCCAGGATGAACAGGTCGGGTCGTAGATAGAGCTCGAGCCGGGCCAGGTAGTCGTCGAGTCGCTTGGCCCACTTCTTCCATGAAAGGTTCTGCTCGATCCTGACCCGTTCGGCCGCCTGGAGCTCGGCGTCCCTGCCGTTCATCTCGATGTGGCCGAGCTCCGTGTTGGGCAGCAGCTTCCCGTCGAGGAAGACGGCGGTGCCGATGCCGGTGCCCAGCGTGATCACGATGACCACGCCCTTGCGGTCCTTCCCGGCGCCGAACTTCATCTCGGCCAGCCCGGCGGCGTCGGCGTCGTTGATGAGGTGGGCGGAGCGCCCGAGCCGATCGGTGAACAGATCGTCGGCGTCGACGCCGACCCACTTCTGGTCGAGGTTCACCGCGGTCAGCGTGACCCCCCGCTGGACGACGCCAGGGAAGGTGACGCCGACGGATCCCTTCCACTTGTGGAACTCGACGACGGCGGCCGCCTTGTCGACGACGGCGTCTGGGGTCGCCGGCTTCGGCGTCAGGATGCGGTGGCGCCGGACCAGCAGCGTGCCCCTGCGGGTGTCGACCGGCGCGCCCTTGATGCCGGTGCCGCCGATGTCGATGCCGAGCACCCGCACCGGTCGTCGCGACGGTCGCTTCGGCGTCGGGATCGCCGCGTCGGTGGTCGTTGGCGGCGTCACCATCGGCCTCGACCGTAGCGGGTGGGGCTACCGTCGGCCGGTGACACGGGACGAGGCGGCCCGGCTGCTCGGGGTCGGTCCGACCGCGGGGCCGGACGAGGTCCGCACCGCGTTCCGCCGGCGGCTGTTCCGCCACCATCCCGACGTCGCCGGCGCCGCCGGCACCGCGCCGACCCACCAACTCATCGCCGCCTACCGTCTGCTCCAATCCACCTCTGTGTCGTCGCCGGCGGTCATAGCCCGCGAAACTCGCCACAGAACCGGGACGGCCGGCGCCGAGCGGGTCGAGCCGGTCGAGCGGGCCGAGAGGGTCGAGGTGGCCGTCGACGGCGACACCCTTCACGTCCACCTGGCGCCGGCTGCGGTGTTCGCCGCGCTGATGGAGGTCGGTCACGGGCTGGGCGAGGTGACCTATGTCGACCGCTGGGTCGGGTTGCTGGAGACGATCGTGGTCTTCGACGACTACCCCGTGTGTTCGGTGGTGTGCGACGTGCAGGGCCGGAACGTCGGATCGACCGATGTCGTCGTCATGGTCGAGTCGCTGACCGGCGACCCGGCCCCGACCGACGCGGCCGTGGCCGACCTCGTGGCCGACCGGCTGCGCGCCCTCCTCACACCCCGGTGAGGTGCTTCGGCTCGATGGCGAACAGGTCGTCGGCGCCGGCCGTCACCGCCCCCAACAGCCCTCTGGCCTCGGGCAGGAGCTGCTCGGCGTAGAACCGGGCCGTCGCCACCTTGGCCCGCAGGAAGTCGGCGTCGTAGCCGCCGCCCCCGCCCGCCGTCCCGAGCAGCCTGGTGGCCGCGCCGGCCTGCCTGGCCAACAGCCACCCGCCGGCGACCGTGCCGAACATGCGCAGGTACGGCGTGGCCCCGGCCAGCGCATCCTCCGGCGACCCCGACCCCGACCCCGACCCCGCGCCCGCGCCCCGCCCGAGGAGGTACGCCGTCGCCTCGTCGAGTGCGTCGACCGCGTCGGCCAGCCCCGCCCGCAGCGACGCCAGCTCGTCCCCGTCGCCCGACGAGCCGGCGTCAGAGGGGGCCACCGGCAGCTTCTCGCTCCGCATCCGCTCGATGAGCTCGCCCACCGCGGCCCCGTCGCGCATCGGCAGCTTGCGGGTGACCAGGTCGATGGCCTGGATGCCGTTGGTGCCCTCGTAGATCGCGGCGATGCGGATGTCGCGGTAGTACTGGGCCACGCCGGTCTCCTCGACGTAGCCCATGCCCCCGTGCACCTGGAGGGCGAGCGAGGTGAGCTCGTTCCCGAGGTCGGTTGACCATGCCTTCGACACCGGCGTGAGCAGGTCGACCAGCTCCTGGTGCCGCTCCCGCTCCAGCGCATCCGAATGATGGCGGGCGACGTCGATGGCCCACGCATTGAGGTACATGAGCGCCCGCATGGCCTCGATCGACGAACGCTGGGTGAGCAGCATGCGGCGCACATCGGGGTGCTCGATGATGGCGACCGTCTCGTTGGCCCGCTGGCCGGGCCGCCGACCCTGGCGACGCTCCTGGGCCTGGGCCAGCGCCGCCTGATAGGCCCGCTCGGCGACCGCCAGCCCCTGGAGCCCGACCGAGAGCCTGGCGTTGTTCATCATCGTGAACATGTAGCGCATGCCGGCGTTGGCCTCGCCGATGAGGTAGCCGACGGCCCCGTCGCCGTCGTCGCCATACGCCATGACGCAGGTCGGGCTGGCGTGGATGCCGAGCTTGTGCTCGATCGACACGCACCTCACGTCGTTGCGCTCGCCCGGCGACCCGTCGGCGGCGACCACGAACTTGGGGACGATGAAGCACGAGATGCCCTTGGTGCCCGGCCCGGCGTCCGGGGTGCGGGCCAGGACCAGATGCACGATGTTGTCGGTGAGGTCGTGCTCGCCGTAGGTGATGAAGATCTTCTGCCCCTTGATGCGCCAGGTGCCGTCGTCGGCCGGGAGGGCCTTGGTGCGCAGGGCGCCGACGTCGGAGCCGGCCTCCGGCTCGGTGAGGTTCATGGTGCCGGCCCACTCGCCCGAGATCATCCTCTGGAGGTAGACCTCGTGCTCCTCGCCGCCCCATGCGGTGAGCATGTCGATCGCGCCCTGGGTGAGCAGCGGGCACAGCGAGAACGACATGCTGGCCGAGGTCAGCAGCTCCTGCATCGCCACCGCGACGAGCCAGGGGAACCCGCCCCCGCCGTGCTCCGGTTCGAACGGAACCGACCCCCAGCCGCCCTCGACATAGCGGCGGTAGGCGTCCGGCCAGCCGTCCGGGGTGGTGACCGAGCCGGTCGACGGGTCGAAGCGGCTGCCCTGTTGGTCGCCGGGTCGGTCGAGCGGGGCGAACACCTCGGCCGTGAACCGGCCGTACTCCTCGAGCAGGCCGTGGACGGTGGCGGGGTCGGCGTGCTCGAGATCGGGGAGCCTCGACAGGCCGGCCAGGTCGACGACGTGGTCGAGCACGAACCTGATGTCGTTGAGCGGTGGGGCGTAGCCGGTGGCCATGTACGAGAGGCTAGGACTTCTCTGTCGCGGTGGAGTTGAACTTTTCGGCAAGTTCGATGAGCGCGAGTATGGCGACTGAGAAGGATCTCCGTACCACCCCACCTGGACTTACGACCTCACGGCGCCAGGACCGGCGAGTGGTCAGCCTTCTGCGAGAAGAGCGCAGTCGTTCCTGTGCTCGACTCGCGCGCCCGAGGGCGG
>JBOGGX010000097.1:0-3525 GCA_050744245.1 Acidimicrobiales bacterium
CCGCGACTCCTCCTCGAGGGCGGCGACCCTGGCCTCCCACGCCTGGCGCTGGGCCTGCACCGTCCCCAGCAGCGCCTGGTGGTTGGCCTGCTCGGCTGCGGCCTGGCCCTGGACCATGGCCAGCTCCGTGCGCGCCTCCTCGAGCTCGGCCCGCTGCGCCGCCACCTGGTCGCGCGCCGAGGTCGCCTGGTCGCGCGCCGCGGCCAGGGCGTTGGCCTCGATCTCTGCGTTCTCCTCGGCCACCCGGTGCTCGTCGATGGCCGACACCTGGCGGCGCATGACGACCTGCCCGTAGCTGCGGCCGGCCTGGGCCGAGGTGATCGACGGGGCCGACCAGTACCGGGCCTCGACCTCGAAGCCGGTGTCGTGCCCGACATACACCGACACCACCTGATCGACCATCTGCTCCTCGGTGGTGACGAGCGCGGCCCGGGCCGCCGCCAGCCTTCGCTCACCCGCGATCACCGCCGCCTCGGCCGCGGCCAAACGCGACTCCGCCGCGGCGAGCTGGCCCGAGACCACTGCGATTCGGGCGTCGAGGGCGGCGGCCTGGCCGTTGAGCTCGGCCACCCGGGCCGACGCCTGCGCCAGCGAGGCGAGGGCCGCCGCCTCCTGCGCGGTGTAGTCGTCGAGGTGGTGACGGGCGTCCTCGAGCTCGGCCGTCGGCGGTTGCTGGGCCCCGGCCGTCGCGGCCGACCCCGGAGGCTCGGCGACGACCAACGCCGCGGCGACCGCCGCCAGGACGCACGACGACAACAGGAATCGAGCCCGTCCCGTTTGCCTCTCCCTCTCCTACACGTTCAGGAAACGGGTGGCGGCGATGCCGGAGCCGATCATGCCGACCAGGCACCCCACCACACCGAGGGCCAAGAATGTAGGCCAGATCTCATAAACCCGAAAGTTCGAGAAGAAGTCGAGGGTCCGCTCGTTGACGATGAGCCGCTGCCAGCCCCACAGCAGCCCCCACAGCAGACCGATGCTCACCAGCCAGCCGAGGATTCCGTGGAGCATGCCCTCGAGCATGTAGGGGATGCGGATGAACCAGTTGGTCGCCCCGACCAGCTTCATGACCTCGATCTCGCGGCGGCGGGCGAACATCGCCATGCGGATGGCGTTGAAGATCAGCAGCAGCGCCGCGGCCGACAGGAATGCGGCGAGCACGATGATGCCGATCGACAGCCGGCCAAAGGTCTCCTGCATCTTCTTGATGTCCTCGGTGGCCGCGGCCACGTCGAGGACGCCCGGCTTCTGCTCGAACTCCCGCTGGAGCGAGCTCACCACCTCGGCCCGAGGGTTCTGGGGCACGACCTTGAACGACGTCGGGAGGTCCTCGGGCCGCACCGTGTCGGTGACGTCGGGCTGATCGCGGAACAGCTGGAGGAACTCGTCGTAGGCCGCCTGATGGTCGAGGAACCGGTACTCCTCGACCTGCGGGTTGTCGTCGAGGTCGCCCTGCACGCTGTCGAGCTGGCCCTGCTGCGCGTCGGGGCGCATGAAGACGATGAGCTCGACGTCGCCCTGCCAGCGCAGGGTGGCGTTGGACACCCCCTGGCGGAGAAACACGGCGCCGCCGCTCAGCGTGAGGGCGATGGCCACGGTGATCACGGTGGCCACCGTCAAGGTGACGTTGCGGGTGAAGTTGTGGGCCGTCTCGCGGACGACGTAGTCGGGCCGGAATCCCATCAGCGGGTGGCCCTCGCCCGTCGCATCACTCGTAGACCCCGCGGCTCTGGTCGCGGATGATCGCCCCGCGGTCGAGCTCGATGACCCGGCGTCGCATCTGGTCGACGATCGTGCGGTCGTGGGTGGCCATCACCACGGTCGTGCCGGTGCGGTTGATCCGGTCGAGCAGCCGCATGATGCCGACGGAGGTGGCCGGGTCGAGGTTCCCGGTGGGCTCGTCGGCCAGCAGGATCAGCGGCCGGTTCACGAACGCCCGGGCGATCGACACCCGCTGCTGCTCGCCACCGGACAGCTCGTCGGGGAAGTTGTCGGACTTCGGCTCCAGGCCGACCAGCTCGAGGATCGCCGGTACCTGGGCGTGGACCACGTGCCGGGGACGGCCGATCACCTCCAGGGCGAAGGCGACGTTCTCGTAGACGGTCTTGTTGGGGAGCAGCTTGTAGTCCTGGAAGATGCAGCCGATGTTGCGGCGCAGGTACGGCACCCGCCACGAGGACAGCTTGGCGATGTCCTTGCCGGCGACGTAGAGCTGGCCGTCGTCGGCCGTCTCCTCCCGGTTGATCAGGCGCAGCATCGTCGACTTGCCCGAGCCCGACGGCCCGACGAGGAAGACGAACTCCCCCTTGTCGATGTTGGCCGAGCAATGGCGCAGCGCCTTGATCTCGCCCTTGTACAACTTGCTCACATTTTGGAATGTGATCATCGGCCTCGAACTTAGAGCCTCTCGGATGGGCAGGACGGCTGTCCGGTCCGGCCGGCCCCCTCGCACTCCCCGGCGCTACGCCGGGTGCCCGGACATTGCGGCGAGGTTACAGAAAGCAGCATGGCGCTGCCATATGCCCCTCGCAAGCCGGGCTTCGCCCGGCGCTCGCGGCGACTTCTAGGCCTCGTCGGCGAACCTCACGAGCGACCACGGAGCCAGCGGCGTCGCGCCTTCACTTCATCTGAACTTTTCCGGGTCGGGTGGCGTCCTAGGGGATGTGACGCTCCGCCACGCGACCACCGCGGTCGGGCTCGTTCTGGGTTCCCTGGTTCTCGCCTCGCCCGCCGAGGCGGGTGGCTCGTGGCCGAGCCCCGTCAAGGACCGCTACGAGCCCGGTGAGGTCGTCACCATCGTCGGCTACACCGGCGTCACCCCCGCGGGGCAGTACTACGGCTGGCTGCGGGTCGACCCCGATGCCGCCTACGACCCCCATCCGCCGCCGGCCTGGCCGTTCGTGCACGAAACCGACCTGCGGGTCGGCAACGTCGTGATCGAGCGGACGGCCCACGGCGGCTGGGCCACCTGGCGGGCCAGCCTCAGCTTCCCCCTGCCGGCCGACCTCACCACCGGCGAGTACGAGGTCGTGTTCTGCAACGACCCGTGCACCCAGGGCCTCGGCGACGTCGTCGGCGCCGTGATCCACGTGGGGGTCGACCCGCCGAACCCACCCGTGCGCGACTGGCCCCTCGACGACCCGGCCATCGCCTTGCTCGAACCCGACGCCAAGCTCTGGTACTCCGTTGCCGGCGTCAGCAGTCACACCGTCACCGCCGCGCAGGTGCTGGCGGGCAACCTGCCCGACCCGGCCGAGCTGCGACCCCAGCTCGACGACATCCGCGACGTCTCCATCGACGACACCACCACCACCGTCGCCCCCGCGCCTCCCGACGAGGACGACGCCGACCTGCGCCTCACCGACGACGACGACGCCAGCGGCAGCAGCGGCGCCTCGACGCCGAGCGCCACGCCGTGGATCGCCGCCGCGGTGGGCGCGGTCCTCCTCTTCATCGCGGTCCAGGCCTTCGGGCCGGGCCGCAAGCAGGTGCAACACGGCCCCCAGCGGTCGACCACACCAAGAG
>JBOGGX010000098.1:0-9564 GCA_050744245.1 Acidimicrobiales bacterium
GCCGGGGACCGGCGCCGATCGCCACGCTGCCGGCCACGGTGCGGCTCGCCGACCTCGGGGCGCGGGCCAACCTGGTCCGCCGTCCGTGGGTGGTGCCCGTCGGGATGGCCGAGCACGACCACGGCCCCGCCTCGCTGGTGGCCTACGAGGGCGAGCACGCACTGGTCACCGGGCCGGCGCGTTCGGGCAAGAGCACCACCTTGCTGACCGTGGCCAGCGCCGTGCTGGCCGAGGTTCCTGACGCGCTGGTCGCCGCCCTGGCCCACCCCCGGTCGCCCCTCGTCGGCGACCCTCGGGTCCACCGGGTCGTCGATCCGGGCGCCGCGGAGGAGTTGCCGCCCCTCGTCGCGTCCGACGCCCCGCTCGTGCTCGTCCTCGTCGACGACGCCGACGCGATCGACGATCCTCGTTTGGAGGCGTTGGGCACCAGCCGTCGCCCCAACCTCCTCGTCGTCGCCGCAGGCCGGGCCGACGTCCTCCGCACCGGTTACAACCACTGGACCCGCCCACTGCGCCGCTCGAAGCTCGGCGTGCTGCTGCGGCCGGACGCCGACCTCGACGGCGACATCCTGGGGGCCCGTCTGCCGCGGCGACCGCCAGTGGCCATGAGCGTCGGGCGGGGCTACATCGTCAACAACGCCGAGCCCGTCCTGGCCCAGATCGCATTCGAGGGGGCGATGCCAACTGACCGTCGGACGTGACTAGCGTTTCGCTCATCGCACCCGCGACCCCTCAAGGAGACCAGGCATGAGTGACCAAGTCGTTTCCGCGTCCTCCCAGACGTTCACGGAAATCCGGGCCATGCAGACCGAGATCGACAACATCGAGACCCAGATCACGGCCCTCATCGCACGCGGCCAGAAGCTCGCCTACGAGTCGGGGTGGGCCGGGCCCGACGCCGACAAGTGGCGGGGCGACTGGGAGGGCGAGACGTCACCCAAGCTCAAGACGACGCTCGAAGTGCTCAAGTCGATCAACACCGCGGCCAAGGACTCGGCCAGCAACATCATGACCGCGGGCGGCAACCTGAACTTCGGCTAGCGGTGACAACCAGCTCGGCCGAGCCCGATCGGCTCGAGGCCTATCCCGGTCAGCTCGCGTCCGCACACGACGAGCTGACCACGCTGGCCACCGATGTCGACGAGGCGTCGGCCGGTTTCGCGGCGGGCGCCGGGCCGTACGGCGGCGGTTTCGACGCCGCCTGGGCCGGCGATCTCGTCCGCGGGCTGCGCGACGAGTCGCAGCACCTGAGCGGGTGGGTGGCCGGCGTGGGCGCCGCCTTCCGTGAGGCCGCCCGGCTCGGCATCGCGCCAGAGAAGCTCGACAACTTCATCTCCAAGAGGGTCGGCGAGCCGACCATCTGGGAGGCGCAGAAGGCGGCCGAGGGCCAAGCGGCGGCCGAGGCGCTCCAGGCCGAGCTGCTCGCCCTCGGGATCAACCCCGACGAGTTCGACCCGGCCCAGCTCTGGGCCCTGTACCAACCCGAGGACCAGGAGCAGTTCGAGCGGATCTACGCGCTCATGGCCGAAATCGGCACCGACATGTCGAGCGAGGACTTCGCCGTCGGGTTCTACGACAGCATGGACACCGAGGGCATCCGTGTCGTCATGGGCGTCATCGACACGTTCGCGGCCACGGGATGGCAGGGCCGCGTGCGTCAGGAGCTGCTCGAGCCGTTCGCCCGTGGGTGGGCCAACGCCAGCGGTAGCGTCGACCTGACCGAGGAGAGCCGGGAGCTGCTCGACACCGACGACCCGGTCGAGCAGCGGCAGCTGGCCCTGCTCATGACCGGCCCGGCCCACGCTTATGACCCGGAGTGGCTGGCGGACGCGGCCGAACGGATCCTCGTGACCGGCGCCGACCTCAATCGGCCTCAGTACCCGAGCGAATCGCCGCAGGGCCTCAGCCAGGGGGACTACCCGGGATTCGCCGACTGGGGATGGTTGTACGACGACCCGGCACTCGCTGCCCCCGAGTTGATCGCGACCGCAGCCCTCGACGGCAACGTCGAAGCGTCGTGGCGCTTCGCCAGCCGGGGCGACGACCACGTCGAGGTGCTCGTGCGTCCCGGGCAGATCTCGATCCCGTCCAACATCTACACGGCCGAACATCTCCAGGAGCTGCAGGCGACGCTCGAGGACCACGCCGGTGGGGCGATCGAGAACGCGTTCCTCGAGGCGCCGCTGTCGACGGTGCCGGACCCCGACGATCCAACGCGACAGATCCCGATGGTCTCGTCGGACGAGTCGGCCGCGGCCTACGACATCCTCGTCGCCGAGGTGGGCGAGGGCGACGTGCCCGACGTCATCAAGCGGGCGGTGGCCCGCACCCTGCTTCCGCATCTGCACGAGATCGGCGATGTCGCGGTCCACGACGCCAACACGCCCGAGCACGAGTCCGGAGGGCTGTTCGAACGGGGCGAGGTGGTGGCGTTCTTCAAGGAGCTCGGCTGGGACGAGGAGGCGGCGGCCATCGTCGGTGAGGGGATCGGCGTGTGGAGCACGGCGGTGGCCCAGGACTTCGTCGCCACCCACCCCCACGCCAGCTTCGGTGACCTGGAGACCGCCTTCGATCCGGTCGGCCTCGTGACCGGGACCGTCTACCAGGGGTTCAACGAGACCGAGAACGCCATGGGAGCCGCCAACAACGCCTTGGCGTTCGGCATCCAGCAGGGCTCGAGCACGCTCAGCGGGCTGACGCTGTCGGCCCCGATCATCGGGTTCATCGTCGCCGGCCCGCCCGGGGCCGGGGCGGGCGCCGCCCTGGCCGGCGGGACCCAGCTGATCAATCTCGCGGGCGGCCTCGGCGCCCAGACCATTCGCACCCGCGACGTCGACCTTGAGTTCGACGGCAACGACGTGCAACGCATGCTGGTGACCAACCTGCGTGAGCAGCTGGTGTTCAGCCTCGAGGACGCCGGTCTGATTCCCGACGGGACCCCGCCCGAGGAGTACAGCGCGGTGCTGGCCGACTACTACGGCACCAACGATCCGATCGACGAGGTCGACCAGGACAGCTTCAAAGAGGCGTTCTCGCGGGACCCGGATGAACCCTGGTAGCCGCCTGACGGTCGCCGTCGCCCTACTGGCCCTGGCCGCGTGCAACGGCGGCGCCAACGGTGACACCGACCGCGGCGAACAGGTCGTCGCGTGGTTACCGGCTCTCGAGCCCGGCGAGGTCACGGTGCTGGGCGACTTTGCCGGCACCATCGTGCCGCCGATCCAGTCGGTCGCGGTCGCCCCCGACGGGCGGGTGTACGTCATGCTCATCGACACCGACGACGTGTGGGAGGCGGTGTCACCCTCCGACCTCGACTCGTGCTGCGGCGGGGAGCCGGACATCTACCCGGGGCGCATCGAGGCGACCGGCGATGCGATCTACCGGGTGCACACCGACTCCGAGGACCCGGTGCGCGGCGTGGGCGCCTACCGGGGCGTCGAGCGCGAATCGGTGCTCACCCTCCCGGTCGAGCGGGGCCAACGCCCCGGCGATGTCGCGGTCAGCGAGCACGAGGACGTGTACCTGAGCATCCTCGCGGTCGAGGAGGGCAGCGTCGACGGTGTCCAGGTCCTCCGAGGCACCGGTGACGGTGGGTTCGAGGTCGTCGCGGGCGCCGGCCTCGGGTGCAGCCAGGAGGCGGTCCCGGCGACCGAGGCCCGGTTCATGTCGCTGGCCGGCGTGGCGGTGGCCGCCGACGGTGCGCTGTACGCGGCCGATCCTCGATGCGGCAGCGTGTACGCCATCGCCGACGGCCAGGTGCGGGTCGAGCTCGGTGGCGAGGACCGGCGCCCGGTCGACGTGGCCGTGGTCGGTGACGATGTGTATGTGGCCGACGCCGGCACCGGCGAGGTGGTGCGGCTCGGCGACGGCGAGATGGTGCTTTCGGCCGACGACGTGCCCGAAGGGTTCGATCCCGACGAGCTCACGGGGCTCGACGGAACCCCCGACGGTGATCTCCTTGTCGCGATCGGCTCCCGGCTGATCGGTGTCGGCCTGGCCGATGGCTAGACGGTCGGCACCTCGCGCCGGGGCACACGTTCCGTGGCGCTCTCGTCACCATCGCCTTGACCCTCGCCGGCTGCAACGGAAACGAAACCGACGGCGCCAGCCAGACGACCCAGGTGGACGAGACGACAACCGAGGCCCCGACGACCACCCAGGCCACGACCACGACCCTCACCCGCGAGGATGAGGTGCTCGCCGCGTATCGTGCCGCCAACCAAGCACTCGTGGCGGCAGCTAACCCGCCCAACGCCGATCATCCACTGCTCGCCGCTCACCTCACGGGTAGACAACTCGACGTTGTTCGCTCGGTCTTGCGCCAGCAGCAGGCGAACAACATCGGTCAGGTCGCCAACCCGGAGTCGCATCCTCGTGATGTCGTCGTCTCCGGCGCGTCGGCCAGGCTCACCGATTGCTTCATTGACCGCACGCAGACGATCGACCTGGCGTCCGGAGCGCCGGTAGGCGATCCGGGAGAGACGGTGCTCCATCTCGACGTGGTCATGGAGCATGTGCAAGGTTCGTGGAAACTCGCTCAACTCCAACAGAGGTCGGATTCATGCGATCCATCCTCTGGGTAGCGATGTGTGGCGCCGTGCTCGGCGCCGCCGCCGTGGGTATCGACCTACCGGCTCCGGCTGCCGCGCAAACGGTGGGCGGCGATTCGAGCTGCACATGGTGCACGTGGACCCCGCCGTCGCCGACCGAGGAGGGGTTCCACACGGGTGTGCGGTCGCAGGTGAACCGGTTGAACAACGGGGGAGCGGTGTCTGGTGGGCCGCCGCCCTGTTCGGAGGAGGACCTGTTCTTTGGTGAGAGGGATGGCGTGGCCGACCACGTCGGGCACATGGCCTACGAGCCGCCGGATGCGTCACAGGACATCCTCCGGGGCATCTCGGAGAACACGGCGCCGGGGATGCACTTCCGGTTGAGCTGCTTCGTCGACGACGGGTTCGTCCCGCCGTATCCTGGCATCAGCATCGACTTCTTCCCGGAGATCAACCCGCAGAACCTGGCCCGGTTGGCGGTGGCCGAGGCGCTGACCGGGGTGCCGTCGCCTCGGGTGGGGATGAACCCGGTTGGCGACCAGCTGGTCAACCTGGAGACGTGGCTGTGGGTCGACGGGGCCGCGACCGAGACGATCATCGCCCCACCCCTGTCGGTGCCGGGGATCACGGTCGCCGTCACGGTGAGCACCGGTGGCGTGTACTGGCGCATGGGCGATGGCGCCGAGTTCTTCTGCCCGGGCCGCGGCACCCCCTACGGCACGGCCGCCGTGCCGAGCTGTTCGCACACCTACGAGCCGTCGTCGGCGACGGCTCCCGGCGACCGGTACGAGGGTTCGGCCACCGTCACCTGGCTCGCGTCCTACACCGTGAACGGCCAGGGCCCGTTCCGGGTCGACGACGCCGTGGTGCGCCAGACCCCGTTCTCGGTGCGCGTGACCGAGGCACAGGCCGTCGTCATCACCGACGGTGCCGGCTGATCGTCGGCGGGCCCGGCGACGGCTGGCGGGAGGGGGCCCCGCCAGTAGTCGTGACCACCCGCTCGGCCGAGCCCGTTCGGCTCGCGGCCGATCCCGGTCAGCTCGGGGCCGCGGACGACGAGCTGACGACGCTGGCGACCGATGTCGACGAGGCGTCGACCGCGTTCGCGGCCGGCGCCGGGTCCTACGGCGGCGGTTTCGACTCCGCCTGGGGCGGCGATCTCGTCCGCGGGCTGCGCGACGAGTCGCAGCACCTAGGCGCCTGGGTGGCCGGCGTGGCCGCCGCCTTCCGTGAGGCGGCAAGTCTCGCCATCGCGCCAGAGGAGCTCGACAACTTCATCTCCCAGAGGGTCGGCGAACCGACCGATCTGGGAGGACCAGAAGGCGGCCGAGGGCCAGGCCGCGGCCGCGCTCCAGGCCGAGCTGCTCGCCCTCGGGATCGACCCCGAGGAGTTCGACCCGGCCCAGCTCTAAGTTCTGTACCAACCCGAGGACCAGGAGCAGTTCGAGCGAACCTATGCGCTGGTGGCCGACATCGGCACCGACATATCGAGCGAGGACTTCGCGGACGGCTTCTACGACAGCATGGACACCGATGGCATCCACGTCGTCAGCGTCATCGACACGTTCGCGGCCACGGGGATGGCAGGGCCGCGTGCGTCAGGAGCCGCTCGCCCCGTTCGCCCGCCGGTGGGCCAACGCCAGCGGTAGCGTCGACCTGACCGAGGAGCGCGGGGAGCTGCTCGACACCGACGACCCGGTCGAGCACAGGCAGCGTCTCTGTGGAACGCGCGTCCAAGACATGTGTGTTGTCAACTGCTGTGCGCTGTCCGTCGGGCCATGCGGTCGACATCGAGAGGAGCGCCGTGTCTGCCTCGCCCCTCACCGGCCCGCGGGCGGGGGCCGCGCCACCCGCCGACTCGTCGGCCACCCTCGTCGCGCGGGCGGTCGGCCCGGGACCGCGTCGCCGTCCGGGTCACTCGCGGCCGACGCCGATGCCGATCACGCGGTCGTCGTCCAACACCAACAGGTCACCGTCCGGCGTCACGGCGAGTGACCGGACATCCCGCAGGTTGAACCGGCCGTCGTCCGGGTCGTCCAGCTCGACGCCGGCGTCGTCGAGCACGACCGTGGCCCCGCCCTCGTCGACCCGCAGCACCCGCCCGTCGTCCGGCGAGTCGTCGACCAGCCGGTCCCCGAGCCCGCGGTCGGCGACATACACGTCGCCGCCGATGACCGCAACGTCGACCGGGCGGGACAGACCGTCCGGGCCGGCGGTGTCCTCCGAGAGCACAACCCGGACGGAACCGTCGTCCACCGCGTACACCGCGTTGCAGGCCTCGTCGGCCACGTAGATGACGCCGTCCTCGCCCACGGCCACCCCGACCAGGGACGAGAACTGCGCCTCGGCCGCCGGGGTGGTCTGGGTGGTGCACCCCTGACCCCGACCGGCCACGACCTCCACACCGCCGTCGCCGTCTATCCGCAGCACTTGGATGCCGTACGAGCCCTCTCCTTCGAGTCGCCGCACCGTGAAGACGACGTGGCCGTTGGGGTCGACCGCGATGTCGCCGGGGATCTGCCCCCACTCCTCGGGCAGGTCGACCACCACATTGATGCCGCCGGCGAACGGGCCGCTCCACACCCCTCGGTGGGGCTCGGTGGACTCGCCGTGGGTGACGTACACGGCGTGGTCGTCGACGAACACCCCGCCCGGCGCCAGGTCGGGTTGCGCGCAGCAACTCCTCAGGCGCGAGGTCGACCTCGCCCTGGCGACGGTCCCGGTGTTGAGACGGAAGTAGATGATCCCGTCGGGGCCGACCGCCATGGAGATCAGCTTGCCGGGGCGGGGCCGATCCCCGAACAGGTACTCGCCGACGACACGCACCTCACCGGGCTCGAGGCCGAGGTCGACCTCCTCGTCACCCGCACCGCTGGAACGACACGATGCGACCAGCAGGGCGACGGCGATGACCGAGACGGCGGCCCGCCGCCGCCTACCAGGGATCGTCGGCGCCATGGTTGAATGCTTGATCGATGGCCCTCTCGCTGAGCTGGTTGAACGGGTCGCCGTCGGCGTCGAAGTACGCGGCCAGCTCCTCCCCCCAGCGCGACGGCGGCGTGGTCCGGGGGATGGCGCCGACATCCATGAGATGCTCGACGGCGGCCGAGCGCAGGAGATCGGGGAGGTCGCGGCGGATCGTCTCGGCGTCGTAGGGGATGTCGGCCGGCTCTTCGGTGAGGTTGCCGGTGAGGACTGCGCCCAACGTGCTCAACGCGGCCGCGCCCCCCGTCGCGGTGAAGGTGACGCCCGCGGGGAGCGGTCCGGCGGCCAGCAACGGGATGGCGGCCGGCCCGAGCCTGGTCAGGACCGCGGTCGACTGGTCGAGACCGAAGGCCAGCCCGGCGTTGGCCTCGTCGATGGCCGCCTCGGTGGCGTCGAACCCGTTGGACGCCGCGCCCAGCACGTGGACGAGCGGGTTCAACGTGGTTTCGAGCTCGCGCGGGGTCAGGTCCGGGTTCTGGTCGATGGCGTACTGGACCTCGGCCACCCCCCACATTCCGAGCTGCTGGCCCACGAGCTGGGCCGCGTCCGGGTCATGGCCGAGCTCCTCGAAGAAGGCCACGAGGTCGGGCCGGCGGAACGGGCCGTCGACCTCGTCCTCGGGCGTGACGGCCTCGTGCGCCGCCACCTCGCCGATCTCGTTGAGGTGCGGCTGAAGGGTCAGCGCCACGCTGCGCCTGATCACGTCGGGCACGTCGCCCTCGCCGACCGACAGGATCAGGTCGTCGTAGGCCTGGATCGAGGCGTCGGGATCGACCAGGTGGATGCGGCGGGAGGGGTCGTCGGGATCGACCACCGTCGTGTAGGGCGCCTCGAGGAACCCGGCTTCGAGTGCGCCGGCCGCGTGGATCTCGAACTGCGCCGCGAGCTGCTCGTAGTCGTCGATGTCCAAGGGGACGCCGCCGGGAAGGCCGGGCGGCCGGACCAAGACGTCGACGTGGTCCTGGCCACGACCGACGAACCTCCAGGCCGCCTCGACGTTGCCGTCGAGGGCGCGCAGGGCGACGAGCTCCGGCGACCCGAGCGCCGGTTCGTCGTAGAACCAGCCGGCCGCGATGAACCCGGGCTGGCCAGGAGCGGGCAGAGTGGACACGTTGAGGTCGGCCCCGGTAACCAGGATCCGTTCGGCGGCGTCGGCGAGCCAACCCGGGTCGTAGCGAGCCGGGTCGCCGCTCATGAGCCGGGTCAACACCTGCTGCTCGACCGGGTTCTCGGTCGCCAGCAGGCCCCGTCGCTCCCCCGTCAGGTCGATGCTTCCGCTGGCGATGGCCCAGCCCGCCACGAAGGGGTCGAGCACCTGGTCCTGGACGCTCCCGATCCACTCCAGGTCGTCGCGTCCGTAGATCGCGGGCTGCGCCGCGGTGTTGTCGATGAGCCCGAACACGGTCCGGATGCCGTCGACGTTCATGCGGTCGTAGAAACCCATGGCGAAGTCCTCGTTCGACATGTCGCCGCCGATTTCGGCCATGAGCTCGTACACCCTCTGGTAGCGCTCGTCGAACGGATCGAGCTCCGCGATCTGGTACGGGTCGAAGCTGTCGGGGTCGAGCCCGAGGCCGCTTAGCTCCTCACGCAGTTCGGCGGCGGCCTGGGCGCCGGCAGCCTCGTGCTGGGCCTCGGCGATGGTCGGCTCGCCCACCTGGCGGGAGATGAAGTTGTCGATTTCCGCCTGCGTGATCCCGAGCGCGGAGGCCTCGGCGAAGGCGGCGCCGACGCTGGCCACCCATCCACCGAGGTGATACGACTCGTCGCGCAACCCTCGGACGAGGTCGCCGGCCCCGTTTGCGTCGAACCCGGGGGCGTAGCCGCCGGCGCCCGTGACAAACGCCTCCAGAGCGTCGTCGACATCGTTGGCCGGCGTGGTGAGCTGATCGTCGACGTCAACGAGCTGACCCGGGTAGGCCGCGAGGCGGGCGGGGTCGGCGGCGCTGGTGGACACGGGCGAAGCCTACGTCGGCGGCCGGCGATCTCGGGCGCGCCGGCGCCGGAGCGGCCGGGTTCGGCCGCGAGC
>JBOGGX010000099.1:0-3124 GCA_050744245.1 Acidimicrobiales bacterium
CTGTGGGTACCGGAGGCGCCGGCCCCGGTCGTCGGCTTCACGATCAGGGGGAAGCCGACCTCGGCCGCGAACGCCCGCACCTCGACACCCGATGACGCCCCCGTCGAGCGGGCGGTCGGCACCCCGGCCGCCCGCAACGCCTCCTTCATGGCCGGCTTGTCGCGGCAGAGGAAGGTTGTGTGCACCGAGGTCCCCGGGATGCCGCACGCCTCTCGCACCTCGGCCGCGGTCATGACGTGCGCCTCGACCGTCGACTCGAGCCGGTCGACCCAGACCTTGTCCTGGATCCACCGGACGGCGTCGACCATGCGCTCCCGGTCGACCACCGACGGCACCTGCTGGTAGTGGGTCAGCCAGTGCTTGAGGTCGTCGTCGAGCCAGTCCTTGGGCCGCTCCCCGATGCCGATGACGGTGGCGTCGACCTCCTTGAGGGCGCGCACGAACTCCTTCTGGTTGTCGGGGAAGCTCGGCTCGACGAACACGACGTTCACGGCCCCCTTGTTAGTCGCGAACGCAGCCACCGCGGGGTGTACGGTCCTCGCCCGATGGCCAACGTGGTGTTCGTTGCGCCGTACGCCCTCGATGCCACCGTGCGGTTCGTACGGGCCGTCGTCGGTGCCCCCGAGGCGCGGGTCGGGCTGGTCAGCAGCGACCCCGTCGAGCGGTTTCCCCGGGAGGTCAGGGCCGGGATCGACGCCCACTGGCGGATCGACGACTGCCTGGATCCCGAGGCGCTGGCCGGGGCGGTGACGGCCATGGCGTCGAGCCTCGGCCCGGTCGACCGCCTGCTGGCCATCCTCGAGAACCTCCAGGTGCCGCTGGCCGAGGTCAGGGAGCGGCTCGGAATCGACGGGATCGGCGTCGAGGTGGCCAACAACTTCCGGGACAAGGCGCAGATGAAGGCGGTGTTCGAGGTGGCCGGCGTTCCGTGCGCCCGGAGCCGTCAGGCCAGGTCGGCCCTCGAGGCCGAGGGGTTCGCCGACGAGATCGGCCTGCCCCTGGTGGTCAAGCCGCCCGCCGGGATGGGTGCGCTCAACACGTTCCGGGTCGAGGACAACGAACAGCTCGACCAGTGGCTGCACGCCGCGCCTCCGACTCATGACCGCCCCGTGCTGCTCGAGGAGTTCCTCGTCGGCGAGGAGCACTCGTTCGACAGCGTGCTCGTCGATGGCCGCATGGTGTGGCTCTCCATCAGCCGGTACCTCCCGACGCCGCTCGACGTCCTGGAGAACCCCTGGATCCAATGGTGCGTGCTCCTGCCCCGAGACATCGACGACCGCGCCGACATCGGCGCCATCGCCACCCGGGCCATCACCGCCCTCGGGCTGCGCACCGGGCTGTCGCACATGGAGTGGTTCCGGCGCCCGGACGGGTCGGCGGCGGTGTCTGAGGTGGGGGCCAGGCCGCCGGGCGCCCAGTTCATGACCCTGTTGTCGTGGGCCCACGACACCGACCTCTACGCGGCCTGGGCCGAGCTCGCCATCCACGACCGCTTCGAGCCGCCCGACCGGTCGTTCGCGGTGGGCGCCGTCTACCTGCGGGCCCAGGGCCGGGGACCGTCGATCCACGCCGTCCACGGGCTCGACCGGATCAGCGACGCCACCCGATCGAGCATCGTCGAGGCCCGGCTGCCGACCGCGGGCGGAGCGCCCGCGTCCACCTACGAGGGCGACGGGTTCGTCGTGGTGCGCGATCCGGACACCGCCGCCGTCGAGCGGGCCCTGGCCGAGCTGGTCACCACCATCAGGGTCGAGCGCTGATGGACGTCGTCATGCTCGGACCCGGGTACCCGGGGGAGATGCCGATGTTCACCCGGGGCCTGGCCGAGGTGGGAGCGAGGGTCATCGGGGTCGGCGACCAGCCGCAGGAGGCCCTGCCCGAGCTGGCCAGGAGGTCGCTCTCGGCCTACGTGCAGATCGGCTCCTGGGCGGACGAGGACGACGCAGTCGCCACCGTCCTCGGGGCGCTGCGCGGGACCAACGTCGACCTCGTCGAGTCGCTGTGGGAACCGACGATGCTGCTCGCGGCCCGGCTGCGCCAGGCGATCGGCACGCCCGGCCTGACCGTCGAGCAGACCATCCCGTTCCGGGACAAGGGCCGGATGAAGGAGGTGCTCGACGCGGCCGGCATCAGGACCCCCCGATCGGAACGGACGAGGACCGCGGCCGGGTGTCGCCAGGCGGCCGAGCGCATCGGCTACCCGATCATCATCAAGCCGATCGCGGGGGCCGGTTCGCTCGACACCTACCGCATCGAGGACGACGCAGAGCGCGAAGCGGCGATCGCCCGGCTGGGCCACATCGACGAGGTCAGCGTCGAGGAGTTCGTCGACGGCGACGAGTTCACCTACGAAACCGTGTGCGCCGCGGGGCGCATCGCGTTCTACGGGATCACGCTCTACAAGCCGCGGCCGCTGCTCCTCAAGCAGATCGAGTGGCTCAGCCCCCAGGTCATCGGGTTTCGCGACCCGGACGCCCCCGACCTGGCCGAGGGCAGGGCCATGGGCGAGGCCGTCATCGACGCCATGGGGTTCACCAGCGGGTTCACCCACATGGAGTGGTATCGCACCGGCGACGGCGAGGTCGTGTTCGGCGAGATCGGTGCCCGTCCCCCCGGCGCCCGCCTCACCGACGTGCACAACTTCACCTGCGACGTCGACCTGTTCACCGGCTGGGCCGAGGCCGTGTGCCATGGTCGGTTCAGCCAGCCCGTAGAGCGGCGCTACAACGCGGCGATGGTGATCAAGCGGGCCGAGGGGCAGGGTCGCATCACCCGGATCGAAGGGCTGGGCCACCTCATGGCCGAGATCGGCGAGCACGTGGTCAACGTCGACCTGCTGCCGCTCGGGGCCCAGCGCCGGGACTGGCAGGCGACGGTGCTGTCCGACGGCATCGTCGTCGTCAGGCATCCGGACCTGGCGACCACCTTCGAGCTCGCCGACAAGGTGGCGACCGAGGTCCGGCTCTACGCCGAGGCTTAGCGGGAGGGGGACAGGCCCCCCTCCCGGCCTCCCCCCAGCGCGACCGCCGTTGCGGTGAGGTTGTCGGGCGGGCAAAGCCCGCCCTCGGGCGCGCGAGTCGAGCACAGGAACGACTGCGCTCTTCTCGCAGAAGGCTGACCACTC
>JBOGGX010000100.1:0-13220 GCA_050744245.1 Acidimicrobiales bacterium
AGAAGGCCGAGACCGGCATCATCTACATCGACGAGGTCGACAAGATCGCCCGCAAGAGCGAGAACCCGTCGATCACCAGAGACGTCTCGGGCGAAGGTGTTCAACAAGCGCTGCTGAAGATCCTCGAAGGCACCACCGCCAGCGTGCCCCCGCAGGGCGGGCGCAAGCACCCGCACCAGGAGTTCATCCAGATCGACACCACCAACATCCTCTTTATCTGCGGCGGCGCGTTCGCCGGGCTGGAGAAGATCATCGAGAGCCGCATCGGGCGCAAGGGCGTCGGCTTCGGTGCCGACATCAGGCGGGCCGACGAGAAGGATCTCGGCGAGGTGCTGGCCCAGGTCATGCCGGAAGACCTGCTGAAGTTCGGGCTCATCCCCGAGTTCATCGGCCGGTTGCCCGTGATCGGGGCGGTGCACAACCTCGACAAGGAGGCGCTGATCCGCATCCTCATCGAGCCCAAGAACGCGCTGATCAAGCAGTACGCCAAGTTCTTCGAGTTCGAGGACGTCGAGCTCGAGATGAAGCCCGATGCGCTCGAGGCGGTGGCCGAGCAGGCGCTGTTGCGGGGCACGGGCGCCCGGGGGCTGCGGGCGATCCTGGAAGAGGTGCTGCTCAACATCATGTATGAGCTCCCGAGCCGCACCGATGTCGGCAAGTGCGTGATCGACCGTCAGGTCGTGCTCGACCGGGTCAACCCGACCCTCGTGCCGCGCTCGGAGACGGTGCGCACGACGCGGCCCCGCCGCGCCGCGTCCTAGCCCGCCGCCAATCCGTTCTTCGGGTGGTTAACGCGCCTATGGGCGCGAGAACCACCCCACATTCGACGGGTTTCAGCTGGCGGCCCGCTCGCGGGCGTTGTCGTAGGCCTCGGCCGCCCGCCCCCTGGCCACCTCGGCCGCGTGCTCGACCTTGGGCCGGGCCGCCTCGTAGGTCTCCTTGGCCCGCTCGGTGGCCACCTCGACCGCGTGCTCGATCTTGGGCCGGGCCACCTCGACCGCGTGCTCGACCTTGGGCCGGGCCACCTCCACCGCCTCGATCGCCCGGTCGATCGCGGTCTCGACCAACGCCTCGACCTTGGGTTGGGCCCGCCGCCAGAAGCGCCTGGTCTCGGCCGCGGCCACGGCCAGCACGGTGGCGTCCTCGAGCGCCTCGGCCGCCCGACGAGCCTTGCGGCGGCGGCGCCAGTGGAGGAACAACCCGAGGACACCGCCGATCGCGGCCCCCTGGGCCGCGGTCCTCGCGATCGTGGGCCCGGCCGACGGGGCCGAATAGGCGTCGGCGAAGGAGCTGGTGTCGTCGGAGCCGGTGTCGTCGGTCGCGCCGACCCCCGAGCTCGCCGAGCTCGCCCCGTTCTGCTGCCACACCTGGGCTGCGCCCACGGCGGCGCCGACGGCGCCTCCGAGGAGGATTCCCTTGATGATGCTGTTCATTGGCCTGCCTCCAGCGCGGGACGAGGTTGGGACGGGGACGCGAACGCGTCGAGGCTAGCGACTTCGCCACCCGGCGGGGGAAGCCGCCAACCTCGTAGCGTGGCTGCGAGTGGACCTGCCCGCCGCCTTGACCTGGCTCGACGATCACATCAACCTCGAGAAGCAGGTCGCCGTCGCCGGTCGGATCAAGGGACTTTCGCTCGACCGCATGCGCCAGCTGGTGTCAGTTCTGGGCGATCCCCAGCACGCCTTCCCCGTGATCCACCTGACCGGCACCAACGGCAAGGGCTCCACCGCCCGCATGCTCACGTCGATCTTCAGCGAGTCGGGGCTCAGCGTCGGCACGTACACCAGCCCCCACCTCCAGCGGCTCAACGAGCGCATCACCCGCAACGGCGGGCCGATCGACGACGAGGAGCTGGCCGCCACGCTGTCCGACATCGCCGCCATCGAGTCGCTGGCCGGCGTCGACCCCTCGTTCTTCGAGATCTTGACCGCGGCGGCCTACCGGTGGTTCGCCGACGTGGCCGTCGATGTGGCCGTGGTCGAGGTCGGGCTCCTCGGTCGTTATGACGCCACCAACGTCGCCGACGGTCAGGTGGCGGTGGTCACCAACGTCGGACACGACCACACCGACTACGAGGGTGACTGGCGGGTGCGCATCGCCCGAGAGAAGGCGGGGATCATCAAACCGGGCAGCTGGGTCGTGATCGGCGAGACCGATCCGGAGCTGGTGCCGATCTTCCAGCGTGAGCAGGCGGCGGGGGGCTGGATCCGTGATGAGGACTTCGGCCTCGACCAGAACGTCCTGGCCGTCGGCGGCCGGCTGCTCGACATCCGCACCCCGGCCGGCGTGGTCGAGCAGGTGTTCCTGTCGGCCCACGGCGCCCACCAGGGCGACAACGCCGCGGTCGCCGCGGCCGCGGCCGAGGCCTTCTTCGCCCGGCCCCTCGATCCGACGCTCATCGAGGACGCGTTCCGGGCCGTTCAGCTGCCGGGGCGGTTCGAGATCGTCGGCCGCGACCCGCTGCTCGTGCTCGACGGCGCCCACAACCCGGACGGCGCCGCGGCCGTCGCCCAGACGCTCGAGGAGGACTTCTCCTACGGGGGCGAGACCATCCTCGTCGTCGGCATGCTCCAGGGGCGCGACCCGAGTGCGTTGCTCCACGCCATGGGCGCGGCGGAGGCCAGCCTCGTCGTGGCCTGCACCCCGGACTCGCCCCGGGCCCACGACGCGGCCACGGTGGCCCGGGCCGCAGCCGATCTCGGAACCGAGGTGGTGGTCGAGCCGGACGTGGCCCGGGCCGTCGACCTCGCCATCGACGAGGCGCGCACCGACGACGCCGTCCTCGTCGCCGGGTCGCTCTACGTGGTCGGGGCGGCACGCGGGCACCTGCTGGAGTGAGTACGTTCGCCGCCCATGAACCGGACGTTCGTGATGTGCAAGCCCGATGCGGTGGCCCGCGGCCTGGTGGGTGAGGTCATCGGTCGCATCGAGGCCAAGGGCCTCACCCTGGTGGCGGCCGAGCTCCGCATCATCGACCGGAGCCTGGCCGAGGAGCACTACGCCGAGCACGTCGGCAAGCCGTTCTACGGCGAGCTGCTCGACTTCATCACCAGCGGACCGGTGGTGGCCATGGTCGTCGAGGGCCCGGCCGACAACACCTGGCACCTCGTGCGCGCCCTGATGGGCGCGACCAACGTCGACGACGCCCTGCCCGGAACCATCCGCGGCGACTTCGCCACCACGACCACGAGCAACCTGGTCCACGGCGCCGACGGCCCCGAGGCCGCCGAACGTGAAATCAAGCTCTACTTCCCGAACCTGTAGCCCTCGTTCGGGAACCGGAGGTACCCGAACGAATTGAACGAGCGGCCTCCGGCCGCGCTCATGCCCACTGGTCCGACCGGCGGAGCCGATCGAACCAGGACGAGGGGGGCCGGCGCAAGGGCCGCCCCCCTCGTGCTCCCCCCACAACCGCGGCGTTCTCGGCGGCGGGCTACTCCGTTCGGTCAAACCGGGCGATGACGAGCCCGACGCGGCCTACGGGGCCCTGATCGGTCATCGCGACGCGGCGCTGGTCGTCGCGGGCAACCGGCCGACCCCGGAATCCCTGGCCGGGATCGAGGCCCCGCTCGAGGAGCTGGTGCGCGTCGGCTTCCCGCCCGAGGAGGCGCTGCGGGTCTTCCTCGTTCTCGGACGCTTCGCCGCCGGCTGCGCGGTCGAACAACAGCAGTTCGACCGGCGAACGGCCGAGGATCACGAGGCCGACCGGGCCGTGTTCGAGCAGATCGCACGGGACGAGCGGTACCCGGTGCTGCGGGCGATCGCCGCCCGAGGCACCGGCGATCCCAACCGCGACAGCTTCGCGACCGGGCTGCGGTGGCTGCTGGCCGGGCTGCGGACCCGGCTGGCCGAGCTCCTCGCGACCGCGCCGCCGCTCTGACCTGCGGTGATGCCGAAGGCCAGCGGGCGACTGTTGCGGTCCTGTGACAGCGCCTAGACTGCCGCACTCGGGAGCGAGGGGCCGTCGCCCAGCACGTCGGGAGCCAGCGTTTGGCTACTTGGCGTCGGGTCGCGGGTCCACGTACCCCCCGCCGCATGGCGCCAGACCCGACCAGACCCGACCAGACCCGACCAGACCCGACCGACAGGCCCCGGAGGCCAAGCCATGTCCGACAGCTTGTTCTCCTCGTTCATCGGACGAGACATGGCCGTCGATCTGGGCACGGCGAACACGGTGATCTACGTCCGGGGGCGCGGGATCGTCCTCAACGAGCCGTCGGTCGTGGCCGTGAACGTCCGCGACGGCCGGCCGCTGGCCGTCGGGGCCGAGGCCAAGCGGATGATCGGCCGCACGCCGGCGCACATCCAGGCCATCCGGCCGCTCGGCGACGGCGTGATCGCCGACTTCGAGATGTGCGAGAAGATGCTCCGCTACTTCATCCAGAAGGTGAACAAGAACCGGTGGGTGAAGCCCCGCACCGTGATCTGTGTCCCCTCCGGCATCACCGGGGTCGAGCAACGCGCCGTCCAGGAGGCGGCCGAGCAGGCCGGGGTGCGCAAGCCGGCCTACATCATCGAGGAACCCATGGCGGCCGCGATCGGCGCCGGCCTCCCGGTGCAGGACCCGGCGGGCAACATGATCGTCGACATCGGCGGCGGCACCACGGAGGTGGCCGTCATCTCGCTCGGCGGGATCGTCGCCAGTCAATCGGTGCGGGTGGGCGGCGACGAGCTCGACGAGGCCATCCTCAACTTCATCAAGAAGGAGTACAGCCTGGCCCTCGGTGAACGCACCGCCGAGGAGGTCAAGATCGCGCTCGGGTCCGGTTGGCCGCTCATCGAGGAGCTGCACGCCGAGATCCGCGGCCGCGACCTGGTCACCGGGCTGCCGAAGACGATCGTGGTTTCGACCGAGGAGATCCGAGACGCCATCGAGGAGCCGGTGTCGACCATTTGCGACGCCGTCAAGGTCACCCTCGACAAGACGCCGCCCGAACTGGCGGCCGACATCATGGAACAGGGAATTGTCCTGGCCGGCGGCGGCGCGCTGCTCACCGGTCTCGACACCAGGCTCGAGCACGAGACCGGCATGCCGATCGTGCTCGCCCCCGACCCGCTCCATGCCGTCGCCATCGGTTCAGGGCAGGCGCTCGAGGAGTTCGACGCGCTCAAGGATGTCTTGTTCTCGTCGGCGAACCACTCATAAGGACTCGTGGCCCTCTCGCGGCGGACGGGGCGGTCCCGGTTCACCCTCGCCCTGCTCGTCGTCACGTCGGTGACGGTGCTGACCGTCAACTTCCGCAGCACCGCCTTCGTCCAGGACGTCCGGAGCGTGGCGGCCAGCGTCTTCTCGCCGGTGCGCGACGCCGTTGGCGGCGTGTTCGACCCGGTGAGCGACATCTGGAACGGCGTGTTCGGCTACGGCGAGCTCGAGGCCGAGAACGAGGACCTCAGAGGGCGGGTGGCCGAGCTCGAAGGCGAGCTGGCCCGGGTCGACGACGCCATCCAGCGCCTCGACGAACTGGAGCAGGCCAACGGGCTGCCGGTCACCGGTCGCGTGCCGAACGTGACCGCGAGGGTGTCGGCCGGACCGGTGTCGAGCTTCGACCACACCCTCGAGATCAACCGCGGCGAGGCGGCCGGCGTGAAGCTGGGCATGCCCGTTGTCGGCGGGGCCGGGCTGGTCGGCCGGGTGGTGCAGGTCACCAACGACCGGTCCACGGTCGAGCTCATCTCGACGCCCGGGTTCGAGGTCGGCGTGCGCCATGCCGAAACCGGCGAGGTCGGCATCGCCGAGGGCAACGGCCGACGCGAGCCGCTCACCGTCGTCGACATCGCTCCAGACTTCACCATCGAGCCCGAGGACCTCGTCTTCACCAGCGGCGTCGAGCGCAGCATCTTCCCGCCCGACATCCCCGTCGCCCGGGTGGTCGATGTCCGTCCGAGCGCCGATCGGCTGACCCAGGAGCTCGAGGTCGAGCCGCTCGCCGACCTCGGCCGCCTCAACTACGTGACCGTGCTGCTGTGGGAGCCGCCGCAGTGATCACCGCGCTGCGCTGGTCCGTGGTGCTGTTCACCACCCTGCTGCTCCAGACGACGCTGGTGGCCCGGCTGCCGCTGTTCCAGGAGCGGGGCGACATCGTGCTGCTCGTCGTGATCGCCGCCGCCATCCTCGGCGGGCCGGAGCGGGGTGCGGTGATCGGCTTCGTGTTCGGGTTGGGGTTCGATCTCGTGCTGCAGACCCCGTTCGGGCTGTCCGCCCTGGCCTACTGCCTCACCGGCTACGCCATCGGCGCCCTCCAGACGACCGTGCTCCGGTCGACGTGGTGGATCCCTGTGCTCAGCGCCATCGCCGGGAGCGCCATCGGGGTCGTGACCTTCGCCCTGATCGGCGACCTGCTCGGGCAGGATGGTCTGGTCAGCGACCGTCTGCCTGCCATCATCGGTGCGGTGGCGATCGTCAACGCCGTGCTCGTGCTGCCGGCCCTCCGGGTCGTCCGCTGGGCCAGCGCCCCCACCCGCCAGGCCAGGCTCCAACCCCGATGACGGCGGACACCCCCCGCGTCCGGCTCGGCGTGCTCGGCATCATCTCGGTTTCGCTGTTCTGCGCCCTGTTCGCCCGGCTGTGGTACCTCCAGGTCATGGCCGCACCCGACTACGCGGTGGCGGCCGAGGCCAACCAGCGGCGCACGGTGGTCGAGCCCGCCCCGCGGGGCCGGATCCTCGATCGCAACGGGGTCGTCCTGGTCGACAACCGCATCTCCACCGTCCTCACCATCAACAGCCAGATCTTCGACGAGCTCGGCGAGGACGACCAGGCGCGGGTGGTGACCCGGGTCGCCGAGGAGATGACCAGGTACGGCCGGCCCATCTCGCCCGGCGAGGTCAGGGCGGAGGTCACCAGCGGACGCTACGGCCTCACGCCCGTGCCGATCTTCGACGACGTGCCCGAGGAGCTGGCCGTCTACATCTCCGAACGACGGCACGAGTTCACCGACGCGGTCAACGTCGAGCCCCAGGCCGTCCGCCGGTACCCGTACGGACGGCTGGCGTCGCACGTCCTCGGGTACGTCGGCCCGCTCAACGAGGTCGAGTACGAGGCCCGCCGCCAGAGCGCCCTGCAGTATCAGCTCGACGACGAGATCGGAAAGTCGGGCGTCGAGGCCAGCTTCGAGGAGTACCTCAGGGGCACCCCGGGTCGGCGGGTGCTCGAGGTCGACGCCGAGGGGAACGTCGTGCGCGAGCTGTCGTTCACGCCACCCCAGCAGGGCCGCGACATCGTCCTCACGATCGACGCCAACCTGCAGGCCCTGGCCGAGGCCGCGCTGGTCGACCAGCTCGGTCTGGTGCGGGGCCGGGCGGCCAGCCGCAGCACCCCGCGCAACGCGTCGCCCGGTGGGTCGGTGGTCGTGACCGATCCCCGTGACGGCCAGCTCCTGGCCATGGCGTCGTACCCCGACTACGACCCCTCCGCCTTCACCGACGGCATCTCGAACGCCGAATGGGCCGCCCTCAACGACCCCGCCAACCACCACCCGCTGATCAACCGGGCCGTCGAGGGGCAGTACGCGCCGGGGTCGACGTTCAAGCTCATCACCGCCTACGCCGCCATGCGCAGCGGGGCGATCGACCAGACCACCACCATCGTCGACGGAGGATCGTTCACCCTCGACAACTGCGAGGGTCGCTGCACGTTCTACAACGCCGGCCGATTTTCGCACGGGACGGTCGACATCCGGCAGGCGCTCACCGTGTCGAGCGACGTGTTCTTCTACCAGCTCGGCGCCCGGTTCTGGCTCGAGCACGACACCTTCGGCGACCCGATCCAGTCGGCGGCCAGGGCGTTCGGCATGGGCGAGGACACCGGGGTGGCCCTGCCCAGCGAGCGCAGCGGGCTGGTCCCCGACGCCGCGCTCAAGGCCGAGCGGCACGAGGAGAACCCCGAGGTGTTTCCGGAGGGCCGATGGCGGGCCGGCGACAACATCAACCTGGCCATCGGTCAGGGCGACATGCTCGTGACGCCCCTGCAGCTCGCCAACGCCTACGCCACGCTGGCCAACGGCGGCACCGTCTGGCGGCCGATGATCGTGCGCCAGATCCTGGCGCCGGGCTCGACGATCGTCGACGAGGTCGTCGAACCCCACGCCAACGGCCGGATCGAGCTGCCGCCCGAGATCCGCCAACCCATCGTCGACGGCCTGTCCGGCGTGACCAGGCACGGCGACGGAACCGCCCGCAGCTCGTTCCGTGGGTTCTTCGAAGGCTTCACCGTGGCCGGCAAGACGGGCACGGCCGAGGTGTCGGGCCGTCGCGCCGACACGTCGCTCTTCGTCGGCTTCGGCCCCGTCGACACCTCCCAGTTCGTGGTGACCGCCATCCTCGAGGAGGCCGGGTTCGGCGGCCAGGCCGCGGCCCCGCTCGTGCGTCGCATCTTCGAGCCCCTGGCCAATCCTTCGTTGCTGCCCCAGATCCAGAACGGGACGGGTGTCACCCTGCCCGGCGCGGTCGAGGGCGGAGGCGTCGACTGATGCGCGCGCAGCGAGCCGTCCGGGGATGGGGCTCGGGGGCGCAGCCCCCGTGGAGACTCGACTGATGGCCACCGTCACCACCCCCACACCGACCCGGTGGATCACGCGGCGGCCGACGGGCAACCTTCGTCGCAACCCGGCGGCGCCGTGGCGCCACCTCGACGTGGTGCTGCTCGGCGCCAGCCTCGGCATCGCCGTCATCGGGGTGCTGATGGTCTATGCGGCCACCCGCGGACCGGGTGGGGACGAGCCGGTCGACACCTTCTACCTGAAGCGTCAGGCCATGTTCTTTGGCGCCGGTCTCGTCGTCATGGCGGTCACGGCCGTCATCGACTACCGCCGGTACTACGACCTCGCCCCCGTGATCTACGGCGTCGGCGTGGTGCTGCTCGCCCTCGTCCTGTCCCCCCTCGGATCGGCCAGGGCGGGCACACAGGCGTGGTTCGACCTCGGCGGCTTCCAGGTCCAGCCGTCGGAGTTCGCCAAGCTGGGGTTGATCATCGGCCTCTCGGCGCTCATGTCACAGTTCCGATGGGAGGTCGGGCCGGGCCGGCTGCTGCTGTGCCTGCTCGTCGCCGGCGTTCCGCTCGGGCTCATCGTCCTCCAGCCCGACCTGGGCACCGCCCTGATCATGGTGGCCATCCTGGCCGGCATCCTGCTCGTGGGCGGGGCCAGGTTCCGCCAGCTCGGCGCGCTGGTCCTCCTCGGCGTGCTGGCCTCGGTGGCGGTACTGCAGTCCGGCGTGCTCGAGGACTACCAGCAGGCCCGGCTGACGTCGTTCCTCGACCAGTCGAGCGACCTCCAGGGTGCCGCGTACAACCAGAACCAGTCGCTCATCGCCATCGGCGCCGGCGGCATCACCGGCCAGGGGCTGTTCCAGGGAACCCAGACCCGGCTGCAGAACGTGCCGGAGCAGCACACCGACTTCATCTTCACCGCCGTCGGCGAGGAGCTCGGCCTGGTCGGCACCGGCACGCTGCTCGCCCTGTTCGGCATCGTCGTCCTCCGGATCTGGCGCACGGCCCAGCTCTCCCGCGACGCCTTCGGCACGCTCCTCTGCGCCGGGGTGCTGGTCATGCTGCTGTTCCAGATCTTCCAGAACATCGGCATGACGATGGGGATCATGCCGGTCACCGGCATTCCACTGCCGTTCGTCTCTTACGGGGGGTCGTCGGCGCTCGCCAACTTCGCCGCCATCGGGCTCGTGCTCAACGTCCACATGAGACGATTCAGCTGACGACCCTGGAATATCGACCCTCGATCATCGGTTGAGGTCCAGGCTGTGTCTGAGATCGTCGACTCCGATACTGCGGCGACCCCGTCGATCCCGACCGGGTCGAGCTCGGGTACGACTACTGCATGAAGGACGAGTGCCAGGCGCGCGGCCTGGAACCGATCGTGATGGCCAGGGTCGGCGTGAACAAGGCGGCCGACCAGTTCGTCCGGGCCGACGAGATCAGGCCGCGGGCGACGGCAGGACCCCGGCTACGCGACGAGCCGACCACCGACGACGAGAACCAGCCCGCCGACGTGGCGACCTGGGCACTGGGAGCTGCGCGCCGAGCCCACCCAACGCCCCGGATCCGGAGGTCGCCGAACGCGGCCGAACGGCTCCACCGGGCAGAGGCCGGGCTCGATGCTGCGCGGGCGGCGAGCTACGACCGATTCGCGCGGGGCGTGACCACCGCCCGCGAGATGAACGTCGAGCGGAACAAGCTCATCCGGGCCTTAAACCGCCTGGTCCGGGCGGAGAACATCCGCTACCGGAGCCGGCTGCGCACAGAGTTCCCGGCCGACGGCTGACGGCCGATCCGGCCGCTTCTGAACCGAAGAACGACGCCAGGTACGATGGCCCGGATCATGTCGTCGATCTGGCCCCAGTTGGAGCCCATACTTCCCCGGGTCGAGAAGCCGGCCCGCTACATCGGCTGCGAGGAGGGGGCGGTCTCCCCCCGCCATGCCCCCCACAAGGTGGGCTGGCTGCTCGTCTACCCCGACACCTACGAGATCGGGCTGCCCAACCAGGGTCTGCAGATCCTGTACGAGATCCTCAACGAGCGGGCCGACGCCGTCGCCGAGCGGGCGTACGCCCCCTGGACCGACATGGACGCGGTGCTCAGGAGTCGCGGCCTCCCGCTGTTCTCGGTCGACACCCACCGCCCGGCCGCCGCGTTCGACATCGTGGCGTTCAACCTGTCGGCCGAGCTCGTGTACACCAACGTGCTCAACTGCATCGACCTGGCCGGCGTGCCGGTCCGGGCGGCCGACCGGCGCCCGGACGCACCGCTCATCGGCGCCGGCGGCCACTGCACCTACAACCCTGAGCCGCTGGCCGACTTCGTCGACTTCTTCGTCCTCGGCGACGGCGAAGAAGTGGTGAGCGAGATCACCGAGGTGGTCGCGGGATGGAAGGCGAGCGGCCGCACGGAAGGCTCACGTCCTCAGGTCCTGAGGGAGCTGGCCGGCGTGACCGGCGTGTACGTGCCGTCGATGTACGAGGTCGACTACGACGGCCAGCGCATCGCCGAGGTCCGGCCGCGCTACCAGGACGTTCCCGAGCGGGTCGAGAAGCGCACGATCGCCGACCTGGCCGCCTGGCCGTACCCCAAGCACCAGCTCGTGCCGCTGACCGAGGTGGTCCACGACCGGCTCAACGTCGAGGTCTTCCGGGGTTGCACCCGGGGCTGCCGCTTCTGCCAGGCCGGCATGATCACCCGGCCGGTGCGGGAGCGGCCGGCCGAGCAGGTCCGATCGATGATCGGCGACGGGCTGCGGCGCACCGGCTACGACGAGGTCGCCCTGACGTCGCTGTCGACGGCCGATTTCTCGGGCATCGAAGATGTGGTCCGTTCGACGGTCGACGACGGCTCGCTGTGCGGCGGTCTCACCACCGTATCGCTGCCCAGCCTGCGGGTCGACGCCTTCACCGTCGACATCGCGGCCGACATCCAGCGGGCCCGCCGCACCGGACTCACCTTCGCCCCGGAGGCAGGCACCTGGCGACTCCGCCAGGTGATCAACAAACTCATCACCGAGGAGGACCTCTACGCCGCGGTCGAGTCGGCGTACTCCCAGGGCTGGCGCCGGATGAAGCTGTACTTCCTCACCGGCCTGCCCACCGAGACCGACGACGACACGCGGGGCATCGCCGACCTGGCCCGGCGGTGCATCGAGATCGGGCGTCGCCACCAGAAGGGGGCGTCGATCAAGGCGTCGGTCGGCGGCTTCGTGCCCAAGCCGTTCACGCCGTTCCAGTGGTTCGGCCAGGTCGGCATCGAAGAGCTGCAGCGGCGGATCGGTCTGCTCCGCCACGACCTGCGCCGAGATCGGAGCGTCCACCTGACCTGGCACGACCCGAAGGCCACGCTCGTCGAGGGCATCGCCAGCCGGGGCGACCGGCGGGTCGGGCCGGTGATCGAGGAGGTGTGGCGGCGGGGCGGCGTGTTCCAGGAGTGGTCGGAGCACTTCGACCTCGACCTGTGGACCGACGCCATGGCGAACCACGGGCTGTCGATCGATTGGTATGTCCAACGCCATCGCACCGAGGACGAGATCCTGCCGTGGGACCATCTGTCCGCCGGCCTGCACAAGGACTTCCTCTGGCAGGACTGGCAGGACGCCCTCCGCGAGCAGGGGCTCCCGGACTGCCGGTGGACGCCGTGCTACGACTGCGGCGCGTGCACCGACTACGGCATCGAGCACATCGTCGCCTCGGCCAGCCCGCCCGCGGGTGGGAGCCAGGGGACGGGCCAGGACCTGGCGAAGGGAGCCGACGTTCCCGTGCGGTTCCTGACCCAACCGCCGCGACCCCAGCCCGTCGGGGCCGGGCCATGAACATGAACCTGAAGGTCAGGCTTCGCTTCTCCAAGCTCGGCAAGATCCGCTTCATCAGCCACCGAGACGTCGCCCGCATCTGGGAGCGGGCGCTCCGTCGCGCCGAGCTACCGGTGGCCTACACCGAGGGCTTCTCCCCTCGACCCAAACTGAGCTTCGGGCTGGCCCTCTCCACGGGCCACGAGTCGCTCGGTGAGTATCTCGACGTCGACCTGCGGACCGACACCGGCCCGCCGATCGAGGTCGACGAGCTTGCCGCCCGCCTCGACCCGTGCCTACCCGTCGGTCTCGACGCGCGGGGGGCGGTCGCGATCGAGCCAGGCACCACGTCGCTGCAGCAGGCCGTCACCAGCTGCACGTGGCGCATTGAGGTCATCGGGGTGGGCGCCGATCGGCTCGCGTCACTCGCCGGGGCGGCGCTGGCCGCCGGCGAGCTGCCCATCACCCGTAGCCGTAAGGGCCGCGAGGAGCAGATCGACCTCCGGCCCGCCGTCCTGTCCGCCGAGGTGGCCGGCCCGACCGACTGGGGCGCGGCCCTGGTCGCCGAGTTGGCCACCCAACCGCGGAGCGTCCGTCCCTCTGACCTGCTGGCCGGGCTCGGCTCGGGGCTGGAGGAGGGCCGGGTGTGCCGGACGCACCAATGGATCCTGGTAGACGGTGAACGCGAGGAGCCGGTCCCACCGACCTCGGAGCCGGCCGCGGCACCGTCACCGCACGCGGAGGCGCGTGCGTCATGAGAAGGGATGTCGGAGATGTCCGAACCAGCAGGCTTGAGCGGCCAGGACCCGATCGGGTCGCCGCTCGCCGCCGAGCCAACGTCCAGCCCGGCGCCGCCGGGCGACACCCGTCGATCCGGAGCTGACCCGGACGCGAACGAGGAGCCCTCGGAAGCGGCCCGGCGGCGGCGCCGGCGCGGCT
>JBOGGX010000101.1:0-14331 GCA_050744245.1 Acidimicrobiales bacterium
GGGCGTACTCGTAGCGGACGATCCTGGCCGTCACCTCGGCATGCCAGCCGGCCAGGTCGACCGCCGCGGTCACCTCGGTGGCCTGGTCGTACCACAGCCAGGTGTCCAACCCGACCAGGCCCCGGACAAGGGGGCTGATCTTCACCTCCGGCAAGGGAATGCCGGCCCGGTCGAACACCTCCTCGGGGGCCGGAGGCAACGGCGGCGGGGGCGGCGGCCCGCCCGGCTCGGCGACCGGATCCCAACACCGCCACTCCGTGACCTGGATGGTTTGCATGGTGCGCAGATCGACCAGCTCGTCGCGGTACCGGGCCGCGTCCGGGATCGGCGAGGGCAGATTGAGCGACACACACGTGAGCGCCTCGTCCCACCGACGGCGCCAATCCTGGAAGGGATTGGAGCCGGTCGCTCGACCGCCGCCGCCACTACCCGGGTCGTTCTCGCCGCCGGCGCACAGGCCGGGGTTGATCTCGCAGAAGCCACCGTCCGGGGGCGGGGGCGGCTCCGACGTCGTAGGCGGTAGCGTCGTCGGTGACGGTTCCTGGGCGACCGCCACCCCCCCACAACAGGTCAGCGTGATGCCGAAGACGAGTGCTACGACGCGTTTCACGGCACCCCCAAAGAGATGACCTCGTCCATGACCGACGGCAGGATCTGATCGCCGACGAAGAAGTCGTTGATCTTCCAGTTCCCGGCCGAGCCGAGCAGGCTGATGCCATAGGCCACGCGGCCGGCGGGCACATGCTCCAGCACCTGGCCGTCGGCGGAGACGACATCGGCTTCGAAGAAATCGATCACGATGGTCAGGCTCGGGCTGCGTGGATCGAGAAGCTCGAGCCGCACGCCGAGCACCTGACTGGGATCGCTCGCCCAGCGGGCGTTGGCGGCAACGAGGCGTCCGATGCCGTCGCGATCCATTGCGTACAGCGGTGACTGGTCCTCGGCGTACTCGAGGATCCGGTTGGGGTCGGGGTTCTGGAGCACCTCGTCGCGCAGCTCGAACAGCTCGGCCGCGGCTCGGCGGATCTCGTCCTCTGGGCTGAGCGGCGTGGTCGTCGTCGTGGGCTGGGTGGTGGTCGTGGTGCTGGCCGAGGTGGTGGTCGCCTCGCCGGTGGTGGTGGCCCCGGTGCTCGTCTCCCCGTCGCCGGCGATGTCCAGGGCGGCGACCACCAGGGCCACGATGAAGACCGCCAGTCCCCCCACCACCAGCCAGTTGGCCCGGTTCTCCATCGGCGGTCACCCTAACGGCGCCCAAACGTGGCGTTCATGGCACCCTTCGTGCGTGGACGGAGTCAGGTTAGCACGAAAGACACAAAGCGGGTCAAGATCAGGCGTCAGGCATGGGACAGGCCGAGACCAGCGGGTCAGCGAGCAGGCTCAGGGGCGTCCACGAACTCGACGCACGCCGCGCCGCTGGCCGGCGCGAGATGCGTCGAGAATCAACTCAGCCGGCCCGGGTCCCCCTCCCCGCCGGCCCGGCGGCGGATCAGGCGTGGAGCAGGCCGTAGACCAGCGAGTCGACCAGGGCCTGCCAGCTGGCCTCGATGACGTTCTCCGACACGCCGATGGTCGACCAGGCCCGCTCGCCGTTGGTGCTGTCGATCAGCACCCGGGTCACCGCCGAGGTCCCCACCGCGCTGTCGAGCACCCTGACCCGGTAGTCCACCAGGTGAATCGACGCCAGCGCCGGGTAGTGCGGCGTCAGCGCGGCTCGCAACGCGGCGTCGAGCGCGTTGACCGGGCCGTTGCCCTCGCCGAAGGCGATCAGGCGCTCGTCGCCCACCCACACCTTGATCGTGGCCTCGTTCCCCAGGTCGACCCCCTCACCCGGCCAGGCCGCCCCCTCCCGGTGGTAGCTGGCCACCCCGTAGGCCTCCATCCTGAACCACGGCTGCTCCCAGCCACCGGCCCGCCGCATGAGCAGCTCGAGGGATGCGTCGGCCGCCTCGAAGACGTAGCCGTCGGCTTCCAGCCGCTTGAGCTCCTTGGTCAGGGCCGATGCCGCCACCGCGTCGAGCTCGATCCCGAACTCCCTGGCCTTCATCCCCATCCCCGCCCGTCCGCCGAGGTCGGACACCAGCACGCGGGTGTTGTTGCCCACCAGGCTCGGCGTCACGTGTTCGTAGGTGCTCGACCCTGCCTTGTCGAGCGCGGATGTGTGCAGACCGCCCTTGTGGGCGAAGGCCGACGTGCCGACGTAGGGATCGGCCGGGTGCGGCGGCAGGTTGACCAGCTCGGCCACGTGCCGGCTGACCGCGGTGAGGCGTTCGAGCCGACCCTCGGGCAGGCACCGCACCCCGAGCTTGAGCTCGAGGTTCGGGATGCAGGTCATCAGGTTGGCGTTGCCGGTGCGCTCGCCGTAGCCGTTGACCGTCCCCTGGAGCTGGGTGGCGCCCCCGAGGACGGCGGCGACGGAGTTGGCCACGGCACACCCGCTGTCGTTCTGGGTGTGGATGCCGACCTGCATATCGGGCCCCAAGTAGCGGTGCACCTCGCCCACGATCCGCTCCACCTCGTGCGGCAGCGACCCGCCGTTGGTGTCGCACATCACCAGGCAGTCGGCGCCGTGCTCGGCGGCCGCTTCGAGCACCCGGAGATTGAACTCCGGGTTGTGCTGGTAGCCGTCGAAGCAGTGCTCGGCGTCGAAGAACACCCGCAGCCCCTGGTCCTTGAGGAACCGGACCGAGTCGGCGACCATGGCCACGCCCTCGTCCAGGTCGGTTCCCAGGGCGTTGACGACGTGGTAGTCCCAGCTCTTGCCGACGATGCAGACCGTCGACGTCCCGGCCTCGACGAGCGCCCGCAGGATCGGGTCGTCCTCGACCTTGCCCCTCGGCCGCCGGGTGGTGCCGAACGCGACGAGCGTCGCCGTCGACAGGTCGAGCTCGGTGACCGCCCGCCGGAAGAACTCCTCGTCCTTCGGGTTGGCCTGCGGGTACCCGCCTTCGATCCACTTCACGCCGAGCCACTCCAGCTGCTCGGAGATGCGGAGCTTGTCCTCGACCGACAGCGAAATGCCCTCGAACTGGGCCCCGTCTCTGAGGGTCGTGTCGAAGATGTCGATCGACTCGGGCAGGCGCGGCGCGTCAGGCATGGTGTGATCCCTCGAGTAGGCGGGACATCAGTTGAGCACCTGGCACGGTCACGGCCCGCATCGTGGCCGACTCGCTGTACAAACCGCCGCCCAGATCGGCCCGCGAGTCGGCCAGGAGGTAGGGGACGGCCTCGGCGGTGTGGGTCTTCAACCGCACCGGCGTCGGGTGGTCGGGCAGCAGGAGCAGGCGCCACGGACCCATCGATTCGAGCCCGTCGACCAGCCCGGCGAGGATGCGTCGGTCCCACGCCTCGAGCGCCTCGACCTTGGCGTCGAGGTCACCGGCGTGGCTGGCCTCGTCGGTGGCCTCGACGTGGATGAGGAACAGGTCGGCCCCGGCGGCCAGGGTGGCCAGCGCCGCGTCGCGCTTGTTCTCATAGGCGGTGTCGAGCCATCCGGTCGCCCCGGCGACCTCGACCACCTCGATTCCGGTGAGCACGCCGAGGCCTCGCACCAGATCGACCGCGGTGCACAAGGCGGCGTCGACGCCGTGGACGTCGCGGAACGCGGGCATGTCGGGCTGGAACCCCTGGCCCCAGAGCCACAACTGGTTGGCGTCGCGGCCGAAGCCGGAGACGATCGGGCGGGAGGCGTCCATCACGGCCTGGAGCTTCGGTGCGGCCGGCCCGGTCGGCCAGGTGACGACCCGGTCGGCGAGGTCGTGGGGCGGCGTGCAGCCGGCCGCCGACCACTCTCTCGGCGCCACCATCACATGGCGGTACTGCACGCCGGGATGGAACGAGAGCTCGGCGCCCGCGCCCGAGCCGAGTCGAGCGTCGACCGCCAGAATCATCTCGGCCGCCTCGGAGGTGGCCGGATGCCCGCCGGCGAAGTCGACCATGACGCCGTCGTCGCTGATCGTCACCAGGTTGCAGCGATAGGCGACCTGGTCGGGCGGAAGGCGCAGGCCCAGGGCCGCGGCCTCGATCGGCGCCCGGCCCGTGTGGTAGCGAACCGGGTCGTAGCCGAGGATCGACATGTTGCCGACGTCGCTGCCGGCGGGGAGACCGGGCGGGATGACCGCGGCCCGGCCAACCTCGGCCCGGGCGGCGAGCCGGCGCAGGGTCGGCATGTCGGCCGCTTCGAGCGGGGTCCGCCCGCCGAGGGCGGGCTGCGGCTCGTCCGCGCAGCCGTCCGGCACACAGACGACGTACTTCATCGCAGCGAAGCGGCGACCGACCGCCGGACGAAGCGGCGCACCGCATCCACGTCGTCGGCCACGGTCTGGTACTGCTCCGGTCGGCCGAGGACATCCCGCAGGCGCCCGGGCGGGTCGGGAGTCTGTCCGGTCGCCTCGATCACCGTGTCGGGGAACTTCGCCGGGTGGGCCGTGGCGACGGCCACGACGGGACCGCCAACGGTCGGGGCGTTCCCCCGGGCGGCCCCGACGGCGACGGCGGTGTGCGGATCGATGAGCACGCCCGAGGTCCGGTAGGTGTCGGCCATCACCGTGCGGATCTGGTCGTCGTCGAGCCGGGCGCCGGCGAACAGCGGATCACGAGGGGCCTCGACCCGGCCATCGGTCCTGAGCTCGCCGGTCAGGTCCGCGAGCCGGCCGGCATCCCGGTCGAGCAGGTCGAACAACAGTCGTTCCAAATTGGACGGTACCCCCACGTCCATCGCGGGGGCCACGGTGGGCGTGACGGGTGCCGGCTCGATGATCCCGGTGGCCAGCCACCGGGCCAGAACGTCGTTGCGGCCGGTCCCCACTACGAGCCGGGTCATGTCGACGCCCATCCGGCTGGCCACCCAGCCGGCCAGGGCATTGCCGAAGTTGCCGCTGGGGACGGCGAACGCGGTCGGTCCGCCGAGGCGGTCGACCGCCCACGCGTAGTAGACGGCCTGGGCCGCCACCCTGGCCCAGTTGATGGAGTTCATGGCGGCCAGACCGAGCTCGGTCCGCAATCGCTCATCGGCCAGCATCGCCTTCACCAGGGCCTGGCAGTCGTCGAAGGTGCCATCGACGGCGAGGTTGTGGACGTTCGGGGCGTCGACGGTGGTCATCTGGCGACGCTGGACCTCGGAGATCCGGCCGGCGGGGTGGAGCACCACGATCTCGAGCGACTCCCGGCCGAGGCAGGCGGCGATGGCCGCCGAGCCCGTGTCGCCCGACGTGGCGACGAGGATGGTGGCCCGCCGGCCTTGGCGACGCAGCTCATGGTCGAGCAGGCGGCCGACGAGCTGGAGGGCGACGTCCTTGAAGGCAAGCGTCGGACCGTGGAACAGCTCGAGCAGCCACAGATCCTCGTCGAGCTGGCGCAGCGGGCACACCGCGGGATCGTCGAAGGTCGCGTAGGCGTCGTCGATCAACGAGCGCAGCGTCTCGACGTCGAAGCCGGGCCCGACGTACGGCGCCAGCACCTCGACGGCGGCGTCCTGGTAGCGCAAATTGCCCTTTAAGCGCGCTGGAGTCCGTATATCGACCTCCAGCGCGCTTAAAGGTCGCTGGGGGCGGGGGGCAGGGGCGGCACGCGCCGCGGCGGTGGACGGGTACGCCTCGGGAATCCACAGGCCGCCGTCCGGGGCCAGCCCGCCGACGAGCACGTCGGCGAACCCGACCGCGCCGGATCGACCCCGGGTGCTGACGTAGCGCATCAGTTCTCGCCGATCACCCTGAGCAGGGTGCCGACCCGGTCGACCACGTCGAGGTCGCGCAGATCCCGAAGCGTGGCCTGCATGGCCGCCTCGCGGGCGACGTGGGTGATGAAGATCAGCCGGGCCTCGTCGCCCAGCCCCTCCTGCTCCATGGCCTTGATCGAGATGTCGTGCACCCCGAACACCCCGGCCACCGCGGCCAACACCCCGGACTGGTCGACCACCTCGAGGTTGAGGTAGTAGGCCGAGCGGATCTCGTCGATCGGGCGGATGGTCGCCTTGGCCAACGATCCCAGCGACGCCGAGTAGCCCTTGCGCAGGTTGCCGGCGGCGTCGATGAGGTCGCCGAGCACGGCGCTGGCCGTCGGGTCGCCGCCGGCGCCCTTGCCGTAGAACATCAGCTCCCCGACGGCATCGCCCTCGACGAAGATCGCGTTGTGGCTGCCGCGCACGCCGGCCAGCGCGTGGTCGGCCGGCACCATGGCCGGGTGGACCCGCACCCCGATCTCGCCGGCGTCCTCCTCGGCGATGGCGAGGAGCTTGACCACGTAGCCCAGGCGGCCGGCGTAGGCGATGTCGGCCGGGGTGATGCCGGCGATCCCCTCGCGGTACACGTCGCCGGCCACCACCTTGGCGCCGAACGCGATGGTGGCCACGATGGCGGCCTTGGCCCCGGAGTCGTAGCCCTCGACGTCGGCCGTCGGGTCACGCTCGGCATAGCCGAGGCGCTGTGCTTCGGACAGGGCCTCGTGGTAGGTGACGCCGTCGTCGGTCATGCGGGTGAGGATGTAGTTGGTCGTGCCGTTCACGATGCCGATGACCCGGCGGACCCGCTCGCCCACCAGCGACTCGCGCAGCGGGCGGATGATCGGGATGCCGCCGCCGACCGCCGCCTCGAACAACAGGTCGACCCCGGCCTGCTCCGCCACCGCGAACAGGTCGGTGCCGACGTTGGCCAACAGCTCCTTGTTCGCCGTCACCACCGGCTTGCCGTTGCGCAGCGCGGTGCTGATCAGCTCCCGGGCGGGCTCGATCCCGCCGATCACCTCGACCACGACGTCGATGCTCGGATCGGTCACCACGTCGAAGGCATCGTGGGTGAGCACCCCGTCGGCCAGCTCGACGGACCGCTCCCTGGCCACACTGCGCACTGCGACCCGGCTGACCTCGAGGTCGAGACCGGTGCGGGCGGCCACGTCGGTCCGCTGGGCGCGAAGCAACTGCACCAGCGCGGCGCCGACGTTCCCGCAGCCGAGGATGCCGACCCGCACCTGCTCCATGGCCGGCCCATGCTACGAGCCGCCCACCAGCAGGTCACATCGGTTCGTGCCGCAACAGGTCGTCGTAGGTCTCCCGCCGCACGACCAGGCGGGAACGCCCGTCGGCGACGAACACCACCGGTGGGCGGGGCACCTTGTTGTAGTTGGAGCCCATCGAGTGGCCATACGCACCCGTGACCGGGGTGGCCAGCAGGTCGCCGACGACGAGATCGTCGGGCACGGCGGCGTCGGCCACGAGGACGTCGCCCGACTCACAGTGCTTGCCGACGACCGTCACCCGCCGGGTGCGGTCGGCGAACGTCGCCCGAGGTAGGAAGGCCTCGTAGCCGCTGCCGTAGAGGACCGGCCTGGGGTTGTCGCTCATCCCCCCGTCGACCGACACGTAGGTGCGGATCCCGGGCAGGTCCTTGATCGTGCCCACCCGGTAGACGGTGACGGCCGCCGCCGCGACGATGGCTCGTCCGGGCTCGGCCAGCACGCGGGCCGTGATCCCGGCCGCGGCGCAGGCGTCGCGCACGCTCCTCCCCCACTCCGCGATCGACGGCGCCTGCTCGCCCTCGACGTAGGCGACGCCGAGGCCGCCGCCGACGATCAGCTCGGGTACGTCGTGGGCCGTCACGAACGAGGCGACGACGTCGATCGCCTGGTGGAAGAAGTCGGCCACGAAGATCTGGCTGCCGATGTGGAGGTGGATGCCGGCCAGCTCGACGACGTCGGACGCGGCGGCGCGGGCCAGCGCCCGATCGGCGTCCCCTGACGCCATCCCGAAGCCGAATTTCGAGTCGACCTGCCCGGTGCGGACGTACTCGTGGGTGTGGGCCTCGACCCCGGGCGTCGCCCGCACCAGGACGGTGGCGCGGCGGCCGGGACCGAGCACCTCGGGCACCAGCCGGTCGAGCCGGTCGAGCTCGTCGAAGCTGTCGACGACGATGCGGCCGACGCCCGCCTCGAGCGCGTACCACAGCTCCCCGTCGTCCTTGTTGTTGCCGTGCAGCACGAGGCGGTCGGCGGGCACGCCGGCGCTGAGGGCGACGTGAAGCTCGCCGCCGGTGGCGACGTCGAGGAGCATGCCTTCGTCGTGGGCCAGGCGGGCCATGGCCCGGCACAGGAACGCCTTGGTGGCGTAGGCCGCCCCGTCGGGGAACGCGGCCACCGCCTCGCGACACCTGGCCCGGATGTGGGCCTCGTCGTAGACGAACAGCGGTGTGCCGTGCTCCTCGACGAGCGCGGCGACGTCGCAGCCGCCGATCGACAGCCGCCCGTCGGCGCCGACCTCGGCCGTGTCCGGCAGCAGGGGCCGGGGCAGAACGCTCATGCCAGGGTGGGCTCCGCTACATGCGCTCTGGGGCGTCGACCCCGAGCATGCCGAGGCCGATCACCAGCCCGATGCGGGCCGCCTCGACCAGCCACATCCGGGCCTGGGTCAACCCGGGCGACACGCTCTCCCCGATGACGTAGCAGTCGTGGTAGAAGCCGTGGAACCGGCCGGCCAGCTCCCGCACCCATGTGGCCAACTTGTGTGGCGCCCGCTCGGCGCCCGCCGCCAGGACGACGTCGGGCAACTCCGACAACGACCGCAGCACGTCGAGCTCGCGTTCGTGGGCGAGCAGCCCGAGGTCGACCTGGGCGATGGTCAGGCGCTCGATGCCCTTCTCCTCGGCCGTTCGGCCGATGCCGGCGATCCGGGCGTGGGCCATCTGCACGTAGTAGACGGGGTTGTCCATCGTCTGACGCCGCACCAGGTCGAGGTCGAGCGTGGTGGCGTTGTCGATCGACGACATGAGGCTGAGGAATCGGAACGCCCCGGGCCCGATGTCGTCGACCAGCTCGGACAGCGCCACCGCGTTGCCCGCCCGCTTCGACATCCGGCCCTGGGCCAGCGACAGCAGCTGGCCCAACCGGACCTCGAGCCGGCTCGGCTCGACCCCGAGCGCGGCCAGCCCGGCCTTGAGGCTGGCGATCTGCGCCGCGTGGTCGGCGCCCCACACGTTGATGACGCGGTCGAACCCTCGGACCACGAGCTTGTCGCGGTGATACGCGATGTCGCCGGCCAGGTAGGTGTAGGTGCCGCCGTTGGCCGGCGAGCGGCGGAGCACCCGCTTCTCCCGGGGATCACCGAACCGCCCGGTGTCGAGCCAGAGCGCGCCGTCCTCCTCGAAGACGACGCCGCGCTCCTCGAGCTCGGCGATGGTGGCGTCCATGGCCTCGCTCTCCTCGATCGACGCCTGACTGAACCAGGCGTCGAAGCGCACACCGATGGTCTCGAGCGTCCCGCGGATGTTGTCGAGGATCCGGTCGGCCGCCCACTTGCCCGCGACCATGGGGTCGTCGGGCCCGTCGTACGCCTCGGCCAGCTCGCCGACGTAGGCCCCCTCGTAGCCGCCCTCCTCGACCTCGTCGCCTCGGGCCCGGGTCAGCAGGCTCTCCCCCAGCGTGCTGATCTGGCCACCGGTGTCGTTGACGTAGTACTCGCGCCAGACCTCGTGGCCGCTGCGTTCGAGCACCCGGGCCAGCGAGTCGCCGTAGGCGCACCACCAGCCGTTGCCGACGTGCAGTGGCCCCGTCGGGTTGGCCGACACGAACTCGATCTGCACCCGTTCGCCGGCGCCGACATCGCTCGTGGCGTAGGACGACTCGCCCTCGGCCACGACCTCGCCCAGCACGTCGTGCAGCCACGCGGGCCGGAGATGGAGGTTCACAAACCCCGGCCCGGCGACCTCGACCTGCTCGACGTGCTGCGGCGGGTCGGCTTCGAGGCGGCGAGCCAGATCGGCCGCCAGCTCCCGAGGCGGACGGCCCGCGACCTTGGCCGACGCGAGGGCAACGTTGGTCGACCAGTCGCCGTGCTCGCGGCGGGCCGGTCGTTCGAGGTGGATGTCGCTCGGGGCGTCGACGCCGGCGGCGACGAGGGCGGCGCGGACGGCCTCGGCCAGCCGGTCGCGAATCACAGGAGCTGACGGGCGCCGGGCCCGCGGGACGGCATCGTCGCATCGTACCGGCGGGGAGCTAAGGTGTTCGGCGCCGCCACCCCAGGAGCGTCGATGCCCGCTCGCGTCGCCAGCCAGCCCGAACCGACGACCACGACCACCGCGCCCCCGACGACCACCACCACGACGGCGCCGCCGACGACCACGACGACGACCGCACCCACGACCACTCGACCCACGACCACCACGACGCCGGCGACGACCACCGAGGCGACGACGACCACGGTCGAGGTCACCACCACGACCGCCGAAGTCGACGACGGCGGCGACTTCCTCACGTCGCCCGCCGGCATCGCCCTCCTGCTGCTCGCGATCGCCGCCGTCATCGGCGGGCTCATCGCCCTTTTCGTCCTGCGCCGGCGGCAGACGGCGCGCGGCGAGCTGGCCGCCGAGGTCGAACTGCTGGTGACCGAGGGCGACCAGCTGGTGGCGGTGATGGCTCGGCCCGTGACGACCGCGACCGAGACCGGGGTTCGCGATGGAGCACTGCGCCAGCGGGCCTCGGCGCTCGGGCCGAGGCTGCAGACCGCCCAAAGGCGCGCCATGGAGCTCGACGAGCGCGCCGCCGGCCTGCTGGGCGAGCTGACGAGCGCGGTCCAGCGGGTGGCCGTGGAAGCGGAAAGGAGCGAAACGGCCCACGCGGCAGCCGCCCCCAGCACCGAGGCCCTGGAGTACGCCGAGGCCTCGCTGCGCCAGGCGGTCGATGAACTGCCACCGGTCCTGGCCCGGGCCCTCGCCTGGGTGCGTTCCGTCGCCCGCTGAGCGTCAGCTGTCGGTCCGCACGACGAGGAGATGGAGTCCGGCACCGAGCACGATGCCGGCGCCGGCACCGCCAATCACGTCGAGGGGGTGGGCGCCGAGGTAGATCCGGGCCACCGAGTTCAGCACGGCGATCGCGTAGATGGCGGCTTCAACGGGATGACCACCACCAGGGCGAGCGCCAACCACCACTTCCGGAACACCAGAGCCACGATCGCGGCCGCGAGCGGAGCCAGCGGCAGGCCCGGCCGTTGGAAGACCCACATCGGCCCGCGCAGCACGTCGGGCAGGCCGTTGATCAGATGGAAGACGTCGGTCTCGAATGCCGAGACGTCGCCGCTCGATGCGACGATCGAGGAGACGACGACGATCGCCAGGCCGACCGCGAGGAGCACGACGTCGCGTCGGGAGGGAGTGCTCACCGCACCATCGACGCCATGATGACAAGGACGCTCGTCACGATGCCGTGACGCGCGTTGACCCCTTCTCCGGATGAGTGCGACGATGTCGGAGGAGCTCGACCGAGCAGCGGGCGAGCGGGGCGTGAGTTTTGATGGGGTGGACCGCGATGTGGTTCCGGCTTCCCTGGATCGTGATACGGCTGGTGGTGACGATGGGCGTTGCCGCGCTCGCCGTGACCGGCGGCGTGCTCGCATTGCGCCCGGCGGCCAAGCAGCTCGACGCGCTCGGCCATCTCGAGTTCGGCGCCACCATCAACCTGAGGCCGCTGGCCGAGCGATCGCTGATGTACGACCGGTACGGCGGGCTCATGGGCGTGCTCCACGCCGAGCAGAACCGATCGCAGGTTGCGCTGGCCGATGTCCCCCAGCATGTCGTAGACGCCATCCTCGCCATCGAGGACTGGGACTTCTACGAGCACGACGGGGTTGACCTGCGGTCGACGGTTCGGGCCCTGTTCGAGAACGTCGAGAGTGGTGGCGTGACCCAGGGCGGCTCGACGATCACCATGCAGGTGATCAAGCTCTCGCTCCTGTCGCCCGAGCAGAGCCTCGAACGCAAGGTGCGCGAGGCGATCCTGGCCATGCGGCTCGAAGAGCAGATGACCAAGGAGCAGATCCTCGAGCGCTACCTCAACATGGTGTACTTCGGCAACGGCGCCTACGGCCTCCAGGCCGCGGCCGAGCTCTATTTCCGGACCAACGTGCAGACGCTGACCTGGGGCCAGGCCGCGCTGCTCGCCGGGTTGATCCGCGACCCGATCGACTACGACCCGTTCAAGCATCCCGACATCGCGGCCCAGCGCCGCCAGGTCGCCCTGGCCCGGCTGGTCGAGGTGGGCCGGCTGACCGAGCCGGACGTCGCCCTGATCAGCACCGAGCCCCTTCCTGTGATCCCCGCGGTGCCGCCCCTGCCACAACCGCTCGACTACTTCCCCGAGGACGTCAAGCAGCAGCTGCTGCGCGATCCCCGCTTCAATCTCGGCGCCACCCCGACCGAGCGCTACAACAGCGTCTTCTACGGCGGCCTGCGGATCCACACCACCTATGACCCCGCGGCCCAAGCGGCCGCCATCCAGGCCCGGGCCGACGTGCTGCCCGGCGACGAGCCGACCACGTTCCTCTGGACGAACAACCGCCAGCCGTACGAGGGCACGGCGACGGTCGTGAGCGTTGAGCCCCAGACGGGCGCGGTGCGCACACTGGTCGGGGGCCCGGGCTACGAGCGGTACCAGTACAGCATCGCCAGCGACCCGCGGGCGCGGCGCGACAACGGTTCGTCGTTCAAGATCTTCGTGCTGGTGGCCGCGCTGGAGGCGGGCTACCTGCCCGGCGACTCGCTCGACGGCAGCAGCCCGTGCACCTTCCGCAACCCGGGCGGAACGCCCGACCCGTACCGGTTGGAAAACTTCGAGGGCGGAGGTGGCGGCGGCGGCAGCATCCTCAGCCAGACGCTGCGCTCGTCGAACTGCGCGTTCGTCCGCCTCGGCCAGGCCGTCGGCATCCAGAACGTCGTCGCCCAGGCCCAGCGCATGGGGGTCACCGTCGACCTGCCCGTCGTGCCGTCGCTGCCCCTCGGCGTCGGCGGCGTGCCCGCCCTGCAGTTCGCCGGGGCCATGGCGTCGATCGCCAACGACGGCGTCTTCAACCAGCCGTACTACATCGAACGGATCGACGACCGGGCCGGCAACGTCATCTACCAGCACCAGCCCAACGGCGTGGCGGCCATGTCGCCCCAAACCGCTCGGCTGGCCATGAACGTGCTCGTGCAGAACATCCAGTCCGGCACCGGCACCCGGGCCCGCGTGCCGAACCAGCCGGCCGGGGGCAAGACGGGGACCGCCCACGACTACGGCGACGCCTGGTTCGTCGGCGCCACGCCCCAGCTGGCCACGACCGTGTGGGTCGGGAGCCTCGGCGACGTCATTCCGATGAGGACGGTGCCGGGCACTGGTCGGGTGACGGGCGGCTCGCTGCCGGCCCGCATCTGGGGCAAGTACATGGCGACGGTCCTGGCCGGCGCGCCCAGGGTCGACTGGCCGGCGGCCTCGCCGCCACGAGGTGGGCGGACGGTGGTGGCACCCACCGAGGTGCGGGGGGGCACCACGCAAACGACCGACGACGACGATTAGGCCGGCTCGGACTCAGCACCACCCCCCGGGGGCCGGCCCCGGCCCGGGCCCGGCTTGGGTCCGGGGACCTCCACCTCCGGGGGCTCATCTAGGCCGGCGCCGGCGGGCGGTCGCGACCGAGCTGGTGGACGACCAGTTCGAAGATCCCGACGAGCACGGCCAGCACGACCAGGCCGACCCAGGACAGGTCGACGACCAGCACGACGAGCCCGCCGACGAGCAGGCCTCCGATCTGCGAGGCCTCCCGGTTGGCCACGATCCAGCGCAGGGGCGCCGAGTCGATCGTCTGGGTCCTGAGCCAGACGTTCCCCTGGCCGGTGAGACCGGTGACCGTGCGACGCAGGGTCGCCGCCCACGGGTACGGGCCCGGGACCGCAGCCACGATGGCCACCACGATCAGCACGCTCACCAGCGCGGCCGTGAGCACGAAGAACGAGTCGAGGACGATCTCGCCCGCCGCCCTCACCGCCTGCCGGTCGACCCCGGCGGCCTGGCGGGTGCCGAGGTCGTCATGGAACCAGTACGCCAGCCGGCGGACGATCACCAACCCGATGGCGGCGCCGACCGTCAGCTGGCAGCAGGGTCCTGCGCCGGCGTCGAGACGGCCACAGGGCCGCCAGGGCGGTGAAGCCCACCGTGAGCACGGCGAGGACGATGACCGCCCGCTCGAACAGACGGAGGCCGTCCTGGGCCGCCTGGAGGCCGTCGGCGTCGTACAGCGTGAGCACCCCGAAGTCGTCGCCGAGATCGATCCCCACAGCGTTCCCGAGTCGCTGCCTGGCCGCGGCGGGGATGCTGTCGGCGGTGGTCTCCGGGAACGTCACGGTCCGCCAGAAGATCTCGGGCACCAGACCCGCGATCCGCTGGAGCACGGCGTTGATCACCGGCAGGAGATTGATGGCTCTACGCGACCAAGCGTGGTTGGCGACCTCGGATTCGAGCGGCGGGGCGAGTTTGCCATTTGACGCCGCAGCGGAGCAGTAGTCGGAGCCGATAGTTCTCGAAGTTGCGGAACCCGTGCCCGAT
>JBOGGX010000102.1:0-2426 GCA_050744245.1 Acidimicrobiales bacterium
AGCTGGTCGCGGCCGAGGGCGGCGACCGGGCCGTCGGCGTCCTCTTCGGCCTCGACCGCTTCGCCGGCTTCGTGGGGATGATCCTGCTGGTCGGCGGCGCCGTGTTCCTGCTGGTGCTGTGGCCGCAGGGCCTGACCGACCACCGGGCGAACCTCCTGCTCGACGGGGCGTGGATCACGGCCCTCGTCGCGACCGTGCTGGGCTTCGGCTTCCAGGCCGCCTACCGCGGTGGCGGCGGGCTGGGCGGGATCGTCGACGGGGCGGCGATCGCCGACGTGGTGGAGTCGCGGCCGGGCCGGGTGTGGCTGATCCGGATCGTGGTCCTGGCGGTCATCGCCGTGTGTGGGGCCGTCGCGGCGAGGCGGCTGCGGGAGAACGGCGGCCGCCTGCGCAATCCGACCGCGGCTCTGGCGGTGACGGGGGGCCTGGGCGTCGCCCTGCTGGCGACGATCAGCTTCGCCGGGCACGCCGCGGCGGGCGACTGGGTGCCGGTCGCGATCGTGACCGACATCGTCCACCTCGGGGCGATCAGCGTGTGGCTGGGCGGGCTGACGACGCTGTTCGTGGTCGTGCTCCGCCGTGTCGACCCCGACCCGCCCGCGGCGTCGTCGGTCGGGGCGGCCGTCACCGAGTTGGACGACCCGGCGACCGTCGATGCCGTCGAGCAGATGGCCGCCGTCGTCACCCGGTTCTCCAGGTGGGCGCTGGTCGCGGTGGTGCTGGTGGTGGCCAGTGGTTCGCTGCAGGCGTGGCGTCAGCTGGGCAGCCTGTCGGCGCTGGTCGACACGACCTACGGCCGGGTCCTCATCGTGAAGGTCGGGCTGGTGGTGCTGGTCCTGTGTGGGGCGTTCGTGAGCCGCGAGTGGGTCTACCGCCGCCGGGCCTGGGCGGAGGCCGATGTGGCCGACGGCGACGCGCCGAAGCCGAACAAGCCGCTGTCGGTGCGGACCCTCCGGCGCTCGGTGACGGCCGAGGTCGTGGTGGCCGCCCTGGTCCTCGCGGTCACGGCCCTGCTGGTGAACACCGTGCCCGGGAAGGACGCGACATCGCCGGTCTTCGAGCTGCAGCAGCACGGCGACGCCCTGTTGCTCGACGTCGTGGTCGATCCGGCGAAGTCCGGGCCGGCCGACATCACGATCACGACGCTGACCCACGGCAGCGATCCCTTCCAGCCGGTCGACCTCGAGGCCACGTTGCAGCTCGCGGAGCGTGACGTGCCGCCCATCCCCCTGCAGTTGGAGTCGACCAGCCCCGGCGTCTACACCGCGCCGGACACCGAGATCCCGTTCTCGGGTGACTGGACCCTGACGGTGAAGGTCCGCACGGGCGAGACGAGCCTCGAGGACTTCCCCGTCGAAGTGCCGGTGAAATAGGCGACGCAGTACGGTCGCCGGGATGAGCGACCTCTTCTCTATCGCAGGAAAGACGGCACTCGTCACCGGGGGATCGCGGGGGATCGGGCTGATGATCGCACGGGGCTTCGTCGAGGCCGGTGCGAAGGTCTACATCTCGTCGCGCAAGGCCGAGGTGTGCGAGAAGGTGGCCGCGGAGCTGTCGGCGGTGGGCCAGTGTGTCGCCCTGCCCGCCAACCTGGCCTCGGAGGCCGAGTGCCGCCGGCTCGCCGACGAGCTGGCCGACCGCGAGGAAGCTCTCGACATCCTGGTGAACAACGCCGGCGCCACCTGGGGTGCGCCGTTGGCCGACACCGACGAGGCGGCGTGGGAGCGGGTGCTGGCGATCAACGTGAAGGGCGTCTTCCACCTGACGCGGTTCCTGCTGCCGCTGCTGGAGGCGGCCGGCAGCGATGCCGATCCGGCTCGGGTGATCAACGTCGGCTCGATCGACGGCATCCACGTGCCGGCGATGGAGACCTACTCGTACTCGGCGTCGAAGGCGGCGGTCCACCAGCTCACCCGGCATCTGGCGAGGCAGCTGGCGCCGCGCATCACGGTGAACGCCATCGCGCCGGGGCCCTTCGAGTCGAAGATGATGGCGGCGACGCTGGAGGCGTTCGGTGATCAGATCGCGGCGACGGTGCCGCGCCGGCGCATCGGCCAGCCGGAGGACATGGCGGGCACGGCGATCTTCCTCAGCTCGCAGGCGGGTGCGTACCTGACCGGCGCGGTGATCCCGGTGGACGGTGGTTTGACCCTCGTGTGAGGGGAGTGAGTGTGGGCGAGTTCTGGGAGGAGCGGCGGCGGATCCCCCGCTGGCAGGGTGGTGACGGCGGCCGGCGCCGCCAACCGCCGCGCTACCGGCGGCTCTCGGGCCCGGCCGCGAGGAGCCATCTCCGCCCGTTCGCCGCGCCGCGGCCGCTTGTGGTGGAGGCGGACGACGACGATCGCCCGCCCGACCTCGACCCGTACGAGGTGCTGATGGAGCCGGCGAACCCGGCGTTCGCCGACGTCGGCCGGCTGCTGTGGACG
>JBOGGX010000103.1:0-3955 GCA_050744245.1 Acidimicrobiales bacterium
AGGGCGCGGACCTCATCGCCATCGACCGGATCGGCTACCGGCTCGACCTGGCCGCCAGCCGCGGGGCCACGACGGTGAACTTCGATGGCGAGGACGTGCTCGACCGACTGAAGGAGCTGACCGACGGCGAGGGCCCGACGCGTGCATCGAGGCGGTCGGGTTCCGCTATGCCAAGTCGCTGCACCACCGGGTCCAGAAGGGGCTCAAGCTCGAGAGCGACGGGATCGACGCCCTCACCGAGTGCGTCCGCGCCTGTCGAAAGTGCGGATGGGTCAGCATTGTGGGTGAGCCTCGTCCCAGGCCATGCGGCGGAGCCTCCCGTGCTGCGTCCACCTCGTAGCCCGCCGGCTGCATCTCCCCTCGCTCGAAACCGGCGAGGGCGGCGTGGTGCGCCAACACGCCGGCCGAGACCTCGCCCTGTGCGGCGAGCACCTCGGTGACGCGGCGGTGGCCGGCCCGGCGCTCCTGGGCGCCGAAGGCGTCGTACCTGGCCCTGCGGAGCAACTCGTGCACGAACCGCCACCGATCCGGCTCGTCGTCACGGGGGACGACGAGCCCGGCCGCCACGGCGTGGTCCAGCGCGTCGACCACCTCGCCGGAGGGCTTGTCGAGCACCTCCGCCAGTGTGCGGAGGTCGAACTCGGAGCCCACGATCGCCGCCGCGCCGAGCCCCTGGTCGCACCAGGGGCTGGCGCGGGCCAGACGCCGGGCCAACACCTCGCGCAGTGCGATGGGGATCCTGGCAGGGACGGCGGTGCCGTGGTGGGCCAGGTGGGCCATCTGGGTGACGAACAACGGGTTGCCGCCGGTCTGAAGGTGGATCCGACCGGTCTCGCCGGGTGACGGGGGGCGCCCGAGGCTGTCGGCCAGCAGTTGGGCCACGTCCTCGGCGACGAGGCCTCCGACCGTCAACCGCTCGGCACCACCACCGATGCCGCGAGCGGACCGCCCCCGGCCATCTCGTCGCCGCGGTAGGTGGCGACCACGAGCACGGGGAGGGCGGGCACGGCGGCGGCGAGGGCGACGAGGAGCTCCAGCGAGCCACCGTCGGCCCAATGGAGATCCTCGACGACCAGGGCCTGCGGTCGCTCCACCGAGGCGGCCCTTCGGCGACCACGTCGTGGAAGAGTCGCAGCCGCTGCCGCCGGGCGGCCGGGGCGTCGGTCCCCACGTGGCCCACCTCCGTCTCGCCGTGCTCCAGGCGGGCTGCGGCCATGGCGCACGGAGTTTCCGGCGGGTGGCGGAGGCAGTCGATCCACACCCCGTAGGGCAACAGGGAGGCGCCTTCGAAGCACGCTCCCCAGTGGGGGACGGCACCAGCCGCCTCGGCCCGGCGGACGATCTCGCGGGCCAACGCCGTCTTGCCGATGCCGGCCTCGCCGGCGACGAGCAGCACGCGGCCCCGTCCGGCAGCGACGTCGGCGACCAGGGCGTCTCCCAGCGCCAGCGCCCGAGAACGACCGACGAACACGGGATGATGCTACGACCGGTCCCCGCACGGGTGCCCTCCGAGCGCGGACCGATCCCTACCGGCGTGACATGTCTCGGAGGGCTACCGTACGCTCGGACTCGACTACGACGGGGGTGAGCTCGAACGTGAGCACGGCGGGCCGGCCAGGCTGCTCGTCGGTGGCGGCGGCGTGGAGCCGCTCACGGCCATGCTCCGCCATACGCGGCGTCCGGAGGCCAGACCCACATGCGTCTCCTCGATGCGGCCCGGACGGTCGAGGACCTGCTCTACAGCGACGAGCTGGCGGCACTGGCCGACGATCCGCTTCGCGACGTGACGGTCACCCTCACCCGTGAGCGATCAAGGAGGTGGTCAGGCCGGCTGGGGCGGGGTGTATGACGCCCTGTTGGACTCGGTGGGGTGGCCGCCGTCGGCGGAACCCCGCTGCCATGTCCCGGGGACCACACCCTTGGTGGAGGAGGTCGCCGACGCTCTGGTCGGCCTCGGCCATGCCCCGACCAAGGTCAAGGCGCGTCCGAGACAGCTCACGAGCGCAGCTGCGATCGAACCGTCCTTGTCGAGCAGTGGATTGAAGATGGTGATGTCGATGCCGACGACGTGCCTGCTCTCCAGAGCCAGGCGTACAACCGTCTCCAGCTCCTCCCACTGGAGTCCACCCGGCAGGCGGTGGTCGACGGCCGGCATGATGGCATCGTCGAGCGCGTCGCAGTCGACGTGCACCCAGAACCCCTCGAGTTCGGGACGCACCAAATGCGAGACCGCGTGGCGTGCCGCTCGGCTGATCCCGCGTTCACGAACCGCGTCGAGGTCGATCACGGTGATCCCGGTGTCCTCGATGCGCTGGCTACCAGCTTTGGACGCCTCGTCTGCGTCGCGCCGGCCGAACTGGACGACGTCCTCGTCAAGAACCAACGGACCGTGTCCCTCGAGATCTGTCACAACGCTCGGCCCTCGCCCCGTGGCGAGCGCCAGGTCCATCGAGGCGGCCTCGCCGCTGGGCTCCGCCTCGGGTTGATAGAAGTCGGCGTGGCCGTCGATGAACAGCAATCCATGTCGCCCGCGCCGCCGCAGAGCCAGCAGATTGCCAAGCACGATTGAGCAGTCCCCACCGAGCACGATCGGAACGTCGCCACCGTCGAGCACCTCGCCAGTCGCGTCTGCTAGATCGCATGAGTACTTCTGGAGGGCGATCGGGTTGAGCAACCCTGTATCCGGATCCCGCCTCGGATCGTACGGAGGTGGCGACACCTTCGCAGCGTCACGAGCACCGATGGCCTCCTTGAGGCCCGCTCCAAGCAGAGCCTCCGGCAAGCGTTCCACCCCGCCAGGAAAGAGCCCCAGCACCGATGGCGCTTCGATGATCGCGAAGCTCGTCATGGTCCCAGTCTGCCGAAGACGCGGGTAACTGTTCACGTCCCTGACCTGCGCTGAGGGGACGCCGAAGGGAATTTCGGTGGGTTTGCAGGCGTCGCGCGGGGGTGTCGCGAAAGTTCCTCTGTGCGAGACGACGCCGCTCGGGACGAGGCCTACGAGGCCCGAATCGTCGAGTTGGAGGCGTTGGTCGCGGCACAGACGCGTCGGACGCGGCTGTGTTCGCCGGCGGCGACGACGTGGCTTTCAACGCAACGTTCGCGCCGATGCTGAGCGCCCAGCCCCGACGAGGCGCGCAGTTTCTGGTGCGCCACCTCGCCGCGGACCTGCCGATGCGCCGCCGCATCGGGCGGGTCGCCCGGGCGCTGGGGGACCCAGGAGGGGAGCGGCGGAGCCTGTCAGCCCACTGCGAAGCGGCGTCCCGCCTGGCCACGCGTTTGGGTATGCCGGCATCGGTGTGCGACTCGCTGGCCCACGCCTACGAGCGATGGGACGGCAAGGGCTACCCGGACGGGTTGGCGGGCGAGGACGTGCCGGTGGCCATTCGGGTCGTGGCCGTCGCCCGCGACGCCGAGTTGTGGGCCCGGCAGGCGGGGTGGACGACCGCAGCCGAGATGCTGACCCGCCGGCGAGGCCGCGCCTATGACCCCGCGGTGGTGGATGCGCTGTCGAACGACGGGGAAGGTTGGCTGGCCGGCATCGGCGACGACCCGGGTGCCGCGGTCCTCGAGGCCGAGCCGGGGCCGGTGCTCACGCTCGATGACAGCCGGGTCGACGCAGCGCTGAGTGCGGTGGCCGACTTCGCGGACCTGAAGTCCCCGTTCTTCCTCGGCCACTCGATAGGCGTCGGGGCCCTCGCGGGGGCGGCCGCGATCGCAGCTGGGCTGTCCGACGAGGACGCTGTGACGTTGCGGCGGGCCGGGCTGGTGCACGACATCGGCAAGGTCGGTATCGCATCCGGCATCTGGGATCACCCGGGGCCGCTGAGCGCCGACCAGTGGGAGCGCGTGCGGCTCCACTCCTATCTGGGGGAGCGGGTGCTGTCCCGTTGCCGGCTGCTGGAACCGTACGCGGCCGTTGCCGCTCGCCACCACGAGCGAGCCGACGGCTCCG
>JBOGGX010000104.1:0-18947 GCA_050744245.1 Acidimicrobiales bacterium
GGCGGGGGCTCAGGCGGTCTTCTGGAGGGTGACCTGGTAGCCGAGATCGTGGAGTTGGGCGATGAGGCGGTCTCGTCGGTGGTCGGGATCGGCTCGCCGTGTGAAGTAGTCGCCGCCGAGGTCGTCGTAGTCGCAGTCGTTGCTGAGGAGGTGCCAGCAGATGACCAGGATCGAGTGGCCAACCGCGATGGCGGCCTTCTTCTTGCCGATCCGGCGGGCGAGCCGCCAGAACTGGGCCGACAGGTAGGTGTCGCGGGTCCGGGCCGCGGCCCACGCGCATTGGGTGAGGATGTCGCGCAGCCACACGTCGCCTTTGGTGGTCTTGCCCGAACCGCGTTTCCCGCCGGTGATGTTGTTGCCCGGGGCCATCCCGGCCCACGACGCCAGGTGCCCAGCGCTCGGGACATGTCGACACCGATCTCGGCGATCACGCATTCGGCGGCCCGCTTCCCGACCCCGGTGATGGTGTCGAGCCGGTCACGGGCCCGCTCGAAAGGCACGTCGGCCTCGCTGGTGTGCTCGGCGAACAGCGCATCGACTCGTGCGTCGAGGGTCGCGGTGGCGGCTTCGAGATGGGCGGTGTGCTCGAGGGACAGGCCGATGAGCAGGGCGTGGTGGTCCCGGAACCGGCCCCGCAACGCCTGGCGCAGCTCGGGGATCTTCTTGCGCAACCGGCCCTTGGCCAGCTCGGCGAGGACCTCGGGGTCACGTTCCCCGGCAACCAGCGCGGCGAGCATCGCCCGGCCCGACACCCCGAGCACGTCGGAGGCCACCGAGTCGAGCTTGATCCCGGCGTCCTCGAGGGTCTTCTGGTTCCGCTGGCACTCGCTGGTGTGGGCCTGCGCGAGCCGCTTGCGGTAGCGGGTCAGGTCCCGCAACTCCCGGATCGCGGCCGGGGGCACAAAGCTGCCCCGCAGGAGCCCGTGTTCGAGCAGCTTGGGCCAGCCACTCGGCGTCGAGCACGTCGCTCTTGCGGCCCGGGAGGATCTTGACGTGGACGGGCGTTGACCAGCTTCAACTCGAAGGCACGCTCCTCCAGGACGTACCAGACGGGCTTCCAATAGGACCCGGTGGCCTCCATCACCACCTCGGTCACACCTCGGCGGTGAACCAGTCGGCCATCGCTTCGAGCTGCCCGGTGAACGACGGGAACGTCCGGGTCTCCCTCCGGCGACCACGGCCCTCGAGCCCCGGAGTTCGGACGCAGGCGACCACCTCGTCCTTGCCGATATCGATACCGGCGCACCGCTCCAACAGAACATCCATCGCTCCTCCTCCACTGGTCCGGTGTGGGGCGGCGGGGCCAACCGATCTACGACGCTGAAAGGCGTGCACGGGACAACAGTTCGTGGTGCCGGGAAGGCCCCCCGGCGTCAGTCTGATTCGCGGGTTCGAGCGCACCAAGCGCGAACGAGCTCAGCCAGCCCCGACACGATTCTCATCCGTCGTGGCGGCCCAAGGCCATGGAATCTGTGGCGCAACGCCCACGGTGACATGGCCGAGGGCCTGGTGTTCTTCGCCGAGGACATCCTCGGGGTGCAGTTCGCGGACCTCAGGGCGACAGAACCAGGAAACCCCGGCTCAGACGGCGATGCGCCAGACCATGGCGAAGTGGCTGACCACGCCGACGAGCGTGCAGGCGTGCCAGACCTCGTGGAACCCGAACACCGCGGGCCGCGGATCGGGTCGGCGCCTGAGGAGGACGATCGAGCCGAGCGTGTAGGCCACCCCGCCGACGACCATCAGGACCAGGGCGAGCAGCGGCATCGAGGCGATGACGGCGGGAAGGGTGATGATGGCGGCCCACCCGAGCACGATGTAGAGCGCGTTCACCAGGGCGATCCGCCGCTCCACCCCGATCGCCTTGAACGTCACCCCCAACGCGGCCATGGCCCATGCCGCGACGAGCAGCGGGATGCCCCACGCCAGGGGCAACGCCAGCAGGCACACCGGGGTGTAGGTGCCGGCAATGAGCACGAAGATCATCGAGTGATCCAGCCGACGCATGCGCCGCCGGGCTCGGGTGCTCCTGGCCAGCCGGTGATAGGCGGCCGACGTGCCGAGCATGGCGGCCAGGCTGATCACGTAGATGGCGGTGGCCACCCGACCGGCCGTGCGCTCGGCCGCCAGGACGAGGATCAGCCCCGCCGGAATCGAGCCGAGGAACGCCCAGGCGTGGAGCCGGCCGCGCCAGGTGGGAATCCCGAGGGCCGCCATCCGAGACATCGCCAGAAGTGTGCTCGCGACGCGGGCGGAGCACAACCTCGGGGGGGAGGTGGAGATTCGGGTCCGATCAGGCAGAATGGACGACCCTCGACCCGAAACTTCGGAGGTTCAGACGGTGGTCTTCGAGGTCGGCATGAAGGTGGTCTACCCCTCCCACGGCGTGGCCGAGGTGGTCGGACGCGAAGTCCAGGCCGTCAACGGCGACAACCAGGTCTACCTGGTGCTGTCGGTCCCCCAGCGGGGCTGGGGCACCCGGGGCGGCATGAAGGTGTCGCTGCCGGAGGACCGGGCCGAGGATCTGGGCGTCCGGGCCGCCATCTCCCAGGAGGACGCGGCCGACGTGCTGGAGCTGCTCGCCACCACCGACGTCCGGGTGCCGTCCAACTGGTCCCGGCGGTTCAAGAACCACCAGGAGAAGCTCAAGTCGGGCGACGTCTACCAGTGCGCCGAGGTGGTCAGGAACCTGGCCCGCCGGCAGCGGACGGCGTCGCTGTCGACCGCGGAGAAGTCGATGTACGCCCACGCCCGCCACATCCTGATCTCGGAGCTGGCCGTGTCGTGGGACGTCGAGGACGAGGAGGCCGAGAGCCGGGTCGACCGGGCCCTCGAGCCGGTGTCCGACGCAGCCAAGGCCTGACCGGCCGGCGCCGACGGGTCAGCTCAGCGCCAGGTCGCGGCGCCGGAACGACGCCAGCCCGAACCCAACCAACCCGGCCGCCACCGCACCCAGCACGAGCAGCGGCGCGGCCGTCACGTCGACCGACGGCGCGGCCGGCGTGTGAGTGAAGGGCGACAGGTCGAGCAGGGGCTGCGGCAGATCGAGCAGCACACCGAGCTGACCAAGCACCAGGCAGGCGGCCGGCACGGCCCACGACAGGGCGACCGCCCACCGGGGTAGCAGGCCGAGGATGGCGACGGCGAACCCGGCCACGGTCAGCGCGGCGGGGACCCGGGCCAGGGCGGCCGGCACCAACTCGGCCACGTGGGTGCCCGTGTCGCCGGCGACCAGACCGAACACCACCCCGGCGGCCAGGCCCATCAGGCCCATGAGCACCACCGTTCCCGCCACGGCGATGGTGACGTGGCTGGCCATCCACCTCGTTCGGCTCACGCCGGTGGCGAGCAACGCCTCCAACCGGCCGGTCGACTCCTCTGACCGCATCCGCAGCAGCGCCCGGACCGCGTAGCCGGCGACGGCGACGCCCCCGAGCCCGAGGGCGGCCGTGAGCACGGCGTCGGTCAGGGTGCCGCCCCCGCCGATCTGCTCGATGACGTCGGCCGTCTGCTCGCTCGACCCGATCAGGTCGTCGGCCTCGGTGCCGACGCCCCCGTACGTCGCACCCAGGACGAGGAGGGCCACGACCCAGGCGAGGAGGACCCCGCGCTGCAGGCGCCAGGCCAGCCCGAGCGGGCTCAGCAGCCGGGCGTCGGCCTCGGCCGGTCCGGGAGGCACGGCGCGCATGCCCGCCCCGACGTCACGATGGGAGGTGAGGGCGAAGGCGGTGGCCACCAGGGCGGCCACGGCCACGACCAACACGGCGAGGACCCACCACTGGTCGCCGTCGTAGGGGCGCGCCTGTTGTCCCCACCCCATGGGCGACAGCCACGACGGCCAGGCGCTGACCACCCGGATCCCGTCGTCGACGACCTGGCCGTAGGCGTCGCCCACCGCCCGCAGCAGGAAGGCGACCCCCACCGCGGCCATGGCGATGCCGTTGGCGCCTCTGGACGTGCCGGAGATCTGCGCGACGACGGCGGCGATGGCGACGAAGGTGATGCCGACCGCGGCGATGGCCGCCCCCGAGAGCAGCGAGCCGCCAACCGGCAGGTCGTTGGCGATGAGGGTCAACGTCGACAGCAGAGCGACCACGACGTTGGCCGCGGTCACGACGAGCAGGGCGGCGGCGAGGCCGGCGTGGCGTCCGACGATGCCCGCCCCGACCAGCTCGGACCGCCCCAGCTCCTCGTTCTGTCGGGTGTGGCGGACCACGGCGAAGGTGCTCATCACGGCCACGGCGAGCAACATGACCAGCAGCGCCTGGGCCGCCACCGTGGCCCCGAGGCTGGTGCCGGAAACCAGTCCGTTGGTCATGAGCGATACCGGGCTGGTGGCCGACGATCTGGCCAGGGCGATCCTGTCGTCCTCGTTCGGGTACAGGCCGATGACGCTGGCGACGCTGATCGCGAGGAGGATGACGAGGCCGAGGATCCAGACGGGGAGCTGGATCCGGTCGCGCCGCAACGCCAGGCGGGCCAGCCGGAGGGTGCCGGTGAACTGGGTCACGAGTGGGCCAGCTCGGCTCGCTCGGGTTCGAGGGCCAGCTCGTCGCCGTAATGGCGGAGGAACAGCTCCTCGAGCGTTGGTGGCGTGCTCGTCAGGGTGCGGACCTCGAAGCCGAGGAGGTGGGCCAGCACCCGGTCGAGCCGGGCGGTCTCGACGTCGAAGTTGGCGTGGGTGCCGTCGGCGGCGACCCGAAGATCGTGGACGCCGTCGAGCTCGGCCAGCCCGCTCATGGCGCGGGCGGTGTCGACCGAGATCGTCGTCCTGGTCAGGTGGCGGAGCTCGGCCAGCGTTCCAGACTCGACGGTCCGTCCCAACCGGATGATGCTGACCCGGTCGCACAGCGCCTCGACCTCGGCCAGGACGTGGCTCGAGAGCAGCACCGTCTTGCCGGCCTCCCTCACCTCCTGCACGCAGTCCTGGAACACGGCCGCCATCAACGGATCGAGGCCGGACGTCGGCTCGTCGAGCAGGTACAGCTCGACGTCGCAGGAGAGGGCGGCGACGAGGGCGACCTTCTGACGGTTGCCCTTCGAATAGGTGCGGCACTTCTTGGTGGGGTCGAGGTTGAACCGCTCCAGCAGCATGGCCCGCCGGGCGGGGTCAAACCCGCCTCCCAGGTCGCCGAGCAGGTCGATGGCCTCTCCGCCGGACAGGTTGGGCCACAGGTTGACGTCGCCCGGCACGTAGGCCAGGCGGCGGTGCAGCTCGACCGCGTCCGCCCACGGGTCACCGCCGAGCAACGTGGCCCCACCGTCGTCCTTGCGGAGAAGCCCGAGGAGGATGCGGATGGTGGTGGTCTTGCCCGCGCCGTTCGGCCCGAGGAAGCCGTGGATCTCGCCCGTGGCGACCGAGAGATCGAGCCCGTCGAGCGCCAGGGTCGAGCCGAAGCGCTTGACCAGACCGGACACCGAGATGGCAGTGGTCATGCCGGCTAAGCTACACTTGTTTCACTAACTTGTGAAAGTTAAGAACGCCTAGAGATCACAGGATTCTCGGGACAAGGAGGGGCGCGTGACGGGAGCGGACGGCCGACGCGACCACGAGGCCGTGCGTCGGTTCGTCGAACGCTTTGCCCTGAACCTGTTCGAGGCGGGCGTTCCCCGGATGCCGGCCCGGGTGTTCGCCGCGCTGCTCGCCTCCGACGCGGGCCGGCTCACCGCGGCCGAGCTGGCCGAGCGGCTCGACGTGAGCCCGGCGGCCATCTCCGGGGCGGTGCGCTACCTCATCCAGGTCCGCCTCGTCGTCCGCGAGCGCGAACCCGGCGCCCGACGCGACGACTACAGGGTCCACGCCGACACCTGGTACGACTCGATGCTGCGGCGCGAGGAGCTGTTGGTCCGATGGGAGCACGATCTGGCCGACGGCGTCCGCGCCGTCGGGGCCGACACGCCGGCTGGCGTTCGCCTCGAGGAGACGCGACGGTTCTTCGTCTTCCTCGACGAGGAGGTGCCAAAGCTGCTGGAGCGGTGGCGCACGCGCCGGGACCGAGAGGCCGCCGCCCGCCCGAGGTGACCTTCGGATCAGGCGGTGGCGGCCGCTCGTCCGCCGAGGCCGATCCCGAACACGGCCGCGCCCGCCAGCACGGGCACGAGCAGGAACGCCTGGTGGGTGCCGAAGCCGTCGGCGAGCGCGCCGAGGACGAACGGCCCGGTGCCGACGGCCAGCCCGGCGCCGAGTGAGGCGCGGGCGGTGGCCAGGTCGGGCCGGCCGTCGGACAAGGCGATGACGCGAGCCAGGCCGAGCGGGAAGAGCAGGGCCAGACCGAGCCCGCTGACGAACAGTCCGACGAACGACAGCCAGCCCACTGTGCTCGTCCAGAACATGGCGAAGCCGATCAGATAGACGGCAATGGCCCGATAGAGCAGCCATTCGGGCCGGTGGGACCGGGTGAACCGGCTGCCGGCCAGCCGGCCCAGGGTGAGGCCGGCCACGATGGCGGTGACGCCGGTGGCGGCCACACCGGCGGTCAGACCGGCCCGCTGCTCGAGCACGTCCGAGCACCAGATGGTCACCCGCCGGTGGTCGTCGAGGGCTCGGAGGACGTCCCTGAGTTCCCTGTCCCGATCGACGAGCGCGGTGACCGGCGCAGGAACGTTCGTCGGGTTGGGCGTGTGGGCCCGGTCCGCCGATGCGGCCAGGTCGAGCGTCGGGTCCTGGGCCAGGATGGCGTGCTCGAGCCGCTGGCGCTCGCGCCCGGGCTCGACGCCGATCTCCTCGAGGAGGACGCGCCGGGCGTGCTGGTAGATCCGTAGGGCTTCGGTCTGCCGGCCGCCCGGTACCGGGCGAGCATCAGCACCCACCAGCGCCGCTCGCGGAGGAGCTGCTCCTCGACCAGTCGCTCCACCAGCGGGATGACGGTCTCGGCCCGCTCGCACTCGAGCCCCGCCCCAGTGGTCGTACTCGAAGCCGGCCAGGGCGCGCCCGCGCCAGAGCGCCAGCCCGGAGTCGAGCAGCGCCCTGGCCTCCTCCGGCCGGTGTTCGTGCAGCGCCCGGCGGCCGGAGGTCACCAGGTCTCGAACCGCAGGGCATCGATGCCGTCCTCGGGCACGTCGAGGACGTAGCCGGAGCTCGCCGTGCGCAGGCCGCCGGGCCCTCCGGCGGCCGTTTAGTTAGTTTAGTCAAACTAAACTAACTAGGTGCGACCCGTGCGCCGGGGTATTGGGCGCGTTTCACCCCGCTGGATGTGGTGAAGCGCGCCGAACGACTCCGAGGGCCCGACGCCGACGCCGACGCGCCGACGCGCCAGAGCGAGCTCAGCGCAACCGGGCCGGGCCGGCGCTCGTGACGACCCGCCAGCCGTCGACGTCGAGCACCGCCCCGATCGCGTCGAGGCCGCGCGGCAGCCCGGTGACCCGAGCGTGGTAGCGACGCTCCGCAGGTAGCCAGGCCATCGGACGCTCAGCACCACCTGGCCGGCCGAGTCCCTGACCTCGAGGGTGGCCGCGGCCACCTGCACCGGTTGCCCGTTGGCCCCGACGACCCGCAGGAACGCGTCGAAGCCACCCGACACCGCGTCGCGCCGCAGCTCCCGCTCGGCGTCATAGGGGAACAGCCGGACGGTGCGCCGCTCGGTCGTCTTGTTGCCGACGACGTCGGTGGAGATCCCGGTGATCGTGTCCTGGCCGACACCGAGCGCCACGTTCGTCGCGAACCGCCCGCCCGGCCCCACCGTCACCGGCCGACCGTTGACCTCGACCGGCGCCGTGCCGGCGATCGCATCGCCCGCGGTTCCGGTCACCCGGGCGACGGGGTCGAAGAACCCGTCGCGATCGAGCGGCGTCCAGGCCAAGGCGGGACCGGTCGTGTCGAGCATGATCGTGACCTCGTCCGACGGCGCCGACGAACCGGCGAAGTTGGTGGCCGCCGCGGTGATGACGTTCGGCCCCTCGACCAGGCCGACCTCGACGGTGTAGGACCGGTCGCGGTCGGGAGCGACGACGGCAACCTCGGCGCCGTCCCTCAGCACCGACTCCGTCGAGCGGAACTCGGCCGTCCCCGTCACCCGGACCGTCGGCGTGGTGACGATCGGTGGAGCGTCGGTCGTCAGCTCCGGCGCGGCCGGCACCGACTGCTGGGCCGCGGCCGCCTCGACGCCGAACAGCGGCGGCGGTTGCCGTGGCCGCTGGTTCATCGCGAGGTCCCGTTGGCCATGGGGGATAGCTCACGTGGGGGGACGCCCGCGGCAACGCCCCGGTCGCACCCGCGGGTCGGGAGCCGCCGTTGAATCGGCTCCGACCGACGAGTGCAACCAGTCGTGCCGGTCGTCGACCTCGGCGGCGCGAACCCGGGTTACCGTCATCGGCCTTGGAGTCGGTTGGGATTCGGAAGGTGAAGCGGCCTCCGGGGTGGTATGGGCGGTGGCGGGCGTATGTGCTGGGCGAGGATCGGCACGGCGTCTGGCTGTCCACCCCGGCCGGGAGCCTTCCGGGGCAGTGACGGCGAGATGACGGGCGAGTGCGAGGTCGGGCAAGGCAACCGTGACGCGGGCCTGCCGGTCGTGTCGCTGGTTCCCGTTGACGGCTGGTGGTTCGCGACCTGGTACGGCAGCAGCCCTGACCCGTCGATCTCGGTGGATGTGTGCACGCCAGCGACGCTGGTCGACAGTGAATGGACGTACGTCGATCTGGAGGACGTGGGCTGGCAATGGCTGCGCCGGGGGATGGCGATCCCGCTCCCTCCGCTCACCGAGCTGACCTGACATCTGCCGTCCAGGTTGTCAGTTTTGGTTGACAGTCCGCAGGTTGTCAGTTCAGACTGACAGGCGTGGATCAGGCGACGGAGTTGGCGGCGGCGGCCACCCATGACGACCCGGAGGTCGGGTTGGCGGCGGTGGTGGCGTTGCGCGGGTTGTTGGAGCAGCTCGAGGCGTTGCAGGTGAAGGCGGCGCGGGAACAGGGCTGGACATGGGAGCGCATCGCGCAGGCGTTGGGGATCACCCGCCAGTCGGTGCACAAGAAGTACGCCATCGGGCGGCTGCGGGGGCGGCGATCATGAGCGGCACCAAGCAGGGCGACGGGCCTTTGGGCTGGATCCTGCGGACGGCGCAGGAGGAGGCGGAGGCGGCGCGGCATGGCTACTTCGGGGTCGAGCATCTGCCGGTGGTCCTGGCCCGAGGCCGTTCTCGGTTCGTGGCCGAGGTGCTGGCCGACCACGGTGTGATCTACGAACGGGCGCGGGATGCCGTCCGTGTGGTGGTGGGCTCAGGCCGGGGGGACGGGCCGGCGCGGGACGCCGCGACGCTGCTGGGCACGCTGGGCATCGACCTGGGCGAGGTCCGCCGGCGGGTGGAGGCCCGGTTCGGGCCGAACGCGATCGGCGAGCTCTATGCCAGCTCGGTGGGGTGGAACCTGCGGCCGCGGGGTCCGTTGTGCGGGCCACAGATGAGCCCGCAGTTCAAGCGCGCGGTGCACAACGCGGTCGGCCGTTGCTGGGACCGGGACAAGATCTCGCCGCAGCTGGAGGAGCGCCTGTTGCTCGGGGCGCTCGACGTCGACAGCGCCGGACTGCGCGGGGTGCTGGCCGAGCTGGACGTCTCGCCGCCTCGCTTGCGGGAGAGCGTGGTTGCTGCGCTGAGGATCGCGAGCTGACCTGCTTAGGTCATCCCCGGTCGGGTACGCCCGCGGCTCGCTCAGGGTTGACGTGACCCCTTGATGATGAGGTCGAGGCCGTTGGTGAACATGTCGCCGGCGTCGGTGCCGCAGACGTCGAGTGCGGTGTCGATGAGGCGGTCGGGGGCATCGGCGGGCAGGGCGCGAGCGATGCGCCGGAGGCGTTGGCGTTCGGCGGTGGCGGGGTCGGTGCTGGTGGTGGGCGTGCAGTAGGAGCATTCGGCGAGGGCGCAGCCGAGCGCGAAGGCCGTGACGGTGCAGATGGCGCTGGCTGCGTCGCGCCGGTCGGGCCAGCCGGGTGTCGCGCGTTCGAGTTGGGTGGCGATGACTTCGAGCATCGGGGTCGGGAAGACGTCGCCAGCCACGAGCAGGGGGAGGGCGTTGGGATGCTGGCGCACGGCATCGCGCACGGCGGTGCCGAGCGTGTGGAGCCAGCCGGCCCAGTCGTCAGTGGGCGGGGCACTGGCGGCGACCTCGTTCCAGATGAGCTCGGCGATGCCCGTGATGAGGTCGTCTTTGTTGGCGACGCGCTTGTAGAGCGACATCGGTTCCATGTCGAGCTCGGCGGCGAGGCGGCGGACGGTCAGGGCGTCGAGGCCCTCTCGGTCGACGAGGTCGAGCGCGGCGGCGATGACCTCGTGGCGGCCGGTCGCGCCCCGAGGCCGCCGTCGGGTGGTCTTCGTCGCCGCGCTCGTCTGGTCGGTCGTCGCGGTACTCACAGTTGCCATAGTAGCTCTCACCTGTAATCTCCATCGTTAGTATACAGTGTAGTCGACAAGCGAAGGGGTAGTCCGATGAGCACGACGACGAGAACCCGGGACACGCCGACGCCGGACGCCGTGGCCGAGCGGCCGGTCGTGTTGGACGCTCGGGCGCTGACAAAGGTCTTCGGCTCGGGCGAGACCGTGTTGCGCGCGGTCGACGAGGTCGATGTGGTGGTGCGCGCCGGGGAGGTGGTCGGTCTTCTGGGCCCGAACGGGGCGGGCAAGACGACCACGATCAAGATGATCTGCGGGCTGGTCACCCCGACCAGCGGTTCGGTGGCGATCGGGGGCGTCGACCTGGGGCGTCGACGGGGCGCCGCGGTCCGCCAGCTGGGCGCGGTGCTGGAGGGGGGCCGCAACGTGTACTGGGCGCTCTCGGCGTGGCAGAACCTCGTCTACTTCGGGCGCCTCCGGGGGCTGCGCACCCGCGAGTTCGCGCCCCGCGCGGAGTGGCTGTTGCGGGAGCTGGGGCTGTGGGAGCGCCGCCATCAGGCCGTCGGGGGCTTCTCCCGGGGGATGCAGCAGAAGGTGGCCATCGCCGCCGCGCTGGTCAGCGACCCGGCGCTCCTGCTGCTGGACGAGCCCACCATCGGCCTCGACGTGGCCGCCTCGCGCACGGTGAAGGACTGGGTTCGGCGGCTCGCCGCCGAGGAGCACAAGGCGGTCGTGCTGACCACACACCAGCTGGCTGTCGCGCAAGAGCTGTCGCACCGGGTGGCGGTCATCAACCAGGGCCGGATCGTGGCGGACCGACCCGTCGGCGAGCTGTTGGAGCAGTTCCGGGAGGACCGCTACCAGGTCGAGGTCGGTGTCCCGCCCGACCGGGTGCCGCCCGCCATCGTGCATGACATCGTTGCCACCGACGCCGGCGACGACCACAGGGGCCAAACCACCTTGGGGGTAGCGAGCGACCAGCTCCAGGACGTGCTGGACGTGCTGGTCCGCCGGCGGGTGCCGGTGGTGGGCGTCGCCCCGGTGCAACACGATCTGGAGGAGGTCTTCGTGCGGCTGGTGGGCAGCGACCGATGATCGCCGCCACGACACCGTTCGAGGGCCGCGCTGTCCCGGCCAAGGACCGGGCCCGCATGGTCGCGAACGAGGCCGCCAAGGGCGTGCGGCTGTTGTGGGCCTACCGGGCGACCCTGGTGCCGACCGTGGGCGGCGGGATCGCCACCTACCTGGTGTTCCAGTACTTCGTCGGGGGCGGGCGGATCCTCGACGAGCTCGTCGCCGAGACCGCGCCGGCGATGTTCGCCTATCTCGTGACCTACGGGATCACCATGCGGCTGGTGGCGGGGATTCTGGAGGAACGCAACGCCGGCACCCTCGAGCAGATCCACCTCAGCCCGCTGCCTGCCTGGCAGCTGGCCATCGGCCGGCTCAGCGCGGCCGTGGGCGAGGCCGTGTTCGTCGGCGCCACGGTGATGGCGGTGGTGCTGGCCGTCCAGGGCGTCGAGTACCCCTTGCGGCCCGCCGCCCTGGTCCCGCTCGCCTTGACCGTGGCGGGAGCCGCGGGGTTCGCGCTGCTGATCGCTGCGGCGAGCTTCACCTACCCGGGCATCGGCGCCCTGGTCCACATCGTGCAGATGGCGATCATGGCCCTCAACGGCACCATCGCGCCGGCCGAGTTGTTCCCCCGGTGGCTGGAGATCATCGCCAAGCTGGCCCCCACCACGCTCGGCATCGAGGCCACCCGCAGCATCCTCACCGACGGCGAGTCGCTGGGCGACCTGTGGGGCTCGGGCGCTCTCGGCTGGCTCGTCCTCCACACGATGTTTCTCGTGGCTGCGGGCTGGGCGGTCTACCAATGGCAGATCCGCCGGGGGCTACGGCACGGAAGGTTGGGCCCGGCATGACCGCACCCAGCATCCCCGCCACAACCGTTGCCCCGGCCGTCTCCTCGTCGGCATCCCGACCCACCGTGGCCGCCACCCTGGTCGCGATCGGCAACGAGGTCGACAAGGGCCTGCGGTTCGGGTGGGCCGAACGCCGTCAGATCGTGCTGGAACTGGCGATGTTCGTGCCGCTGTTCCTGCTGTTCGCGGCGGTGGCCGGTCAGGGCGACGCCATCGTGACAGGGCGCTTCGCGTGGACCTTCGACGACCGCCGCACTGCGTCCCTCCTGGTCGGGTTCAGCCTCGGGATGTTCTTCTTCCTCCAGGTCCAGAAGTACTTCTGGCGCCAACTGGGCGAGATCCAAGCCGGGACCCTCGAACAGGTCTACCTCAGCCCCCTGCCCTGGTGGGCCCTCGCCGCCGTCGGGCGCGTCCTGGCCGGGATCCTCGAGACCACCTTCGTCATCGGCACCCTCAACCTGGTCGTGGCCCTCACGGTCGGCGTCCACATCCCCCACTGGAACCCGACCGTGCTCGTGCCCATGGGCTTCCTGGTGGCCGGGAGTATCGGCTATTCGCTCGCGATCGGCGGCCTCACCCTGCTGTGGAAGCGGATCGAGATGCTCAACGAGATGCTGCTGATCGTGCTGTTCTTCGCCGGCGGCGTCATGGTCACCCTCGATGACATGCCCGCCTGGATGGCGGCGGTTGGCCGGCTCCTACCGGTCACCCATCCCATCACCGCAGCCCGCCGAGTCCTGCTCGACGGCGGCGGCCTCGCCCTCACCGGCGACGGCGGTCTGCTCCCCATGGCCGCCCTGGCCGCTGGGTGGCTCGCCGCGGGCGCCTACGCCTTCCACCGGGCCGCGCGGCGTGTTCGCCGCGACGGCACGCTCACCCGCTACTGACCGACAATGATCGGCCTCGGCGAGGAGGTGTCCACCATGACCGACTTCCCCGGTAGCGGTTGTCCGCCGCGTCAGCTCGACCGGGCAGTCACCGCGTTCCAGCGCCATGCCTTCGCGGCGCTCCTCACCGGTGAGGCTCCACGGGTCTCGGACGTGGCCGAGGCGGCCAGCCGGGACACGGTCGGTGTCGCCAACGCCGTCGCCTGGCTGCAGGCGCACGGGCGGCTCGAACGCGACGGGGACCTGCTCATCGGCGCCCACGGACTCACCCGCCGCCCCACCGCCCACACGCTCGCGATCGGCGAGCAACGGCTGCACACCTGGTGTGCCTACGACGCGGTGGCCATCCCCGTCGCCCTCGGGGAAACCGCCCGCGCCACCACGACCTGCCCGACCTGCGACCGTGAGCTGGTACTCGACATCACTGACGGCCACCTCCCCGATACCGACGGCCCAGGGCCGGTCCCGTGGATGCCGCTCGGCCCGTGCGAGAACGTCATGGACGACTTCTGCGTCCACTCCAACCTGTTCTGCGGCCCCGAACACCTCGACACCTGGCGCCACGCCGCCGGTGACCCGCCCGGCGAGATCGTCACGCTCGCCAAGGTCCCCGCCCTGGCCCGACTGGCGTGGGCCGACGTCGCCACGCTCCCGTGACTGACGAACCAAAGAGCCCCACCTGGTCGCCGGAGATGATCGACCCCGGTGGCCCTGTCGACCCCGCGCTGGCGCCACAGCCGGTCGACGAGGTGGATCGGCCCGCTGCCTTCACGTTGATGGCACTGGGCTGGTATCCACCGGAGCACGCGAGCACCCAGTCCTACGGGTTCTGCTTCACCCCAGACGGGCTCGTCGTGCTGGTCCAAGCCGACGACGGCTTCTGGAACCTCCCGGGAGGCCAGCTCCAAGCGGGTGAGACCGCCCGCGACGCGCTGGTGCGCGAGGTCGCCGAGGAAGCCTGCGCCCGCGTGATCGACTGTCGATACCTCGCCTGCCAACACGTCTGGGACCCCCAAGCACCCCACGGGCCCACCAGCCACTACCAGACCCGCTGGTGGGCACGCGTCGAGCTCGACCCGTGGGAACCCCACCACGAAATGGTTCAACGCCTCCCGGTCCCACCCGACCGGGTCCTCACCACCCTCTCCTGGCGGTCCAAAGCCATCGCCGCCCGCCTCCTCGACGCGGCGGTGCTACAGGACCACCTGACCCGGGGACGGCGCCCCCCGTTCTCGCCCGTAGCCGGCGGGAACGGTCGGGTGCTCAGCCCGCGCTCGAACCGTCCGGAACGGCGTGCCGCTCGGCAGTGTCGACGGGCCAGAAGACCATGCAGCCGATCTGGTCGTCGCGGCGCACACCCAGTTGGACACGGCCAGGACCTCACAGCCGGCGTAGCCCCGGACCGCGGCGAGCAGCATCGAGATCCCATAGAACAGGAGCGCCGCGTCGCTGGTCACCGACAGGGCCGGGGCGTACGACGGCGTCAGGTACAAGGCGGCGAACACCGCGACGTTGACCAGGTGCGCGAGCGGTCCGGTCGCCTCAGACGACTGGGCTGGTGGCCAACGCGCCATCGCTGCCAGCCGAGCACCACGAGCGGGAAGCCCACTAAACCCAGAACCCAAGCCCAGGGATCGAGGCCGGCCGACAGGTGACCCTCGACCACGCTGCCCACCAGGAGCGCCCCGACCAGGGCCCGCGCGGCCGTTCCCCACGGCCCGATCGACCGGCGGCTGCCGCCGGTCCGCTCATCGACGTGGGTGGGCGCGGTGTCGCCTGTCACGATGGTGACCGTACAGCCGTACAGCCTCCGGTCCACTGGAGGGTCAAGCCACGGCGTCAGAGCGGGCGGTGGGGGGCGATGACGTGGCAGACCCGCTGAGGGTCGCACTCGGCCGGGTCCAGGCCGTGCGCTCGGGCGGCGAGGCGGCGCAGGTCGCCCTCGAGGCGTTGCAGCTCGATGATGCGCTGGCCCATCTCGTCCGCCCGCCGTTCGAGCAGCTCGACCACATGGGTGCAGGGGGTCTGGCCCCGTTCGCGGAGGGCGACGACTTGGCCGATCTCGCCGAGGGTCAGCCCGACGGCCTGGGCGGCTCGGATGAACGCGAGGCGATCGATGGCCGGGGCGTCGTAGTCGCGATAACCCGACGATGTGCGCTCGGGCGGGTCCACCACGCCGATGTCCTCGTAGTAGCGGATGGTCTTGACCGGGACACCCGATCGGTCCGCGAGCTCACCGATGCGCACCACATCAGGCTACGCCCCTTTGACCCTCCCAGATACCGGAGGGTTTACCGTGCCCGACAGGAGCGCTCCCGGCACGGCGTCGGGGCGCCGTCGGATCAAGGGAGCGGACCGGATGGTGGACTACGACTTGGCGATCGTCGGCTCGGGCGGTGCACCGCGTTCGGCGCCGCGATCGAAGCCCGCCGCCGAGACGCCCGCGTCGTCATGATCGAGGAAGCCACGGTGGAGGGCACTTGCGTGAACGTGGGCTGCATCCCGTCCAAGGCCCTCCTTGCTGCGGCCACAGCACGCCACACCGCCGCGTCGCACCCGTTCAGCGGACTGCCGACGTCGGCTGGTCCGGTGGACCTCGCCGCTCTGATCGGGAAGGGCGAGCTGGTCGCCGGCATGCGCCAGCACAAGTACCTCGACCTCCCGGATGTGTACGGGTTCGAGATCGTCGCCGGCCACGCCGAGTTCAACGACACCGCGACCCTCACCGTTGGCGGCCACGAGCTCCGAGCGAGCGCCTGTCTGGTCGCCACCGGCACCGAACCAACCATCCCCCTGCTGCCCGGCCTCCACGAGGCCGGCTTCCTGACCTCGGCCACCGCGATGGAACAAACGAGCCTGCCCGAGCGGCTGGTGACCATCGGCGGCGGGTTCGTCGGGCTGGAGCTGAGCCAGCTCTACGCCCGGCTCGGCACCCCGGTCACGATCATCGGCCGCCTCGCACCGCGTGCTGAACCCGAGCTGGCTTCCCGGCTCCGGCTCGTCCTCATGGACGAGGGCATCGACGTCGCCAACGCCCGCGCCACCGCCGTCGAATCCCGAGGCGCCGCCAAGGTCGTGCACACCGACCGGGGACGCGGTGTCGAAGGCGACGCCGTCCTGGTCGCCGGCGGCCGCCACGCCCGCATCGACGGCCTCGACCTCTCGGCGGCGGGGGTCGAGGTCGACAAAGCCGGTTTCGTCGCCGTCGACGCCAGCCTGCGCACGACCAACCCAAACGTGTTCGCGGGGGACGTCACCGGCGGCCCCCAGCTCGTGTACGTCGCCGCCGCACAGGGCCACCTCGCCGCCACCAACGCCCTGGCCAACAGCCACGCCCCGATCGACTACACGGCCCTGCCGTCGGTGGTGTTCACCGACCCCCAGCTCGCTTCGGCCGGGCTCACCGAAGCCCAGGCCGTGGCGGCGGGCTACGACTGCGACTGCCGGGTCCTCGGGCTCGACAACGTGCCCCCGCGCCCTCGTCGAGCACGACACCCGAGGCGCCATCAAGCTGATCGCCGACCCGCAGACCGGCAGGGTCCTCGGCGTGCACGCCCTCGCCGCCGCCGGTGACCTCGTCCTCGCCGGCGTCTACGCGATCAAGTTCGGGCTCACAATCGACGACCTCGCCGGCACCTGGGCGCCCTACCTGACCATGAGCGAAGCACTCCGCCTGGTCGCCCAATCCTTCACCCGTCCCGTCGACGAACTCTCTTGCTGCGCCGCCTGACCAGACCAGCTGACAAGGAAGGGACCACCGGCACCGTGACGACCACCGATGTCATCGTCAGATCCGTGCTCTGCCCCACGTGCGGCTGCTCACTCGTCCGCTTGGGACTCAGCCGCGAGCAGGCGTTCCACACGGCGCACGATCGCAACCCCTACTCCTTCTGCTGCGAAGGCTGTGCCGACGTCTTCCGGACCGACCCCGACCGGTACCTCGCCCGCATCGGCGACAGTCGTCGTATGTCCCAGCTGCCTGGGCGAGAAGCCCATGTGCATGACGGTCGCTGTCGAACACGGAGGCCGAACGGTGCACTTCTGCGCGTGCCCCTACTGCCTGGAGAGATTCGAACGCGACCCCGGGGGTCTGCTGGCCCGCCTCGAGGACTGGTAACCGGAGACGACTACCGCCGCTCACGGCGTGGTCACGGCGTGGTCACGGTGTGGCCGAGGGCCGGCTGGGGTGGGTCAGGACGCGACGTCGTAGAGGAGCCGGTAGAACCGCTGGCGCTGCGGATCGGGCGGCGCGCCGTAGACGGCCAGGAACATGGACTCGAGGCCAGGCCCGTAGTTCTCGGTGACTGCCCGGGTGGCCACGGCGAGGTCCCACCACCGGTCGGCCACACCCACATCCCCGAGATCGACATATGCCGTCACCCGGCAATCGGTGATCAGGGCGTTGGGAGGGCACTAGTCGCCGTGGCACACCACCAGGTCTTCGCCAGTGGGTCGCAACCTTTCCAGCTCGCCGAGCGCCCCCTGGGCGTCGAGGGGGCGGTGGTCCTCGTCGAAGTCCTCCGCCGGATCGACCAGCCCCGCGGCCACCCGGCGGCGCACATGCGCCATCGCGGCGGGGAGCCGGAAGTCGAACGGACACCCAGCAACGGGGGCGGTCTCGTGCAAACGGCGCAGCCCCTCGGCCAACGCCACCACCACCTGCCGGACGTCGCCCAAGGCTGGGTCGGTCCCTGATCGCCCGGCGCGGGCGGCCGTGACCAGCCAGTCGACCGTCCCATCGGTGCCCGTGTCGATCACCTCGGGTACCGGCAGATGGTGGGCGGCTGCCCACCGGGTCCGGGCCGCCTCCGCACCAGCCCGGGGTACGCCCCGGCCCGGTTGATCTTCAGGAACCGGGCGGGCTCGCCGACATGCTCCAGCCGCCAGGTCGTCTGCTGGGCGTAGCAGGAGACCGGAGTCCACTCCCACGCGGCGTACTCGACCACCAGTCCGGCCGGTGCAGCGAGCCTGGCCCCGTCATGGCGCCGGGCAGGCGACGTTGCCGATCGACGCGCCGTCGGCAGCCAGGAGCCCGCGGGGGCGCGAAGGGCTGAAGCCCTCATGTATGGGCACTCGTTTCCTCCTGTCCTCGAACTGGTCCGGTGAGGGCAGGAGGCGACGGTGGTGCTCGCGAAGGTCCGACCGTCATGACCCGCAGGCTAGACCCGGCCGCCGGTCATGAGAGCTGGTCGGGATGGGGTGCCGCGTTGCGGAGCCGGCATCCGCTGAACTCCAGCGTCGAGGTGGCGACTCGTCGCCAGAACGGCCAGATCGAGGGTGTGACACGCAGTTCGACCCCTGCGGTGGCGTGCCGGTCCAACAGGTCGCCGACGGCCACCCGCTCGGTGGCGTCGACGGTTTGGTCGGTCACCCAGTAACCGCCGACCTCGTAGTGGGGCCGGAACGGCTCGGTCGGAAGCCGGTAGGCGAACAGTTCGCAGCCCCGCAGTCGGTGCAGCCAGGCGGCTTCGATCACGTGGCCGGCTCGGGCAGGACGAGCTCCTCGTCGAGCCCGATGCTCTCGACGTCTGGATGGACGGCCAGCCGGTCGAGCGTCTGCTGGTCGACCGTGGCGCTGAAGCTGTTGACGACCCGGTACGAACGGATGTCGGACGTCCGGCCGGCGGCGGCCTCGGCGTCGAGCAGTTGGCGGACGGAGGTCTGGGTCCGCTCGGCCTGAGCCTGCAGCGCCTCGACCACCGTCGACACCTGAGCGCCGTCCCGGCCACGATCGAGGCGGGCCCGGGCCGCGACCGCGTTCAGGTCGACCTGCGCGCGCGGCCGGATCACGACCGGCACCGCCTGGCGCTCAGGTCGCGGGG
>JBOGGX010000105.1:0-7163 GCA_050744245.1 Acidimicrobiales bacterium
GGGTGCTCCCGGTCGCAGCCCGGGCTCGCCCATGGGCCGGGGTGCCGGCGCGCCCGGGGGTCGCTCCGGCCCCGGTGGCGGTCCGGGCGGTGGCCGTCCCTCGGGCGGCCGCCCAGGTGGCGGGCCCGGCGGCGGGCCGCCGTTCGGTGGACCAGGTGGGCCCCCGGGTCGAGGTGGGCCGGCCCAGCGCCGTCAGCCTCGTCGTTCGAAGGGACGCCGGCGCCGCAACCGCGAGGAGCTGCAGCCCATTGACATGCCGACCTACACGCCGACGAGCGCTCCGGTGCCCGAGGGCGTCATGGTCGTCGAGCGTGGCTCGACCCCGCAGCAGCTCGGCCCCCGCCTCAACCGCACGGCGGCCGACGTCGTCCGCTACCTGCTGCAGCAGGGCGAGATGGTCACCGCCACCCAGTCGCTCAACGACGACATGATCGAACTGTTCGCTGCCGAGATCGGCGCCGAGATCAAGCTGGTCGACCCGGGCGAGGAGCAGGAGGTCGAGCTCCAGCGGTCGCTCGGCGTGACCGAGCTCGAGGAGGCCGACGAGGACGAGGGCAAGCTCGAGGAGCGGCCCCCCGTCGTCACCGTCATGGGCCACGTCGACCACGGCAAGACCAAGCTGCTCGACCGGATCCGGCACGCCAACGTGGTCGCATCCGAGGCGGGCGGCATCACCCAGCACATCGGCGCCTACCAGGCCGAGCGGAACGGGCGCCTGGTCACCTTCATCGACACGCCTGGCCACCAGGCCTTCACCGCCATGCGGGCCCGGGGGGCCCAGGCCACCGACATCGTGATCCTGGTGGTGGCGGCCGACGACGGCGTCATGCCCCAGACGGTCGAGGCCCTCAACCACGCCAAGGCGGCCGGCGTACCGATCGTCGTGGCGATCAACAAGATCGACCGCGAGGATGCCGATCCGACGCGGGCCATGCAGCAGCTGAGCGAGCACGACCTCATTCCGGTCGCCTGGGGAGGCGACACCGAGATGGTCCCGGTGTCCGCCCTCACCGGCGACGGCATCGACGACCTGCTCGAGACCGTGCTGCTGGTGGCCGACGTCGAAGAGCTCGAGGCCAACCCCGACGGCCGGGCCGCGGGCGTGGTGCTCGAGGCCAACCTCGACGTGGGCCGGGGCCCGGTCGCCACCGTGCTCGTCCAGCGGGGCACGCTGCGGGTCGGCGACCCGGTCGTCGCCGGTGCCGCCTGGGGCAAGGCCAGGGCCCTGCTCGACTACAACGGCCAGCCGCTGACCGAGGCCGGCCCCTCGGTGCCCGTCCAGATCCTCGGCCTGTCCGAGGTCGCCCACGCCGGCGATCGGTTCGTGGTCGCGCCGGACGAGAAGGTGGCCCGCCAGGTGGCCGGCACCCGTGAGCACTGGCAGCGGGTCGCCGGGCTCAGCCGCGACGTCAAGGCGGTCCACAGCGGGGGCCGGCTCGAGGACCTGTTCCAGCAGATCCAGTCGGGCGAGCAGGCCACGCTCGGCCTGATCCTCAAGGCCGACGTCACCGGCTCGCTCGAGGCGCTCACCGAGTCGCTGCGCAGGCTCGAGCGCGACGACGTGCGGCTGTCGTTCATCCACCGCGCCGTCGGCGGCATCAACGAGAGTGATGTCCAGCTGGCGTCGTCGTCCAACGCCACGATCATCGGCTTCAACGTCCGCCCCGACCGCAACGCGCGTGAGCTGGCCGAGCAGGAAGACGTCGAGATCCGCACCTACGAGATCATCTACCAGGTGATCGAGGACATCGAGAACGCCATGCTCGGTCTCCTCCAGCCCGAGTTCGAGGAGGTGGTCACCGGCGAGGCGGAGGTCCGAGAGATCTTCTCGATTCCTCGGGTCGGCCGGGTCGCCGGCTGCTATGTCCTCAACGGGACGATCACCAGGGGTTCGAGGGTGCGCTTCCTCCGCGACGGCACGATCATCTGGAAGGGTGCGGTGTCGTCGCTCAAGCGCTTCAAGGACGACGTGCGCGAGGTACAGGCCGGCTATGAGTGCGGCATCGGGCTTTCCGATTTCCAGGACCTCAAGCCGGGCGACGTCATCGAGACCTTCGAGGAACGCGAGATCGCCCGGACCTAGTCTGGCGCCGGAGGCGAGCCGCCTCCGGCCCACGATGCACGTCGCCGCGCTCACCATCGACCTCCACCTGCCCGACTGCCACACGTTGAAGGCGAAGCGGGGGCTGCTGAAGCCGCTGCTCGAGGGCACCCGGCGGCGCTACAACGTGGCCGTGGCCGAGATCGCCGACCAGGAGAAGTGGCAGCGGGCCGGGATCGGCGTGGCCGTGGTGGCCAGCTCGGTGTCGCACGCCACCGAGGTGCTGGACGAGGTCGAGCGGTACGTCTGGTCGTTCCCCGAGGTGCAGGTGCTCGACATCACCCGCCATTGGCTGGAGGTGACCCAGTGATCGAGCCCGAAGGGCGAGAGAACCATCGACACAGCCGGTCTGGACCGGCGGTGCACGAATGAGTGCGCGATCGGAGGGCGCTAGAAACGTTCCGCGGGTGGAGCGGCTCAACCACCTGATCCACGAGATCGTCGCCGAGGAGTTGGAGCGCGTCGACGACGACCGGCTGGAGCTGGTCACGGTCATCCGGGTCACGGTCGAGCGCGACATGCGCCACGCGGTGGTGTTCTACGACACGCTGACCGGCCCGGAAGGCGACCGGGCGGTCCAGGCCGGGCTGTCCGACCACCGGGTGCAGCTCCAGGCCGCCATCGGTCGCCAGGCCCGCATCCGTCGCGTGCCCGAGCTCAGTTTCCGGCCCGACGAGACCGAGCGCACGGCCGCCCGGGTCGAGGAGATCCTCACCAAGCTGCGTGACGAGTCGCCGGACGCGCATGACTGACGGGTTGGCCGTCGTCGACAAGCCGCCCGGCTGGACGTCGCACGACGTGGTCGCCCGGCTGCGCTCCACGCTGGGCGAGCGGCGCATCGGCCATGCCGGCACGCTCGATCCCGACGCCACCGGTCTGCTGCTCGTCGGTGTCGGACGCGTCACCCGGCTCCTGCGCTTCCTCACCGGGCTGACCAAGACCTACACCGGCGAGGTCGTGCTCGGCACCGAAACCTCGACCCTCGACGCCTCGGGCGACGTGGTCGCCACCCACGACATGTCGGGGGTCGGGCTCGACGCCGTACGGGCCGCCGCCGCCGGGCTCGTGGGCGCGATCGAACAGGTGCCGCCCATGGTGTCGGCGGTCAAGGTCAGGGGCCGCCGGCTGCACGAGCTGGCCCGGGCCGGGATCGAGGTCGAGCGGGACCCGAGGCCGGTCGTCGTGTACCGCCTCGAGGTGTCGCCCACCGTCGACCCCCAGGTGTTCGCCGTCGAGGTCGCCTGCTCGGCCGGCACCTACGTTCGGGTGCTCGCCGCCGATCTGGGCGCGGCCCTGGGCGGCGGCGCCCACCTGCGCAGCCTGCGGCGGACCGCGGTGGGGTCGTTCGGCGAGGACGACGCCGTCGCCGTCGACGCCGTGTCGGCCGGCGGTCTGCTGCCGCCGAGCGCGGCGGTCCGCGACTACCCGTCGGCGGTGGTGTCCGACGAGCTGGTCGTCGCCGCGATCGGGCACGGCAAGGTGCTCGAGTCCGACCTGCTCGGCGTCGACGGCGCGGGTCCATGGGGCGTGCTCGACGAGGCCGGTCGGCTGCTCGCCGTCTACGAGCCCTACCGGGACGGGACGGTGAAGCCCGCAGTGGTCATTCGAGGAGGTCGTTGATCTCCTGGCAGGTGCCGTTGTCGGCGAAGGCGTCGGCGAGCTCGTCGTTGCCGAAGTCGCCGAAGTCCGCATTGCCCTCGCCCAGCGCGCCGTCGATGATGTCGGTCTCGGCGTCCTCGAGAATTTCGAACGCCTCGCCGAGCTCGTCGAGCGCGTCTTCGTCGTCCGGGTCGGTGTCGTCCACCTGGTCGGCGAGGTCACGAACGCGTTCGGCCGTCTCCCGCGCCGCCGAGGTGACGTCGCCGACCAGTTGCTCGCCGCCGGCGACCTCGGGTCGGCCGGCGGCCTCGAACTCGCCGGCCAGCGCATCCAAGCCGGTGGCCGCGGCCCGGAGGGCCTCCGCCAGCACCGCGAACTGCTCCTCGGTCGGTTCATCGCCTCCGAAGTCCTCTGTCTCGTCGATGACCTCGTTGAGTCGGGTGGCCTCGTCCAGCCACCCCTCGCACACGGAGGCGGCGAACTCCTCTGGTGTCGACGTCTCGTCGCCGCCGAGCAGCACCACACCGGCGGCGACGATCGCGATGGCGGCGAGCGCAACGCCGGCAAGGATCCACGGCAACTTCGATCGGCCACTGCGTGCCGGTGCCGGACCACCGGTTGCCGGCTGGCTGTGGCCCGTCCAGCCGGTCCCGTCCCACCACCGGATCGCACCCGGTTGGTGCGGGTCGGGATACCAGCCGGGGGGAGTGGTGCTGCCTGTGCTCAACCGAGCCTCCGTCCGTGTCGTCGCGTTGCGAGGAACCTAACGACCGCAGGACCCCGATGGTTCGCGGCCCCCGCCCAGTCGGTAGCGTCGGCTCCGAATGGAAACCGACGGAACCGACGAGCCGCTGCCGGCCGAGCCGCAGATCGCCGACTCGCTGCTCGACCTGATCGGCGACACGCCGCTGCTGCGGCTCGACACCAGCGGCCTCGACATCCGGTGCACGGTCGCCCTCAAGCTCGAGTTCTTCAACCCGGGGGGCAGCGTCAAGGACCGCCCCGCGGTCGCCATGATCGAGGCGGCCGAACGGGAGGGGCTGCTGCGCCCGGGCGGGACCATCGTCGAGCCGACCTCGGGCAACACCGGCGTCGGGCTCGCCATCGTCGCCGCCCAACGGGGCTACCGGTGCATCTTCGTCATGACCGACAAGGTCGCCCCCGAGAAGATCAGCCTGCTGAGGGCGTTCGGCGCCGAGGTGATCGTCTGCCCGGTGGCGGTCGAGCCCGACGACCCCGGCTCGTACTACTCGGTGGCGGAGCGGCTGGTGCGGGAGACGCCGGGCGCGTTCCGCCCGAACCAGTACGACAACCCGTGGAACCCCTGGGCCCACGAGCGGTCGACCGGACCGGAGATCTGGCGCCAGACGGCGGGCAGGATCACCCACTTCGTGGCCGGCATCGGCACGGGCGGCACCATCACCGGGGTGGCCCGCTACCTCAAGACGAGAAACCCGAACGTGAGGATCGTCGGGGCGGATCCGGCCGGTTCTGTGTACTCGGGCGGCTCGGGCCGCCCCTACCTGGTCGAGGGGATCGGAGAGGACTTCTGGCCATCGACCTACGACCCTTCGCTGGTCGATGTGGTCGTGCCGATCTCCGACGAGGAGAGCTTCATCACCGCCCGCCGGGTCACCCACGAGCAGGGCATCTTCATCGGCGGATCGGGGGGCACGGCGGTGGCCGCCGCCCTCCACGTCGCCCGGGACGCGGGCCCGGCCGACCTGGTCGTTGTCCTCATCCCCGATCGCGGCAGCGGCTACCTGTCGAGGGTGTTCGACGACGAGTGGATGGCCACCTACGGGTTCCTGCGCACCGGCGACCGGACCGTGGGCGAGATCATCGAGGCGCGGGGCGACGACATCCCGCCGCTGGTCTACGTCCACCCCGAGGACCGGGTCGAGCGGGCCGTGGCGCTCATGCGGGAGTACGACGTGTCGCAGCTGCCGGTGGCCAAGGGCGAGATGCCGTTGGCCACCGCCGAGATCTTCGGCGCCGTCGACGAGCTGGTGCTGATGGACCTGGCGTTCCGCGACCCGGGTGTGTTCCAGAGCCCGGTCGAGAAGGTGATGGGGCCGCGGCTCCCGACGATCGGCGTCGGCCAGCCCATCGAGCTGGCGGTCGAGCGGCTCGAGCGTTCGCCGGCCCTGGTCGTGCTGGCCGGCGGTCGGCCGCGGGTGGTGCTGTCGCGCAGCGACGTGCTGCGGTTCGTGTCTGGGCAGCTCGACGCCCACCCGAACCCGTCGCGATGACCGGGTTCGACGGGTTCGAGACCAAGGCGGTCCACGCCGGCCAGGACCCCGATCCGGCGACGGGTGCGGTCGTCCCCCCGATCTCGCTGGCGACGACCTTCGCCCAGCGCGAGGTGGGGGAGCACCAGGGCTACGAGTACGGCCGCACCGGCAACCCGACCAGGGCCGGGCTCGAGACGGCCGTGGCCGCGCTCGAAGGGGCCGGTCACGGCCTGGCCTTCGCCAGCGGCATGGCGGCCGAGGACGCGGTGCTCCGGCTTCGTCCCGATCAGAAGGTGGTGCTGGGCAAGGACGCCTACGGGGGCACGTTCCGGCTCATCGACAAGGTGCACCGGCCCGCCGGCGCCACCTGGGTCGCGGCCGACCTGACCGACGTCGATCGGGTGGCGCGCGAATGGCCGGAGGCGACGACGACGGTGTGGATCGAGACCCCGACGAACCCGGGGCTCCTGATCGTCGACATCGAGGCGGTGGCCGCAGTGGCCCACGAACGGGGGGCGTCGGTCGTGGTCGACAACACGTTCGCCACGCCGTACCTGCAGCGTCCCCTCGAGCTCGGCGCCGACGTCGTGGTGCACTCCTCGACCAAATATCTCGGCGGACATTCCGATGTGGTCGGTGGTTTCGCAGCAACCGACGACGACGCCACGGCCGAGCAGCTGAGATTCCTCCAGAACGCGGTGGGCGCGGTGCCCTCGCCGTTCGACTGCTATCTCGTCCACCGGGGGCTCAAGACCCTCGCCCTGCGCATGGACCGGCACTGCGCGAACGCACGGGTGGTGGCCGAGTTCCTCTCCGGGCACCCGGCGGTCGAGCGGGTGCTCTGGCCCGGCCTGCCCGGGCATCCGGGTCACGAGGTGGCCGTCCGCCAGATGCGCGACTTCGGCGGGATGGTCTCGTTCGTGGTCGCCGGCGGCGAGGCCGCGGCCCTGGCCGTGGTGGCCAGGACCCGACTGTTCACCCTGGCCGAGTCGCTCGGGGCGGTCGAGTCGCTCATCGAGCACCCGGCCCGGATGACCCACGCGTCGGTCGCGGGCTCGGCCCTGGCCGTCGACCCGGCCCTGGTGCGGCTCTCGGTCGGGGTGGAGACGGCGGCCGACCTGCTCGCCGACCTCGACCAGGCGCTCGCTCCGTCCTCTTGATCCCAGTGATTTTCGTGTAGTACGGTGTCAACCCAAGTGAAGTCGGGTGGCGCCGTTGGGGAAGGGCGC
>JBOGGX010000106.1:0-20868 GCA_050744245.1 Acidimicrobiales bacterium
GCCGCGGGCCGGCGCGGGCGCGGGGCGGCCCAGCCCGCCCGCTCGTGCAGGACGACGCCGCACGTCACGAGGGCGAGCGACAGCAGCAGATGACCCATGACAAGCGGGGGCCACAGATGGAACAGCACGGTGAGCCCGCCGAGGACGATCTGACCGACGACGCCGGCGACCAGCGCGAGCGACCAGCCGGTGAGATCGGAGCGTCGCGGCGTCCGCCGCCGCGATCCCAGCACGGCCAGCGCGACCGCCACCGAGACCACGCCGGTGAAGAAGCGGTTCACGCCCTCGATCATCTGGTGGTACTCCCAGCGGGGGACGATGGTCGTCTCGTCGCAGGTGGGCCAGCTCGTGCAGCCCAGGCCGGAGTCGGTGAGCCGCACGGCGGCGCCGGTGACGATGATGGCGACCAGCGCGACCAGGGCGACCAACGTGATCCGCCGATAGGCGACCGGGCTGACGGTGATCGATCGGAGGTGGGCCACCGTGGTCAGAGGGTAGGAGCGGGCGGCACCCACGGGCCATTCGCCGGACGGGACGGACCAGACCGGTCAGGACGAAGCCGCCAACGGGTGCCCTGGGCGTTGGCCGCCGTCTCGCTTGCTTGCCTAGTGTGCGAATCGACATGGAGCAGCTGGTTCGGACCCCCGTGCGCAGCCGGATGGCGGCCTATGTCGCGCTCACCAAGCCCCGCATCATCGAGCTGCTCCTGGTCACGACGGTACCCACCCAGGTCGTGGCGGCCCGGGGTCTGCCATCGCCCTGGTTGGTGCTGGCGACCGTGATCGGCGGGGCCATGGCCGCGGGCGGCGCCAACGCGATCAACATGGTCGTCGACCGCGACATCGACGCGGTGATGAGGCGCACCCGCAACCGCCCCCTGGTCACCGGCGAGGTCACGCCCCGCGCCGCCCTCACCTTCGCCGTCGCGCTCGAGGTCGCCGCCTTCGCCTGGCTGTGGTCCTTGGTGAACGTCCTGTCGGCCGTGCTGGCCGTGACCGCCTGCCTGTTCTACGTCTTTGTGTACACGCTCTGGCTCAAGCGGACGTCCCGCCACAACATCGTGATCGGCGGGGCGGCCGGCGCGGTGCCCGTGCTCATCGGTTGGTCGAGCGTCACCGGCACCCTCGACTGGCCACCGGTGATCCTGTTCGCCGTGATCTTCTTCTGGACCCCGCCCCACTTCTGGGCCCTGGCCATCCGCTATCGCGACGACTACGCCTCGGTCGACGTGCCCGTGCTGCCGGCGGTGGCCAGCATCAAGGAGACGGCCACCCGGATCGTCTTCTACACCCTCGCCCTCTGGGCCCTTACGCTGCTCTTCGCCCCGGTCGCCGAGATGGGCGACGTCTACCTCGTGTCCGCCGTCGTCCTCGGTGCCGTCTTCACCTGGATGGCCCTGCGGCTGGCCCGCCACCCCGACGACCAGAAGGCGACGGCCGACGCGGCGATGCGGCTGTTCGGGTGGTCGATCACCTACATCACGCTCCTCTTCGGCGCCATGGCCGTCGACCAGCTGCTGCGATGGGGCGCGTAGTGCGCAGGACGAGCTTCTCGAGCCAGCCGTGGCGGTGACCGAAATCAGCCGAGCCGCGGGCGCCGACGAGGCCGCCGCGACCCTTTCGGAGGGCGGCGCGCCCCACCCTGGGCGGCCGGCGCCCACGGGCCTGGCCGCGGTGCTCGCCAACGGCGACCACAAGACAACGGGCCGCCTCTTCATCGGGTTCTCGTTCCTCTTCCTCGTCGTGGCCGGAGTGGCCGGGGGCCTGGTCGGCGTCGAGAAGATCGACGCCGGCGAGCTCCAGATCCTGTCCGACGAGAGCCTCATCGCCGCGTTCTCACTCCACGGCGTCGCCGCCGTGTTCCTCTTCCTCCTCCCGCTCATCCTCGGGCTCGCCATCTACGTCGTGCCCCTACAGGTCGGCGCGTCGACCGTCGCCTTCCCCCGGGCGGCCACCGCGGCCTTTTGGACCTGGTTGCTGGCCGGCGGGCTGCTCGTGGCCTCGTACGCGATCGACGGCGGTCCCGGCGGCACCGACCGCGATGGGGTCCTGCTGTGGCTCACCGCGTTCGGCGCCGTGGTCATCGCCCTGGCCCTGGCCACGGTGTGCGTGACCGCAACCGCGCTCACCCTGCGCGGTGATGGGATGCGGCTCGACCGGGTGCCGTTGTTCGCGTGGTCGGTGCTCGCGGCCGGCACCATCTGGCTGCTCAGCCTGCCCGTGCTCGTCGGTGGCATCGTCCTGCTGTGGCTCGACGTTCGCTATGGAGTCGGGCTGTTGACGAGCGGCGGCGGCATCTACGGCGACCTGGTGTGGGCCCTCCTGCCGCCCCAGCTGTTCGCGTTCGTCGTGCCCGCGCTCGGGATCGCGGCCGACGTCGTGCCGGTGTTCGCCCGCAGCCCGTTGGCCCGCCGCGACGTGCTCGTCGGGTTGCTCGGCGCCGCCGCCGCCCTCGGCTTCGGTGCGTGGGTGTTCATCCTGCCCGAGGCGCCTGAACTGCCGGAGCAGGCGCTCTTCGTCGGCGTCGCCGTGGCCCTGTTGGTCGCGCTGTTCGGCCTCACCGGTGGCGTCGCCGATGCCATGCGCAGGGGCCGGCTCAGCCTGGCGCCGCCGGTGCTGGGCGGCGTGCTCGGCCTCCTGCTCGTGCTCGGCGGGGCGGCCGCCGGCGCCTTCGGCGCCTTGCCCTTCAACGACCTGTTGTCGACAACGTGGTTCGCCGGGGTGGGGCACCTGGTGCTCGGCGGGGCCGTGGTCATCCTGCTCGGGGGCGTGTACTACTGGGCGCCCAAGATCTGGGGCCGGGTGCTCGCCGACGGCAGCGGCCGCTTCGCCATGCTGGCGGCCGCCGGTGGCGTCGCCCTGCTGGCCCTGCCCGACCTGATCACCGGGGCCCAGGGTCAGGACGCCAGGCTGCCCGTGAGCCAGAGCGTCGAGTCGAGCTGGGACGCGCTCAACGCCGTCTCGCTCGCGGGCGGGGGACTGCTGGTGCTGGCGGTGTTGCTCGTCCTGGTGAGCCTGGCCGGCGCCGTCGCTGGACGCGATCACGACCCGGCTCCCGACGATCCATGGGGCGGCCACACCCTCGAATGGTCGACGTCGTCGCCCCCTCCCATCGGCAACTTCCCCGAGCCGCCGAGCGTCACCTCCGCCACGCCGCTGCTCGATCGGATCGGCGCCGGGGCCGAGGCCGGGGCCGCCACCGAGGCGGCGACCAGCTGATGTCGACGACAACGACCGAACCGCTCGTCCCCGAGCTGGCCGCGCCGCCCGCACCGGCCCGGCCCAGGGTGCTCGTCACCGGCACCGTGCTGGCCTCGGCCGCCGCGGCCATGGTCTTCGCCGGGATGCTCGGCTTCTACCTCCACACCCGGGCGGCCACCATCGAGGCCGAGGGCTCCTGGCTGCCCCAAGGTGTCGAGATCCCGCTGAGCCCCGGCAACATGGCCCTCATCACGCTGGTCATGTCGGCGGTGATCATGCAGTGGGCCGTCTACACCATCGGCAACGACGATCGCCGGGCCACCTACATCGCGCTCGGTCTGGCCGTGCTCCTGGGCGCGGCGTACATCAACGAGATCGCGTACTACTACACGCAGATGGGCGAGCTCACGGTGCGCGAGCCGGTCGGGATGCTCATCTTCGGCATCACCGGGGCCCACCTCGTCATGGCCGGGATCGCCATCGTGTTCGTGGTCCTCATGGCCTTCAGGACCCTCGGCGGTCAGTACTCCGCCCGCGACCGCGAGGGGATCGTGGCCGCCACCCTTTTCTGGTACGTCATGGTCGCGGTGTACGCCGCGATCTGGTACGCGATCTTCATCACCAAGTAGGGACGATGTTCACCACCGGCGCCAAGTGGTTCTTCGGGGTCACGATCTACGGCCTGCTGGCCGCCATGGTCTACGGGCTGGGCACCGGTAGCGGGCTGATGGGCGTCATCACCCTCGGGATCAAGGGCGGCGCCGGCGAGCTGGCCGGGCTCACCGTGCTCGTGTCGCTGTCGGGGGCCGCGGCCCTGATCGGCGCGGTGGTGCTCGCCTACCGCGACGCCGACGCGGCCGAGATCCGGGCCGCGCTCGACACCGAGACGCTGCCCGCCGCCGGACCGCCGGCCACGCCGAGCTTCTGGCCGGTCATCGCCGCCTTCGGCGCCGCCCTGGTGGTGCTCGGGCTCGTCGTCGGGGCCGGGCTGGTCGCGGTCGGGCTCTTCGTCGTGGGCGCGGCCCTCGTCGAGTGGATGGTCCAGGCCTGGGCCGACCGGGCCACGGGCGACCCCGAGGCGAACCGCCAGATCCGCAACCGCATCATGTACCCGCTCGAGATCCCGATCGGGGCCGCGGCTGCGGTCGGCGCCGTCGTCTTCCTGCTGTCCAGGGTGCTGTTGGCGCTGCCCCAGTCCGGGTCGACGACGATCGCCATCGCCGTGGCCGCGGTGCTCCTCGTCGTCTGCTTCCTCGTCGCCGCCCGACCGAGGATCACCAAGGGTCTGGTCGCCGGCCTGATCGTGGTCGGCGCCGTGGCCGTGCTCGTGGGTGGCGTGTTCGCGGTGGCCAGCGGCGAGCGCGAGTTCGAGATCCACGAGGAGGAACCGGAAGAGGGGCGTTGGGATCGCGGAGCACCGTTGTGAAAGGGTTCACCACCACGATGCGGCGTCGCCTCCTCCTGGTGCTGGCCCCGGTGCTGTTCCTCGGCGCGTGCACCGACGAGCGCCAGGACGTGTGGAGCCCGGAGGGCGAGTTCGCCGACAAGGTCATCGGCGTGCAATGGGGCGTGTTCGTCGCCGCCTACGTCGTCGGCCTCCTGGTGGCGGGGGCGTTCGTCTTCATCGTCATCCGCTACCGGGTGCGGCGGCGCAAGGGTGACGACGGCGAGGTGGAGGAGGTCGATCGCCCCGATCCGGTGCAGGTCCACGGCAACTTCCGGCTCGAGATCGCCTGGACGATCATCCCCGCCGCCATCCTCGCCGCCGTCGCCCTGTTCAGCGTGCCCACCATCTTCGCCGTCCGCGGCGCGCAGGCGTTCGACGAGCGCAACCTCTCGGTCTCGGTGTTCGGCCAGCAGTGGTGGTGGTCGTTCGAGTACGACCTCGACGACGACGGCGAGCCGGAGATCGTCACCGCCAGCGATCTCGTGATCCCCGCCGACGCCGACGTCGAGCTCATCGCCACGTCCCGCGACGTGATCCACAGCTTCTGGGCGCCGTCGTTGTCCGGCACCATCGACGTGGTCCCGGGCCGAGAGCACCGGATCGTGATCCAGGCCGGCGAGCCGGGCGTGTTCGACGTGCAGTGCAAGGAGTACTGCGGGCTGGCCCACGCCTACATGCGGGCGCGCGTCATCGCCCTCTCCGACAGCGAGTTCGCCACCTGGCTCGACCAGCAGCAGCAGGAGTGGGAGGAGCCCGACGACCCCGACGCCCTGGCCGGGCGTGACGTCTTCGTGGCCCGGTGCGCCCAGTGCCATGTGATCAACGGCCTGCGCGACGCCGAGGGCAACGAGGTCGAGCTCGACGTCGAGGCCATGCCCCTGCTCAGCGGGCACGCCCCCAACCTCACCCATCTCATGAGCAGGGGCGTGTTCGCCTCCGGGCTGCTCCCGCTGTACGACGAGGACGGCAATCTCAACCGGCCCGACCTCGAACAGTGGCTGCGCAACCCGGACTCGCTGGTCCCCCAGAATCCCGACAACGAGCAGGGCATGCCCGACCTGGGGCTCACCGAGGGCGAGATCGACCAGCTGGTCGCGTTCCTGCAGACACTTGGCGAGCCGCCGCCGGGTGCGGGAGGCTAGGACCGAAGCCGATGGCCATCGACACCACGCCCCTCGAGGAACAGACGGGCCCGCTGGCCCTGCCGTCCGGCGCCGGCGCCGGCGACGGGTACAGGCCCCTCGGCGTCTTCACCAGGCCCACCACCACCACGGGCTGGCGGGGATGGGTCACCACCGTCGACCACAAGCGGGTCGGCATCCTCTACGGCGTCACCGCGTTCGTGTTCTTCCTGATCGGCGGGGTCGAGGCGCTGCTCATCCGGGCCCAGCTGGCCCAGCCCAACGGCACCGTGCTGTCGGCCGAGACCTACAACCAGGTCTTCACCATGCACGGCGTCACCATGATCTTCCTGGTGATCATGCCGATGGCCAACGCCTTCGCCAACTACCTCATCCCGTTGCAGATCGGTGCGGCCGACGTCGCCTTTCCCCGACTGAACGCGTTGAGCTACTGGATCTTCCTGTTCGGCGCCCTGTTCCTGAACTCGAGCTGGCTCCTCGGTGGCGGAGCAGACGGCGGCTGGTTCGCCTACGCCCCCAACACCAACCCGATCTACTCGCCCGGCCACGGCATGGACTTCTTCGCCATCGGTCTGCAGATCGTCGGGCTGGCCTCGCTGCTCGGCGCGCTCAACCTGGTCGTCACCGTCCTGAACCTGCGGGCACCGGGGATGACCCTCATGAAGATGCCGGTGTTCACGTGGATGGCGTTCGTCACCCAGGTGCTGCTGGTCTTCGCCATGCCGGTGATCGCGGTGGCCCTGTTCCTGCTCACCTTCGACCGGCTGTTCGACGCCAACTTCTTCAGGGTCGAGGCCGGGGCCGACCCGTTGCTGTGGCAGCACCTGTTCTGGATCTTCGGCCACCCGGAGGTCTACATCCTGATCCTGCCGTCGTTCGGCATCGTGTCCGAGATCATCCCTGTGTTCAGCCGGAAGCCGATCTTCGGCTATCCGTTCATGGTCTTCTCCGGCATCGCCATCGCGTTCATGGGTTGGGGCGTGTGGGCCCACCACATGTTCGCCTCGGGCATCGGGCCGGTGTCGGTCGCGGCCTTCTCGATCGCCACGATGACGATCGCCATACCGACGGGGGTGAAGATCCTCAACTGGCTGGCCACCATGTACGGCGGCAGGCTGACCTTCACCACGGCCATGCTCTTCGGCTCGGGGCTGGTCTGCATGTTCACCATCGGCGGCCTGTCGGGCGTCACCCACGCGGTATCCGCCTCCGACTGGCAGCAGACCGACACCTACTACATCGTCGCCCACTTCCACTACGTCATCTTCGGCGGCTCGCTGCTCGGCCTGTTCGGCGGCATGTACCTCTGGTGGCCCAAGGTCTTCGGCTACCAGCTCAACGAACGTCTGGGCAAGGCCCACTTCTGGACCATGCTGATCGGCTTCAACCTGACCTTCTTCCCGATGCACTTCGCCGGGCTCCAGGGCATGCCGCGGCGGACCCACATCTACGAGGAGGGCTTCGGGCTCGAGATCTGGAACCAGTTGTCGACGCTCGGCGCGTTGATCATCGGCATCGCCGTGGTCGTCTTCATCTGGAACCTGTGGTCGAGCCGTCGGGCGTTCGTCCGGTCGGGACGGGTCACGGTGAACGATCCATGGGACGCCCGCAGCCTCGAGTGGCTGACGCCGAACCCGACGCCGGCCCACAACTTCGACCGGCAGCCGACGGTGGCCCACCTCGACGAGTTCTGGCACCGCAAGTACGGCGAGGACGAGGAGGGCCGGCCGGTGCGCATCGCCGAGACCGAGGACGTGGTCGAGAAGGGCGACGCGGTCGACGCCCACCTCCCGGCGCCGTCCTACTGGCCGATCGTGCTCGCCTTCGGCCTTCCCATCATCGGCTACGGCCTCATCTACAACCTGCTGCTCTGTTTCGTCGGCGGGTTCATCGTGCTCATGGCCGTGTTCGGCTGGATCATGGAGACGCCGGACGACCCGGCCGTGGCCGCGGCCCGCAAGCACGGCCACGGGGCACCGGGTGCGGCGGAGCCCACCGGCGAGATCGAGGGCGACGACGTTCCGTCGGAACCGGGTGACGGGTCCGGCGACGGAGGCCGGGGCGAGGACGAGAAGGAGCCAGAGCCCGTTGGCTGACACCGCCATCAGCCCGCCGGCCCCGGCCGTCGTCGACCACCGGGCGGACGGCGAGCACGGCGCTCATCCGCCGACCGCCCTCGGGGTCGCCAACGAGAAGCTCGGGATGTGGCTGTTCCTCGGCTCGGAGTGCCTGCTGTTCGGCGCCCTGATCTCGACCTACCTCCTCTACAAGAACCGGGTGCCACCGGACCAGGGGCCGACGCCCCACGACCTCTACGACATCCCGTTCACGTCGGTCAGCTCGTTCGTGCTGCTGATGAGCTCGCTCACCATGGTGCTGGCCGTGTCGGCGTTCCACCGCGACGACCATCAGCGGGGCCGCCTGTGGCTGGTGGCCACCGGGCTGCTGGGCGGGCTGTTCATCGCCGGCCAGGTCTACGAGTTCACCACCTTCGTGCGGGAGGGGATGGGCTACACGACCAACGTCGCCTCCAGCGCCTTCTACACGCTGACCGGCTTCCACGGTGTCCACGTGAGCGTCGGCATCCTCATCCTGATGTCGCTGGTGCTGCTGACCCTGCGGGGCCGGCTGCGCCCGGGCCGCGAGGCGGAGACGGTCGAGATCTGCGGGCTCTACTGGCACTTCGTCGACGTGGTCTGGATCCTCATCTTCACCGTCGTCTACCTGATCCCATGACCACAGACACCGACATCAGTGAGCCGGCCGAGCCCGCCGAGCCGGCCGAGCAGGTCGAGCCGCCTGCGATCGACGACCCGCACGCGACCCACGAGCGCACCCACCCGCCCGACAGCGAGTACATCAAGATCTTCCTCATCCTGGCGGCGATCACCGCGGCCGAGGTGGCCACCTACTACGTCGACCTCGAGACGGGCTTCCTGCTGCTGCTGCTGCTCATCCCGATGATGATCGCCAAGTTCATCATCGTGGCCATGTTCTTCATGCACCTGCGCTACGACAGCAAGGTGTTCACCGCGGCGTTCGTCTTCGGCATCGTCCTGGCCGCCGGGGTGTACATCGTGGCCCTGGCGACCTTCAGGTTCTTCGGGTGACGGAGGAGCGCCGGGAGCCGTGACCGTCGCCACCGACATCGGGTTGGGTGCGCTCGACTGGCGGCCCCACCCGGAGGTCTGGTTGCTGTTGGCGGCGCTGGTCGGGTTGGCGTTCTACGCCGTCCGCGTCGTCGGCCCCAAGGCGGTGAACGACGGCTCGCCGATCGTCACCCGGCGCCAGACGGTGTCATTCTGGCTCGGCATCGCCGTGATCTGGGTGGCGGCCGACTGGCCCGTCCACGACGTGGGCGAGGAGTACCTCTACGCCATCCACATGGCCCAGCACCTGCTGCTGACCTTCGCCGCCCCACCGCTGTTTCTCTTGGCCACGCCCACCTGGCTGGCCCGCCTCGTCGTGGGCGGCGGCTGGTTCGGCGGGCGGGTGCTGCGGGTGCTGTGCCGGCCGGTCGTCGCCGGCGTGATCTTCAACGCGGCCATCGTGCTCACCCACTGGCCGGCCCTGGTCGACCTGGCCGTGCGGTCGGGCCCGGCCCACTACCTCATCCATCTGTTCCTGGTCGGGGCGTCGGTGCTGATGTGGATGCCCGTATGCGGGCCGCTGCCCGAGTACCGGCTGTCGCCTCCCGGCCAGATGCTCTACCTGTTCCTCATGTCGGTCGTGCCCACCGTGCCTTCGGCCTGGCTGATCTTCGCCGAGGGCGTCGTGTACGAGGCCTATGACGGGTCGGATCGTCTGTTCGGCATCAGCGCCACCGACGACCAGCAGATTGCCGGGTTGACGATGAAGCTGCTGGGGGGCGGGTTCCTGTGGGGCATCATCGTGTACCTCTTCTTCAAGTGGGCGGCCGAGGAGGAACGGGCCGACCGGGCCGCGGTTCGGATCGTGTCGTCGGTGTCGCCGGCGGCTTCGGCGGCTTCGGAGCCGCCACCGTCCACTGTGGACGAGGAGGTGCTCACCTGGGATCAGGTCGAGGACGAGCTCCAACGCCTGGGCCCGGGCCCGTCCGACTCCACCCGCTGACCGATTCTCGACGCAGTCACGGTCGGAATTCGACCGCAGATGCGTCGAGTTCGTGGTTCAGTCCGGCAGGGGGCGGCGACCGGCGAAGCCGTGCTCGGGGCGGTGGTACCAACCGAGCTCGGCGTCGCCCTCGAGCCAGCACAGGAGGGCGGGCTCGCCGTCGACCTCGCCGGGGAAGTCGAGCAGCAGCGGCGCCCACCCCTTGACCTCGATCCCCTGACCCCGGAACCACGACAGCAGCTCGTCGAGCCTGGCCTCGAGCGCCTTGGCCTCGGCCCGCCCGCCGAGGGCCGACGGGACGCCTCGGGTCAGGTCCCCGGTCAGCTCGACCAGGTCGGCGCGGACGGCGATCACCCGGTCGGCATGGCTCCGGACCTCGGGGAGCATGGAGCGGGCATCGGCCAGGCTGAACGTGCGGGCCACCCCAGCAGCGTGGCACACACACTGACCCGAGTCGGAGGTCGGGCGGCTGCCTCAGCTACCTTGCCCGGATGCTCGACATCCGCCGCATCCGAGCCGAGCCCGCGGCCGTCCGCCGCGATCTGGCCCGGCGGGGCGACGCGTCATCGGTCGACGACCTCGACCGGGTGATCGAGCTCGACCGGCGTCAGCGGGAGCTGGCCGGCCGGCGCGACGACGTTCGGGCGCGGATCAGGCAGCTGTCACGCGAGGTCGGCGGGCTCCGCCGCGACGGGCGCACCGAAGAGGCCGAGGTGCTCCAGTCCGAGAGCCGGGCGCTCGGCGACCAGGTCAAGGCGCTCGATGCCGACCACGACGCCATCGCGGGGGAGGTGCGTGACCTGTTGCTCGGCATCCCCAACACCCCGTCGCCCGACGCCCCCGACGGCGTCGGCGAGGCGGCCAACGTCGTGCTGCGCACCGAGGGGTTCGACCCAGACCGCTTCGGCCCGCACCAGCGAGTCCCGCACTGGGACATCGGCGCGGAGCTCGGCCTGCTCGACCTCGAGCGGGCCTCGAAGATCTCCGGGTCGATGTTCGCCATGTACCGGGGCTGGGGCGCCCGCCTGCTGCGGGGGTTGATCCAGCTGGCCCTCGACCGCAACATCGACGCCTACGAGGAGATTCGGCCGCCGACGCTGGTCCGCACCGAGACCATGGTGTCGACCGGCCATTTGCCCAAGTTCGCCGACGACGCCTATCACATCGAACGCGACGACCTGTGGGCCATCCCGACGGCCGAGGTGCCGCTCACCTCGATCGGGCGGGACGAGATCTTCGACGAGCGCGAGCTGCCCCAGCGGTTCACCGCGTACACCCCGTCGTATCGCCGCGAGGCCGGGTCGGCGGGTCGGGACACCCGAGGGCTCCTGCGGGTCCACGAGTTCGACAAGGTCGAGCTGCTCGCCTATGCGGCCGACGCCGAGCAGGCCATCGCCTGCCAGGACGACGTCCTCGCCCGGGCCGAGTCGCTGCTGACCGACCTCGGGCTCGCCTACCGGGTGGTCGACCTGGCCGCCGGCGACCTGGGTGGTTCGGCCGCCCGCACATGGGACCTCGAGGCCTACGCCCCCGGGGTCGACCAGTGGCTCGAGGTGTCGTCGGTGTCGTGGTTCTCCGACTATCAGGGCCGGCGGGCCAACATCCGCTACCGCCCGAGCGACGGCAAGGGCAGGGAGTTCGTCCACACCGTCAACGGGTCGTGCCTGGGGTGGCCCCGGACCGTGGCCGCCCTCCTGGAGACCCACCGTCAGCCCGACGGCTCGATCCTGCTGCCCGAGGTGGTCCGGCCGTACCTCGGCGGGGCCGACCGCATCCCGGTGTCATCCTCCTCGTCGTGAACTTCCCGTGGATCTTTCCCATTCTTGGGAAGGATCCACCGAACATTCGCTCAGGCGCCGCCTCAGCGGCAGTCGGCGCACCGGCCGACCAGGGCGAAGTGCTGGGCCTCGAGGTCGAAGTCGTGATCGCGGCGGAGCCGGCGCTCGAGCTGGTCGAGACTGCCGGCGGGCAGCTCGATGACCTCGCCGCAGACCCGGCAGACGGCGTGGTGGTGCGGCCGATCGGTGAGGTGATAGGTCGACGGACCGTGGCCCAGGTGGACATGGGACAACAGTCCGGCCGCCTCGAGCACTTCGAGGGTGCGGTAGATCGTCGACAGGTGGATGTCGGGGTACCGCTCCTGCACCCGGGCGGCCAGGTCCTCGGCGGTGAGGTGATCGCCGGGCGGCTCGAGCATGACGGTGAGGACCGCCCGCCGGGCGGTGGTGACCCGTCCGCCGCCGGCCCGAAGCCGGTCGAGGAGCCCTTCGAGCTCCCCTCGACCGTTGGTGCGGACGGTTCCCTTGGCCACCGTCGTGAGCGTAACCAGCGGCGTGGCCTCGGCCCCATGGTTGGTCTCGAACCGGCCCACGGCTAGGGTTCCGCTCGCGAAGACCCATCGAGGCGCGGTCGGGCCGCCGCCTCCACGACCTCCGGGGCTGCGCTCGCCGCAGGGGGGAGCCGTGTCACACCAAACCGAGCTCTCGTCGTCGGCCGCACCAACCGAGAACGACGCGCCCGCCGGGTCGGTGGCGATCCGGCTGCAGAACGTGGCCAAGCTGTTCCCGGGCTCGCCGCGTCCTGCGGTCACCGAACTGTCGCTGGACCTGCCGGCAGGCAGCCTCACCGCCGTGGTCGGCCCGTCCGGCTGCGGCAAGACGACCACCTTGAAGATGATCAATCGGCTCATCGAGCCCACCGGGGGAACCATCCTCGTCGGCGGTCGCGAGGCGACGAGCATGCCCGTGCACGAACTGCGCCGGGGCATCGGCTACGTCATCCAGCAGACGGGGTTGTTCCCGCACAAGACGATCTTCGACAACATCGGAACCGTCCCCCGGCTCCTCGGCTGGGACAGGGGCCGTGTCCGCGAGCGCGTGCGGGAGCTGGTCGACCTGGTCGGGCTCGACCCGGAGATGCTCACCCGCTACCCGGCCGAGCTCTCGGGTGGACAGCAGCAGCGGGTCGGCGTGGCCCGGGCCCTGGCCGCCGATCCGCCCGTCCTGCTGATGGACGAGCCGTACAGCGCGGTCGACCCGATCGTCCGGGCTCGGTTGCAGGACGAACTCCTCGCCCTGCAGCACCGGGTGCACAAGACGATCGTTCTCGTGACCCACGACATCGACGAGGCCATCAAGCTGGCCGACCGCATCGCCATCCTCAACGTCGGTGGCATCCTCGAGCAGTTCGGCCCGCCGGCGGAACTGCTCCGCGACCCGGCCAACTCGTTCGTCGAGCAGTTCCTCGGCGAGGAGCGGGCGCTCAAGCGCATGGCCCTTTTGAAGGTCGGCGACGTGAAGCTCACCCGGGGGCCGGTGCTCGAGGTGGCCGCGACGGCCGACGAGGCGCGGGAGGTCATGGCCACCTATGGCATCGACTGGGTCGGCGTGCTCGACGGTGATCGGCTGCTCGGCTGGGTCAGGGCGGAGGATCTCGCCACGGTCGAGCGGTTGGGTGACGCCTCGACCGAGCGGTTCCGGGCCTGGGTCGACCCCGACACCCCCCTGCGCCAGGCCCTCGACCTGATCGTCGATTCTCGGACACGGGTCGCCGTGGTGCTCGACGGCGAGCGCTACCTCGGCCTGCTGAGCGTCGAACAGATCGCCGAGGCGATGGAGTGATGGCGTGACGCTCGCGGCGATCGTGGCCCAGGCCGACCCGGAACCGCTCATCGACTGGGGCTGGGTGTTCGACCACACCGACGACATCTGGGAGGCGACGATCGAGCACCTGCGGCTGACGCTCATCGCCGTCGTCGTCGGCTTCCTGATCTCGCTGCCGCTGGCCATGATCGCCTTGCGGTACCGGCGGTCGTACGGGCCGCTCACCTGGGTGACCGGCATCCTCTACACCATTCCGAGCATCGCCCTGTTCGGCTTCCTGATCCCGATCACCGGACTGAGCACCACGACGGCCGAGATCGCGCTGGTGAGCTACACCCTGCTCATCCTCCTGACCAACATCGTCGCCGGGGTCGACGGGGTCCCGGCGTCGGTCAAGGAAGCCGCCGACGGCATGGGGTTCACCCCCCGGCGGAGGTTCGTCGACGTCGACCTGCGGCTGGCGACCCCCGCCATGATCGCGGGTCTGCGGATCGCGACGGTGACCACGATCGGGCTGGTGACGGTGAGCGCCCTGGTCGGCTTTGGCGGGTACGGCAGCTTCATCGAGCAGGGCCGGGCCCGGGGCGACTTCTCGACACCCATCATGCTGGGGGCTGGCCTGTCGGTGCTCCTGGCCGCGGCCGCCGATCTCACCCTGGTGTTCGCCGAGTGGTTGATCACCCCATGGACGCACCGCCGGACGGCCCGCTGATGGAAGCGCTGTCGGAGTTCGTCGACCACATCACCGACCCGGCCAGCTGGTGGGGTGGTCGCGGGTTGATCCATCGCACGATAGAGCACCTGCGGGTCTCGCTCGTCTCCGTGGCCGTGGCGATCGCCATCGCCGTCCCTGCGGCCATGGCGCTCGGTCATGTCCGGCGCGGCGGGCTGCTGGCCAACGCGGTGGTGAACATCGGGCGCGCCGTGCCGTCGTTCGCCATCCTCGCCCTGCTCTTCCCGATCTCCCTGCGGTGGGGGCTGGGCCTCGGGTTCTGGCCCACGTTCGGGGCCATGGTGCTGCTCGCCATCCCGCCCATGTTCACCAACGCCTATACCGGCATCCGGGGGGTCGAGCCGAGCACCGTGGAGGCGGCTCGGGCCATGGGGATGCGGTCGACCGAGGTGCTCTGGAAGGTCGAGGCGCCCAGCGCCCTCCCGCTCATCATCACCGGGGTCAGCGTGGCCGCGGTGCAGGTGGTGGCGACCGCCACCCTCGGCGGCTTCTTCGGGCTGAACTCGTTGGGGCTGTCGATCTTCGAAGGCTTCAGCCAGTCCGACGACGGCAAGCTCATCAGCGCGGCCGTGGTGGTCGCCATCCTCGCCATCCTCACCCAGGCCGGCTTCGCCTACTTCAGGCGGCGGGCCACGCCCTGGCTCGGCCATCGGCGGCCGAGCGTCGCGCCCGCCGAGGACGTTGAACTCCACGCGGTGACGACCGTTCCGACCTGACACCGAAAGGAATCCCACATGAAGCGAACCCGGAAGCTGTCGCTCGCGCTGGTCGCCATCCTCGCCCTGGCCGGAGCGGCCTGCGGCGACGATGACGACGGTGGCGACGGCGACGCGGCCGACGGCCCGGCCATCTCGATCGGCGCCCAGGATTTCGGCGAGAGCGCCATCTTGGCCGAGATCTACGCCCAGGGGCTGACCGCCAGCGGCTACGAGGCGACCATCCAGGCGGTCGGTGGCTTCCGCGACCTCCAGATGCCGGCCTTCGAGAGCGGCGACATCAACTTCGCCCCCGAGTACGCGGCGTCGATGCTCGAGTTCCTCAACGACTTCGCGGGCGAGGCCACGGCCGACGTCAACGAGACCGTCGGGTTGCTGCAGGGGTACCTCGACGACCTCGGTTTGACCGCCCTCGAGCCGTCCGAGGCGGTCGACACCAACGCGTTCGTCGTGACCCAGGAGACGGCCGACGACCTCGGCCTGGCCACCCTCAGCGACCTGGCGGCCAACGCCGACGGCCTCACGCTCGGCGCCCCCGCCGACTGCGAGACCAACGCGTTCTGCATCCCCGGGCTGCAGGACGTGTACGGCGCCGATCTGAGCGCCGGCTTCCAGGCCCTGGAGACGGGCGCCATCCCGGACGCCTTGGAGGCGGGCGCCATCGACGTCGCCCTGCTCTTCTCGACCAGCGCCGTCATCGCCGACCGGGGGTGGGTGCTGCTGGAGGACGACATGAGCATGCTCGCCGCCGACAACGTGGTGCCGGTGGTCAGCAACGACCTCCTCGACTTCTACGGCGACGAGTTCACCGGCCGCCTCAACGAGATCAGCGCCGCGCTCACGACCGAGAGCCTGACCGAGCTCAATCGCCTCTTCGAGATCGAACGAGAGGACGCCGAGGACATCGCCGCCGACTGGCTCGCCGACAACGACCTCGACTAGCCGGACAGCGAATGTTCGGTGGATGTTTCCCATGAATGAGAAACATCCACCGCCGGTTCGGGCGTGCTAGGACGCCTGGCGTGGATCTGGACGAGCTGGCCGCCATCCGCAGGGCCAACGAGACCGGCGGGCTGGCCGAGGCCGACCTGCCCGCCGACCCCTTCGACCTGTTCGGCCGCTGGCATGCGGACGTGATCGACCTCGGCCTGCCCGAGCCCGACGCGATGGCCCTGGCCACCGCCGGGGCCGACGGGCGGCCGCGGGCGCGCAACGTGCTGCTGCGCGGGCTCGACGACTTGGGCTTCGTGTGGTTCACCAGCTACGAGAGCGCCAAGGCCGTCCACCTCGGCGCCAACCCCGTGGCCAGCCTGCTCTTCTCGTGGTTCGCCATCGGCCGCCAGGTGATCGTCACCGGTGGGGTGGCGCGCACGACCGAGGCGGAGTCCGACGCCTACTGGGCCACCCGCCCGGTCGAGAGCCAACTGGCGGCGTGGGCGTCGAACCAGAGCCAGATCATCCCCGGGCGGGACTGGCTGTCGGCCAGGTACGAGGAGTTCGAGTCGAGGTTCGCCGGCGGGCCGGTGCCCCGCCCGCCCCGCTGGGGCGGCTACCGGCTCACGCCCGAGGAGTTCGAGTTCTGGCACGGCCGCACCTACCGCATGCACGACCGGCTGCGTTATCTCAGGGAAGGTGCCGGCTGGCGGGTCGAGCGGCTCTCGCCGTAGTGTCTAGAACCCGTCGACGGTGGGCGCGACCCGCTCGGCGATGAGCCGGATGTGGTCGAGGTCGCCGAGGTCGAGGACCTGGAGGTAGGCGCGTCCTATGCCAGCCGCGGCGTAGTCGTGGAGCCGGTCGACCACCTCGTCGGGCGAGCCGCCGAGGTCGGAGTCGCCCCAGTTGTTGGGGTCCCGTCCGATGGCCCGGGCCCGTCGTTCGACCTCGGCCCGGTCCCGGCCGCAGCACACGGACACCGCGATCGACGTCAGGACGTCGTCTGGATCGCGTCCGGCGGCCTCGCACGCCGTTCGTACCCGGCCCACCCTGACGGCCGCCGCCTCCGGGTCGACGAACCCGACGTTGTACTCGTTGGCGAACCGGGCCGCGAGGGCGGCCGACCGTCGCCGGGCCCCGCCCCCGAGGATCAGCGGGGGATGCGGCGACTGCGCCGGCTTCGGTAGCCCCGGCGCGTCGGTGAGCGTGTAGTAGCGGCCGGCGAAGGAGAACGTGTCGCCGACGGCCGTCTCCCAGAGTCCGGTGATGATGGCCAGCTGCTCCTCGAGGCGGTCGAAGCGTTCGACGACCCCGGGAAACGGGATGCCATAGGCGGTGTGCTCGGCCTCGTACCAGCCGGTGCCGATGCCGAGTTCGACCCGGCCCCCGCTCATCTGGTCGACCTGGGCCACGGCGATGGCCAGCGGGCCGGGGAGCCGGAACGTGGCCGAGGTGACCATCGTCCCCAGGCGGATGGTGCTCGTGTCGCGGGCGAGAGCGCCCAGGGTCACCCAGGAATCGGTCGGGCCCGGCCGACCGTCGACGGATCCCATCCCGAGGTAGTGGTCGGAACGGAAGAAGGCGCCGAACCCCTCGTCCTCCGCCGTTCGGGCCACGGCCAGCTGGTCGTCGTAGCTGGCGCCCTGTTGGGGTTCGATGAAGATGCGCAGGTCCACCCGCCGACCCTACTGGTCGGTCGAATTCCCGGTCCGTCAGGCCGGCGGCCGACGGCTACGATGGGCGGCCCTCAACCCCATCCGCTCGGGCGGGCTCGGAATGGGCCGTCGAGCCGTTGGCGTCGAGCGGACCGACGGGTTCCGGCCGGTTCGGGGATGTGTCGGGGCCCGCCGGCCGGGTCCGCCGGCGGACCGCCGCCACCGAGACGCCGCCTCCGATCAGGAGCACGAACACCGCGGCCAGCCGCAGCCCGCCGAACTCGATGGCCCACGACCGGAGCCGGTCGAACACGCCGGTCACCCGGTCGACCACCGGGTCGCGGCTGAGGTCGCCGCCGTAGATGCGAAGCTCGTACCACCCGTAGTAGGCGACGTACGCCCCGGCCAGCACGAGCAGCCCGCCGGCAATGCGCTGGACGTAGGGCAGGGCCCGCCGGATGCTGCGGACGAGCGAATGGCGGGCCAGGGCCACGGCCACGCTGAGGCCGGTGATCACCAGCCCCATGCCCACCGCGTAGGCGACGAACAGCGGCAGCCCGCCGGTGACGTCATTGGCCCTGAGCACGCCGGACGACGCGGCCAGGAAGGTGGGCAGCGTGCACCCGAGCGAGGCGATCGCGTAGGAGATGCCGAACAGGGCCATCGATCCGAAGCCCCGGGTTCGGCCCCCCTTCTCGAACCGGGGCACCCGGACGTTGAGGTGGAACCCGGCGAGCAGGGCGATGCCCAGCCCGACGAGGGCCACGCCGATCACGACCGTTACCCACGGCGTGCGCCGGAGGATGGCGCTCCCGGCCGTGACCACGACCAGGCCGATGGCGACGAAGGTGACGATGAAGCCGGCGGTGACGGCCAGGCTGACGAGGACCGCCCGGCGCACGGCCCGGCCGGGATCGTCGTCGCTCTGGTCGGCTTCTGCGCCGACGAAGAACGACAGGTACGCGGGCAGCATGGCGAACCCGCAGGGGTTGATGGCGGCCAGCATCCCCGACGTGAGGGCGAGCACGAACGCCCCTCTTGTCACTGGTGCGCCATCCTCGAATCACACCAACTGACGTCACCGCCGCCCCAGGGGGCACCAGTGAGCGCTTCGCCGCTTCGCGGCGAAGACGGGCTGGGTTGATGGTTCGCTCGCCCTGCGTGCTCACTCACTGGTGCGCCATCCTCGAATCACACCAACTGACGTCGCCGTCGCCCCAGGGGGCACCAGTGAGCGCTTCGCCGCTTCGCGGCGAAGACGGGCTGGGTTGATGGTTCGCTCGCCCTGCGGGCTCACTCACTGGTCGAGCAGCTTCTCGTCGATGAGGTCGGTGAGCTCGTCGCCGGACAGTTGGCCTGTGTGGATCTCCTGGACGATGCCGTCGGCGTCGATGAGCACGGTGGTCGGCATGCCGACGCCGCCCAACTGGCGGACCACGCTGCCGTCGGGGTCGCGGCCCAGGTCCCATGTGACCACGATGCTCTCGAGGAAGGCCTCGCCGTCGGCCGCCGTCTCCTGCACGTCGATGCCGAGGAAGGCGACCTCGTCGCCCATGGCCCGGTGCACCTCTTCGAAGGCCGGCATCTCGGTGATGCAGGGCGGGCACCACGAAGCCCAGAAGTTCACCACCAACGGTCGGCCTTCGTAGTCGGCGATCGATGCCGACCCGCCGTCGAAGGTGGAGTAGTCGACGTCGGGGACGGGCCGACCGACCTCGGCGATGACATCAGCACCGCTCGCGGTGGTGGTCGCTGCAGGTCCGGCGGCGTCGTCACCGTTGCCGCAGGCCACGGTGGTCGCGAGCACGACCGCCAGCAGGGCGTTCCACCACATCGCGTCGAGGGTAGAGCCTCGAACCGGCGCGGTGGCTTCGACCCCCCCACGCCCATGACCCACATCCCCGCCCGTCAACGCGACGAGGCTCGAGGGGGAGGGGAGGAGCTCCCCCTCGAACCTGTCTCCTAGGCGATCCGGACCATGTCGAGCAGGTGCTCGGGAATCGGGATCTCGGGCAGCTGATCCTCGGGGCGAGGCACCTTCGGTGGCCGGCCCCGGCGTCGCTTGCTGGCCAGGATCTTCCCGTTCAGGAAGAGCTGCCCACCCCACACGCCCCAAGGCTCCCGGCGCTCGACCGCCGCCTCCAGGCATTCGACGATCACCGGGCAATGGGCGCAGATGGCCTTGGCCCGAGCGATGTCCTGCAGTTCCTCGCTGAAGAACAGCGAGGTCATCGTGCCGGCGCCGTCGTTGCACCGCGCGTCGACCTGCCAATCGAGGGCCGGCAGGTCGTCCACCACCCACTCGGCAGCGAGGTCGTTCTCGTTGTCGATCGGAGCAAACATCGTGGTCTCCGTGCTCTTCGTGTCGTGGTTGGAAAAAACAGAAAGGCCGCCGGGATTTCCCGACGGCCTTTGGGTGTCCTGCCCCTGTGGAGAGGGGCGTCAGGGTGACATCTCCAAAAGCCATCGCGGCTGGGTGTTCGGCGCATCGATGCCGGTGGAAGGCATGGTGGTGCCCTGGAAACCGCCGATGAGCCACGCCGTGAGCGGCGCGAGGCGGCCCGCCCGGTGGCGCGCGAGGCCCACGGCAGGTCCTGCCTCGGGCGTCGTGGCGGTCCAGGTGGTCATGGGCAAGAAGTCCTCGTTTCTCTCGCGACAGAGGTCAGTGCGTCAAGCTCGACGATCGGACCACACAACCTCGGCCGGAGTCAACCGATTTCTCGCGGAACACCGCGGTCCGCTCGCGACCTGCCCACCGACGCTCGGGTACCGGTCACCGGAAGACCCGTCGGCGGTAGAACTCGAGCTCGGCGATGCTCTCGCGGATGTCGTCGAGGGCGCGATGGCGGCCCTCCTTGCCGGGCAGCACCGCGGCGATGTCCGGATACCAGCGGCGGACGAGCTCCTTGATCGTCGACACGTCGACCGAGCGGTAGTGGAGCCAGCCCTCGATCTCGGGCAGGTAGGCGGCGAGAAAGGCCCGGTCGGTGCCGATCGAGTTCCCGGCCAGCGGGACCGTGCGCGGCTCCGGCACGTGCTCCTTGATGAAGTCGAGGGTGCGGGCACCGGCCTCGGCCAGGTTGACCGTCGAGCGCCCGATCTCGCCCAGCAGCCCGCTCGACGTGTGCATCTCGCGCACGACCTCGCTCATGGCCGCCAGCGCCTCGGGCGGCTGGGCCACGACCAGGTCGGGCCCCTCGGCGACGATCGCGAGATCGTCGTCGGTGACGATCGTGGCGATCTCGACGATCACGTCGCGGACCGGATCGAGCCCGGTCATCTCGAGGTCCATCCACACCAGCATGGCCGGGATGGTACCGACGACCCGAATGTGGGGTGGTTGTCGCG
>JBOGGX010000107.1:0-2167 GCA_050744245.1 Acidimicrobiales bacterium
GAGTTGAAGATCTCCTCTGCGGTCGGTGGCGGCGGCGGCGCTGGATCCTCTCCTGGGCCGGGGCATCGGCGGGTGACCCCCAATAGCTCCCCGGTGGCGGGCGAGAAGGCGTGCACGTCGTACAGGCTGCTGAGCCCGCTCGGGTCCGTGACGGTGGCCGGGTCGATGATCGCGGTGTCCGGTGGTTGGCACATCGCCTCGAAATCGGAGCCCTCCCCCGTCCTCGGCAGGTTCGGATCGCGGGTGCCGACCACCGGCATCGTCCGGAACCGGGCCACGGGCGAGCTCCCTGACGCGGTTACCTCGGGCGATACGCCGCCGCCGGTTCGGCAGAACAGTTCGTCAGGAATTGCGCATTCGCCTTGCGCGGCCGTCGGTGTGGCACTCATGAGTACCGCGGCGAGCGCCGCGGCCGTGACGGCAATGGTGGCGGTTATTCGATGGGAGGTCACGGCTCAGAGTCCTTCTGGGCATTGCAGAGGAACGAAGTAGTCGTGGATGCGGTGCGCGCCACTCGGACCGTCGGCGACCACGATGATGTTGACGCAGCTGCGTTGTGCTGGAGGGATGGACTCGATGACATTGCCGTTGGCGTCAACGAGCCTCGTTTCCCCTACTTCGATCTTGACTTGGAGGGCTGTGTTCCCGCCTTGGGACGATTGGAGGACTACGGCCACCGGTCGAGCCCCGTCCCCCTCAATGTGCTGACCCTTGGCTGCGAGGTCCGTGATCGCATTGAGGTAGTCCTGATAGATGTTCGAGCTCTCGGCGAAAACCGCTGCGACAGCACTTGGGTCGGGATCGCTCTTGAGCGCTGTCTGTCGTGCCCAGAGGTCCCGCACGACCTCGGTCCAGGGTTCTGGGCCTTCGATGGGGAAGGTCGTGGTGGTGGGTTGGGTCGTTGTCGTCGTTGATGTCGTGGTGGTGGCTTCGGTGGTGGTGCTGTCTCGGGCCTCGTTGTTGTCGTCGCCGTTGCAGGCGGCGAGGGCCATGGCGAGGGCGACGATGGCCGGCACGAGCGGGTGGATGCGGCGGGCTCGCATCGACGGGACCTTAACACCCCCGTCTGGTACCTTCGGTTCAGTTGGCGTGTTCTGTTGTTCTCCGCTGCTGATGCGTGTGCTCAGGTGCATGGTATCGCTCCCGAGTTGGCGACGTCGTTGCGGAACGGGTCGATGATCTCCGTGTGGATGGCGGTCACGGCCCGCTCGCCGAGCCCGCCGATCACGGGAACCGTGACGGCGCCGATCCGGCAGGAGACGCTCACGGCGACCGGTTGGCAGCGGGCCGCGGCACCGAGTGCCCCGCCCACCCGGCGGTCGGTCATCCTCACCTCGCCACTCCCATCGGCTACCAGTGAGCCTCGACCGCCACGGCTATGACGCACCCTTCCCACCCTCGGTTGCTGCCCTCCAGCACCGACCCGTGCATTGAGGGTGTATTATGACTCTTCATGTGACTTCGGCCAAGACGGCACATGTGGCCGAGCCATCGTAGTCCGGCCGTTGGCACCGGTTCGGCGGCTGCAGCGGTTGGTCCGATCGGAACCTCAGTCCACTGGTGAGCCGCAACCCGACCGTAGCGTCGGTCTCCGGCTCACCGGTCGGGACGTCGGTCCACTGGTGAGCCGCAGCCCGCCCGCAGCCGCCCGGCCGCAACGCCGTACTGTGCGGCGATGAACGCGCAGCACCCGCTGCTCGGGATCCTGCTCGCCGCCGCCGCCGGGAATCCGCCGGTCCCTGACGGCCGGGTCGAGGTGCTGTCGTCCCCGCCGGGCCCGGTGCATGTGGTGGTCGGGTTTCCGTTCCACAACCTGGTGGCGGCCGACGTCGACGAGGCGCTGGTCGCAGGGCGGTTGGCTCCAGACGATCCGGGCGCCGCGCTGAAACCGGAGTTCCTGCTGTGGCTGTCGGGCTGGGTGGGCGCGGCGCCGGGCTCGCTCGACGTGGTGCTCGCCCGTACCGGCGGGGCGGCTGACGATGCGGTCGAGCTGGTCCCGCGTGACGACCTCGTCGAGCATCCCCGGATTCGGCGGGCGGCCCGATACCGCGGGTCGCTGCGGGTGTTCACCGATCCCTCCGGCGTCGGGGTGGTGGCCGTGGGACCGGGCCTGGCGGGGCGGTGGGAGGTCGCGTTCGAGGTCGACGCCGCGGCGCGGGGCCGGGGG
>JBOGGX010000108.1:0-9867 GCA_050744245.1 Acidimicrobiales bacterium
GTGGTGGCCAACGCCGACCAGGGAGGCGGCGCGCCCCTCGACCCGGCCGTCGACCGGCCCTACGACCGGGTGGCGGCGGCCGCGCTCATGGAGCCCGCCGGCATCGTGCCCGAGGGCCGGGTCTCGCGTGAGCTGCTCACCGACGACCCCGCCGCCCCGTTCGGCCAACGGCTCGACCCGGACGCGGTGCTCGAGGCGTTCGACGCGGCCTGGGCCGGCGCCGATGGCGACGACCGGGCCGTGGTGCTGGTCGAGGCGTCCGACCTGACCAGGGTGACCGCCTACCGGGAGCGCGTCACCGGTTCCCAGTTCGACGCCATGTGGCGGGCCGCGCTGGCCGACACCGATCGCCTGCTGGCCCGGCTGCTCGAACGGGTCGACCCCGACCGCGACGCGGTGCTGGTCCTGTCGCCGGTGGCGCCGGTCGACGGGCCCGCGCTCGGCGTCGCCGTGGCCGACGCGCCTGCGGTCGACGGCGGCTTCCTGCGTTCGGCCACGACCAGGCGCGACGGCTACGTGCAGCTGGCCGACGTCGCCCCGACGGTGGCCGAGCTCTTCGGCGAGGAGTTCGACGACGAGATGGAGGGCCGGGCCTTCCAGGTGAGCTCGGATGGTGCGACCGGCGCCGGCTCGGGTCGGGAACGGGCCGAGACGCTGGCCGAGGCGGCCCGGGTGTCGGCGTTCCGGGACCGCATGGTGGCCCCGGTCGTGCTCACCATGGCGGTCGGGCTGCTCGCGGTCGGGCTGGCCACCCTGTTCCGGCGCCGGATCCCCCAACGGTTCCTCGCCGTCCTGCCGATCGTCGCCCTGGCCGGAATGGGTGCGGTCTCGGCCACGTTCCTGGTCGGGCTGGCCGGGACCCGATCCGGTTCCATACCGACCTACGTGGTGCTCGTGGTCGCCGTGACCGCGGCCCTGGTCGCCCTGGCCCTGCTGGTCGAGCGCGGGGTCGCGGGCGGGGGGCTCATGGTCGCGCTGGGCACCGTCATCGTGGTGATCGCGGGCGGGCTGGTCGTCGGCGTCCCGGTCCAGGTGAACACGATCTTCGGGTACTCCGTGGCCGTGGCCGGCCGGTTCACCGGGCTCGGCAACCTGGCCTTCGCCCTCCTCGGGTCGGCGACGATCGTCCTGGCGTCGATCCTGGCCGACCGGCACGGGGCCAACGGCCGTCGGGTGGCGATGGCGGTGCTGGTCGGGGTCGTCCTCATCGAGGGTCTGCCCATCCTCGGCGGCGACGTGGGCGGGGTCCTCTCGATGGTGCCTGCCTTCGGCGTCACCGCGCTCATCCTCAGCGGACGCCGGATCGGTTGGCGGGAGATGGTGGGGCTGGGCGCCCTGGCCGCGGCGACGGTCATGCTGTTCGCCTTCATCGATCTGGCCCGCCCGGCCCGGGATCGCACCCACCTGGCCCGGCTGGCCGAGCACGTCCTCTCGGGTCGATGGGCGTCGTTCTTCGACAGCCTGGCCCGCCGGGGCCAGGCCAGCTTCGGGGGGGCGGAGGGCGCGGCCTACGCGGCGATCGGCCTGGCCGCCGTGGCGGTGGCCGTCTACATCCTGCTGGTCGCGGCGCGCCGAACCGGCGCCGACGCCCGCCGGCTCGACCAGCCGCGTCCCCTGGTGGCGGCCGCCGCCGGGCTGGCCCTGCTCGCCGTGCTCGGGTTGGTCACCAACGACTCGAGCTTCGCCGTGCCCGCGACCATGCTCCTGGTCGTCGTGCCCGTGGCCATCCTCAGCACCGTCCCCTACGGCGGCGAACCATGAGGCGCGACGGGCGGGCCCGGCGCGGGCTGGTCGTCGTGGCCGTACTGGTCGGCATGGGCGCGGCGGCGAGCCCGGCCGCGGCCCAGGAGCCCGAGCAGGCGCCCCGCCGCCTGTTCATCTTCTCGGTCCCCGGACTGACCTGGGAGGCGACGTCCGAGGCCGACCTCGGCGCGCTGGACGACCTCTTCGCCCGCTCGGCCATCGCCGATCTCGCCCCCCGCAGCGTCATCAGCCGATCCGAACCGGGCGAGGCGTACCTCACCATCTCGGCCGGCGCCCGGTCGGCCAGCGAGGAGCTGGTCGAGGGCAACGTGCTCCTGGCCGGGGAGGGCGACCGGCTCACCCAGGCGGGCGAGGTGTTCGTGCGGCGAACAGGGGTCGAGCCCGACGGCAGGTTCGTCGTCACCGGGTGGCCCCAGCTGCTCAGGGTCAACGCGTCCCAGCCCTACGACGCCGTGCTCGGCCTCCTGGCCCAGACCCTCGATGGGGGGGGCGTCGCCACCGCGGTCATCGCCAACGCCGACGGCAACGACTCGAGCGCCACGTCCTACCAGCGCCAGGCCGGACTGGCGCTGGCCGACATCGACGGCGTCGTCGCCTCGGGCGACCTCGGCACCGACCTGCTCGCCGCCGACCCGAGCAGCCCGTTCGGCTTCCGCCTCGACAACGACGCGGTGGTCGATGCGTTCACCGCCGAGTGGGACGCACCGCCGACCGAGGAGGCGCGGGTGGTGTTGGTCGAGGCGTCCGACCTGGCCCGCACGCTGAGATACCGGCCCCTGGTCGACGAGGAGCGGTACGACGCGCTGTGGACCGACGCCCTGGCCGACACCGATGCCCTGTTCGGCGAGCTGATGACCCAGGTCGATCTCGAGCGCGACGCGGTGTTGGTCATCGCCCCGTACGGCGAGACCGCGGTCAACACCCTCACGGTGGCCGCCCTGCACCGGCCCGGGATCGAGCCCGGCTACCTGCGATCGGCATCGACCCAGCGGGCCGGCATCGTGACGCTCGTCGACGTGGCCCCCACCGTGCTCGACACGATGGGCATCGCCCGGCCCGTCGAGATGGAGGGTCGCGAGTTCGAGGTGACCCCGAGCGCCGCCTCGCTCACCGAGCGGCGCGACCACCTCATCTCGGTCGACGCCGCCTCCCGGTTCCGGGTCCACCTGTTGCTGCCGACGACGATCGTCCTGGTGCTCACCCTGGCCGGGGTGGCCGCCTTCGCCGTCGTCGTGATCGCCGGCGACTGGTCGGACCGCGCCCGGCGGACGGTGCAGTTCGCGGCGCTGGCCAACCTGGCCGGCCTGCCCATGTCGTATGTCGCCAGGGGCTTCCCCCTCGAGACGCTCGGCGTGGCCTTCTATTGGGGCTTCCTCCTGGCCAGCTCGCTGCTGGTGGCGCTGGCCGCCACGTTATTCACGAGGAGGACGGGCCGGGCCCTGGCCGGCCTGGTGGCCGTGCTCGGGTTGATCGTGGTGGTCCTGGTCGCCGACGTCATGACCGGGTCCAACCTCCACATGAGCGCGGCGTTCGGCTACTCGCCGACGGGCAACTCCCGGCTGTACGGGATCAGCAACTACAGCTTCGGCCAGTTGGCCGCGGCGACGTCGCTGCTGGCCGCGTTCATCGCCGCGGCCCGGCCGACCAAACGGGGCCGGCTGGCGGCCCTGGCCCTCATGGGCGGCGCGCTGGTCGTGCTCGGGGTTCCCATCTGGGGCTCCGACGTCGGCGGGGTGCTGGCGTTCACGCCGACCATCCTCGTTCTCGCCGCCATGCTGTACCGCTACCGGCTGCGGGTCAGGAGCCTCATCGTGGGCGCGCTGATCACCGTCGCCGTGGTCACCGTGTTCGGCCTGGTCGACCTGGCCCGGCCGGCCGGCGAGCGGGCCCATCTCGGCCGGTTGTTCGAGCGCATCGGCAACGAGGGACTTCAGCCGCTGCTGTCGATCATTGAGCGCAAGCTGCTGGCCAACCTCAGCGTGTCGACCTCGTCGTACTGGGTGGCCGCCATCCCGATCGGGATCGCGTTCTATTTGTTGCTCAGCCGGCTGCGGGAGCGACCCCTCGCCCGGGTCAAGGTCAGCATCCCGACGCTGTCGGCCGGGCTGGTCGCGGCGGTGGTGGCCGCCGTGTTGGGCAGCATGGTCAACGACTCCGGAGCCATCGTCGGCGGCGTGACCGTCACGGTGGTCACCGCCTCGCTGGCGTACCTGACCGTCGACCGCCGGTTGGTGCCGGACGACGGCAGGCCCGAAGCGTCGGTCGACGAGGTCGTCGAGCAACCCGCCGAGCCGGCCGAGCCGACCGAGCCGTTGGTGGAGGAGCCCGTGTGATGGTGGTCTCGACGGGCGTCCGCTGGTTCGTCGGCGCCGTGCTGGCGCTGCTGCTCGTCCCCGGCCTGATCGGATTCGAGGCCTGGCCCCTCACCGCCTGGCGGCTGTTCAGCCTGGCCCGGGGCGACTCCCAGGTGCGGTGGGAGATCGAAGCCGTCGACGACACGGGCGGGGTGCGCCCGGTCGACCTCGACGAGCTGTCGATGGCGTACCACCTGGCGGAGTGGCCGCTGGCCGCGCTGGACGACCCTGACGCGGCCGGGTCGGAGCGCGACGAGGTGTGCCTGGCCCTGCTCGACGGGGTCAGGACCGGGTTCCCGGCCGTCTCGGCGATCACCATCGTCCGCAACGACCGGCGTTTGACCGAGCGCGACGGCGAGTGGATCGTGATCGAGGACCGCCGCCCATTCCACGAGTGCGCCCGATGACCGATTCTCGACGCACTACGCACCGCATCGCGGTGCCAGATGCGTCGAGTTTCGGGGGCCGCCCCTCCAGCCGCGTCCGTCGAGCGATCGACGACGTCCTGTGGGGACCTGAATCGGGGCGGCGGCTGGTGTTCACCCACGTCGCCCTGTCGGCGCTGATCGGGCTGCGGATCGTCCTGCTGCCCTGGTGGCGGCTGGGCGAGACGCCGGACGCCCTGTTCGACCCGGTGCCGATCGTCGGCTTCCTCGACGGCATGCCGTCGGCCTGGGTCATCGTGGCCCTGCAGGTCGTCGGGGCCGCGGCCGCCGTGGCCGCGGCCCTGCGCCGCCGCCCCCGCCTGGCCTATGCCGTGGCGTGGGTCGCCTACCTCGTGCTGGCCGGGCTCTTCGGCAGCCGGGGCAAGGTCATGCACAACGACCTGCTGCTGCTCTGGGTGTCGGCCGTGTTCCTGCTCGCCCCGACCGATGCGGACCCGGCGGGCCGGACGCCGAGCCGGGCGAACGGCTGGCCGATCAGGGTCGGGATGACCGTCGCCGCACTCGTCTACTTCCTCGCCGGCTACCACAAGCTGCGCCGGTCCGGCCTCGACTGGGCCATCGGCGACAACTTCCGCTACATCATGCTGTGGGGGCCGACCTACGGCCGGGCCCAGTGGGAGTCGCTGGCCCGGTGGATCGGTGAGCACCTCTGGGCCGCCAAGCTGAGCAGCGCGTCCCTGCTCGCCTTCGAGCTCACGTTTCCCATCGTCCTCTTCGTGCGGTGGCTTCGGCCGTTCTACGTCGTCGGCGCGGTGGTGCTGCACCTGCTGACCTGGCTCCTGCTCGGGCTCGACTACTGGGGCTGGGCCGCCACCGTGCTCGTGATGTTCGTCGACTGGCCGGCCGTGGCCGACCGGTGGTCGGCCCGGCGCGGCCGCCTGGCCCGGCCCGCTGCGGTCGAGACCGCGGGCTGACGGCCGGGCTGGATAACACGGCATGGAGGGGTCGTCGATGTGGCCGGTCCCGGTCGGGTTCGTGCTGGGTGCGGTGGCCGCGGCGGTGCTGTGGCGGGCGACCCGGCCCGTGTTCGGGGCCGAAGTGTTCGCCCGGGAGAACTTCCGGGGCCGGCGGGTGCCGGTCGGGGTCGGCGTCCTGTTGCCGGTCGTCACCATCGCGGTCGAGGCGGTGTTCGTCGTCCTGGCCGCGGCGGGCGTCGAGGACGCCGCGGTCTGGAGTCGAGCCCGGCTGGTGGTGTTGGCGGCAGTCATCGGGTTCGGTCTGCTCGGGCTGCTCGACGATCTGGCCGGCACCGCGGAAGACAAGGGGTTCGCGGGGCATCTGCGGGCCATGCGCCGGGGCCGGCTCACGACCGGAGGACTCAAGCTGCTCGGCGGTGGCGCCCTGGCGCTGGTCGTGGCGGGGGCCGCGCCTGCCGGTTCGGGACTGGGGCGACTGGTGGTCGACGCGCTGCTCATCGCCCTGTCCGCCAATCTGGGCAACCTGTTCGACCGGGCGCCCGGCCGGGTGGCGAAGGTCGCGCTGGTGGCCTATGCGGGCGTGCTCCTCGGCGCCGGGTTCGACGGCGAGCTGACCGGGGTCGCGGTGATCGCCGGCGCGGCCGCCGTCCTGCTCTGGCCCGATCTGCGCGAGCGGCTCATGCTGGGCGACGCCGGCTCGAACGTGCTCGGTGCGGTGGCCGGGCTGGGCGTCGTGCTCTCCACCGCGTTCTGGGTCCGGGTGGTCGTGCTCGTCGTCGTGCTCGTGCTCAACCTGGCCAGCGAGGCGGTGTCGTTCTCGAAGGTGATCGACCGCGTCGCGCCGCTGCGCTACGCGGACCGGCTTGGTCGTGGCGACTAGAGACGGATCTCGATCTCACCGTCGTCGGTGACGATCCGGAGCGTTGAGTCGTCGATCCGCTCGATGGTGCAGCCCAGAGCGTCGGACCGCGTGTGGTCCGTTTGCACGGGCCGGCCGTCGCGGGGCGCGAAGCGCTCGACGTCGAGGGTGTCGCGGTCGATCAGGAAGATCTCACTCACGCCGCGGGCGGCGTACCAGGGGAGCTTGTCGCGGCTCTCGTCGCGCGGCGACACGATCTCGATGACCACCTCGGCTGCGGCTTCGAGCCCGCGCCGGCTGGCTTGGTCGGGACGATAGGCCGCGAGGTCTGGCCCTCGATAGTCGTCGTCGGCCCGGTACAAACCGATGTGGTGCGCCATCCGCAGGCCTCGCGCTTGGGCGAGCGGCAGAAGGGCGGCGATGAGCAGTGCACCCAAACGCTGGTGTCGTTCCGCCGGCATCGGCACCATGTGGAGGACCCCTTCCCACATCTCGTCGAAGAGGTCGGCGCCGGACCGACGACGTTGCTCGAGGAGCTTGGGGTCCACCTCGAGCATCACGGCCTTCACGGGTCGGCAGCCTACCGGGATGCGCCGATCCGGCCCGGCCCTGAGGTAGGGTGATCTCCCGTGACAAAGCACATATTCGTCACGGGTGGGGTTGCGAGTTCGCTGGGGAAGGGTCTCACCGCTTCCTCCCTTGGGCGTCTCCTGAAGGCCAGAGGGCTTCGGGTGACCATGCAGAAGCTCGACCCGTACATCAACGTCGACCCCGGCACCATGAACCCCTTCGAGCACGGCGAGGTGTTCGTCACCGACGACGGCGGCGAGACCGACCTCGATCTCGGGCACTACGAGAGGTTCATCGACGAGCGGCTGTCGCGTGACTCCAACGCCACCACCGGTTCGATCTACTCGGCGGTGCTGGCCGCCGAGCGGCGCGGCGACTACCTGGGCAAGACCGTCCAGGTCATCCCGCACATCACCGACGAGATCAAGCGGCGCATCTGGCGGCTGGCCGGCGACGACGTCGACGTGGTGATCACCGAGATCGGCGGCACGGTCGGCGACATCGAGATCCTCCCCTTCCTCGAGGCCATCCGCCAGTTCCGCCTCGACGTCGGCCGCCAGAACGTCTGCTACCTGCATGTGACCCTGGTCCCTTCGATCGGGCCCTCGGCCGAGCAGAAGACCAAACCCACCCAGCACTCGGTCACCGAGCTGCGCAGCCGGGGCATCCAGCCCGACGCCATCGTGTGCCGCAGCGACCGGCCCATCTCCGAGTCGCTCAAGCGCAAGATCTCGAACCTGTGCGACGTGCCCATCGACGGCGTCGTCAACGCGGCCGACGCCGACAACATCTACGAGATCCCCTTGGTCCTGCACGAGGAGGGGCTCGACCGTGAGGTGTGCGCCCATCTCGGCCTGGGCGACGCCGAGCCCGACCTCGGCGAGTGGGAGGCGATGGTCGAGCGGATCGAGGCCGCCGAGGGCAGCGTGCGCATCGGTCTCATCGGCAAGTACGTCAGCCTGCACGACGCCTATCTGTCGGTCGCCGAGTCCGTGCGTCACGCCGGGTTCCACCACGCGACCAACGTCGAGATCGACTGGATCTCCTCCGAGGAGGTCGAGGGGCTGCTGGCCGCCGGGCGGCTCCGCGAGCTCGACGGCATCGTGATCCCCGGCGGCTTCGGCATCCGCGGGATCGAGGGCAAGATCGCCGCCGCGGGCTACGCGAGGGAGGAGGGGATCCCCTGTCTCGGGCTCTGCCTCGGCATGCAGGTGATGACCATCGACTACGCCCGCAACGTGCTCGGTCTGGCCGGGGCCAACTCGACCGAGTTCGATCCCCAGACCCAGCACCCGGTGATCGACCTGATGGAGAGCCAGAAGGACGTGCGCGACATGGGCGGCACCATGCGGCTGGGCGCCTACATCGCCGAGCTGGAGGCGGGCTCGTTGGTGGCCACGGCCTACGGCACCACGGTGGTGTCCGAGCGGCACCGTCACCGCTACGAGTTCAACCCCCGCTACAAGTCGCGTTACGAGGCCGGCGGCTTCCGCTGCAGCGGCAACTCGCCCGACGGGAGGTTGGTCGAGTTCGTCGAGCTCGACGGACACCCGTTCTGGGTTGGCACTCAGGCCCACCCCGAGTTCAAGAGCCGTCCCAACCGACCCGCACCGTTGTTCAGAGAGTTCGTGGCCGCCGCGCTGGCCCGGGCCGAGGGCCGCCAACCCCACCTGTTCGGCGTGGAGGACGAGCCCGCGGTGGCGGCCGTTTCCTGAGCGAACGGGGTGAGCGGCTTCCGCAGGCTCGGCGAGCGCACCATCTGGACCGGGGCGGTGATCACCGTCGTCGACGGCACGTTCGAGGGGCCGGACGGCACCCGGTTCCAGCGTGACGTGGTCCACCATCCCGGCGCGGTGTCAGTCGTGCCGGTGGTGGGCGACGAGGTCGTTCTCGTCCGCCAGTACCGAGCCGCCATCGATGAGCTCCTGCTCGAGATCCCGGCGGGCAAACGCGACGTGGACGGCGAGAATCCGGTGCAGGTGGCCAGGCGCGAGGTGATCGAGGAGATCGGCATGGCGCCCGGCCGGCTCGACCTGCTGGCCCGGTTCTACAACTCGCCCGGCTTCAGCGACGAGGACTCCTGGGTGTTCATCGCCACCGACCTGGTCGAGGCGGCCACCGACCTGCAGGACGTCGAGGAGCAGCACATGACGATCGAGCGGGTCCGGTTGGCCGACGTCCCCGTCCTCATCGAGGCGGGTGAGCTGCGCGACGCCAAGACGATCATCGGGCTGACCCTCGCCCGCTCCCGCCTCGGCCTCGCCTGACGGGGCGACGCGCTCCTGTTCTTCGGGTGGTTATCGCGCCGATGGGCGCGATAACCACCCAACATTCGGGCGTTCGCGGTGCTACCCGTGGAGCCACGGGGTGTGGCACACGCCGACCAGCAGCCCTTCCGGGCTCAGCAGACGGGCGATCTCCTGGCCCCATGGCTCGGTCTTGGCGCGTGGATGAGGCGGTGCCCGGCCGCCTCGAGCTCGGTGGCAGCCCCGGCCACGTCGTCGACCTCGAACTCGATGCTGGCCTGGGGACGGGAACCTCGTCTGGCCAGGTGGGCGCTGGGGCCCGGGTCGCGAACGATGGGGGCGACGCTGGCGACGAGGAGCACGTTCATCGGCTCATTGTCAGGCGGCGGCCCGCCGGCGTCTTGCACGCGACGATGGCCGACGGGACGAGCCCGGTCAGATCCCGCGACTCACGCGTCAGGTGGGCCTGGTCGGCATAGCCGGCCTCGGCGGCCAACCAGGCGAGCGTCGGTGACGAGCCGGGCCTCGGGCGGCGGGCGATACCGAGGAAGCGCTGGTACCGAAGGATGCGCCGATCTGGAGGACGAGGTGGCCGCCAAGGTGCCGCCGGCGACCAACCGCGACGGCCGTTACAGCAAGGACGACTTCGACATCGACTTGGACAACGGCACCGTCGCTTGCCCCGCCGGCCAGCGCGTCAGCATCCGTTTC
>JBOGGX010000109.1:0-2360 GCA_050744245.1 Acidimicrobiales bacterium
GGACGACGAGGCGGTGCCGCGCGGCAAGGCGGGCCAGCACCGGCGCCCACATGACGCCGCCGCATTCGATGCCACCGTGGAGCAGGACAGCGGTGGTCCGTGACCGCCCTCGATTACGCTGGTGGCGACCCCGTCGATGTCGAGCGTCCTGGTGGTCACGGGCAGGCCGGCGAGCATCCGGTCGCGAGCGCCGGGTCTCTGTGTCTGCCCCACGCTCTTGTTGGTGGGTGCGGTCATGGCGGAGCTCAGAACACCGTGACCTGGACGTCTTGGCCGGCGAGGATGGCGCCCGCGGTGGTCAGCGTGTCGCGCTTGACGAGGAAGTGCTGGGTGACGGCGTGGATGTCGCGAAGGCGGCGTTGGAGGGGGCAGTCGGCATAGATCGAGCTGCCTCCGCCGGACCGATAGGCGGTAGTGACGACGGCCGCGGCGCGCTCGGTGGCCCAGGCTGCCGCGGCGCGGATCCTGGCTCGCTCCTCCAGCGTGAACGGGGCGGTGCTGGTGGCTGTCTCCCAGGCCCCGGCGGCGGTCTCGTACAGCAGCGCCCGGGCGGCACGGAGCTCGGTGTCGGCGGTTGCCAGCTCGAGCTGGAACAGCGGGTTGGCCGCGAGGGGCGCGTGGGCGAGGAGGGGAACCTTGCCCGCGGCGAGCGCGGTGATGTCATCCAGGGCGCCCTGGGCGATGCCGACGGCGACGCTCGCGATGCCGAGCGAGAACAGCGCCGGCGGCGGGATGTGGACGATGGGAGTGTCCAGGCACGGCTCATCGGCCAGGGCCAGGAAACGTCCGTGCCGCGGGGACGAACACGTTGTCGGCGCGGAAGTGGTGGCTGCCGGTGCCGGACAGACCGGAGACCGTCCAGGTGTCCTCGATGACGACCTGGTCGGGCGAGAAGACCGCGACGCGAAGCTGCGGGCGGCCGTCGACGCTCCCTTCGACGCAGTTTCCGTACAGCCAGGTGGCGTGCTCGCAGCCGCTGGCGAAGCTCCATCTCCCGGTGACCCGGTAGCCGTCGTCGACGGCGGCGATGGTGCCGGTCGGGTTGATGGCGCCGGCCATGATGACGTCAGGGGCGACGGCGAAGAGGGCGTCGAAGGTGGCTCGGGGGAGCCCGGCGAGGTCGCACCATGCGCTGGCCCCGATCATGACGGTCCAGCGGACCGACGCGTCGGCGCGGGCGAGGGCCTCGAAGAGCCGCATGGCGACCGGCAGGTCGGTGCCGAGGCCGCCGTGGGTGGTTGGGAGCAGCACGCGGAAGCAGCCAGCTGCCATGAGCTCCTCGAGCAGGTCTGCCGGGACTCGCCGGGCCGCCTCGATTTCGGCGGCGCGGGCGGTGATGACCGGCGCCAGCTCCCGTGCCGCCTTCAGGGCACCCGGTGGCGTCGTCGTGCGCTCGTTCACGATGGTCATGTCCGTCCTCCGTGGGGTCACGGCCGCAGCATCGGGGCTTCGGCGGCGTGTCGGGTCCGCAGTTCGTCGTCCCAGCCGCCGTTGCAGTAGCCGACGGCTTCGGTGATGAGCCCGTCGCGCACCTCGCACAGCTACAGGCGGCGGGCGACCTCGAGCTTGATCCCGCGCTGGGTCTCCTCGTGCTCCATCACGAAGCCCGTGGCTGTGGGGACGACCCGCAGGACACGAGCGCTCGGCTCGCCCTCGGTTACGGCGCGCAGCTGGGCGGCGAACGCGTCGGCGCCTTGGAGCTGGAAGCGCCACAACGGGGGGTACAGATCGAAGAACACGTCGTGAGCGAACACGTCCTCGCCGGCATCGGGTGCTCGTCGGCCCCGAGCAGCGCCTTGGCGAAGGCGACCTGGACGGCGAGGGGGTCGACGGCATCGGCCAGCATGCCGAGACGGGGGCGCAGGGTGGCGAGGTCGGGGAAGTGGCGAAGGCCCACCAGCGCCCCGGTGTCGGCCCGGCACAGGTGCTTTGCCCCCTCCAGCGACGAGATGCCGAGGGCGAAGCCGAAGGTGGCGGACAAGAACAGCCCGGTGGTGTCGTAGTGGCGGCAGGGCCCGCTCGCCATCGCGCCCACCACGTCGTCGGCGCCGAGGGTGTCGAGGAAGGGGTGCAACAGCATCGCCCCGGCGTAGCGGCAGGCCACCTCGCCATCCCCGATCCGCTCGAGGTGGCCCGCCGGGGCGTCGGCGGCGGCGGTGGCATCACCGGGCCCTCCGGGCGTGGGGCAGGCGGTTCATCGGGCCAAGGTGCTGCGTCGCCGTCGTGGTCGTCCAGGCCCAGGCGCTCGGGCTCGGGCCGGGGCCGGCGGGCGAGCAGGCGGGAGATGGTGGCGGCCGACACGCCGAGCGCGGCAGCGATCTCGGCCCCGTTGACGCCCTTGTCGGCCATCGCGTGGCAAC
>JBOGGX010000110.1:0-21106 GCA_050744245.1 Acidimicrobiales bacterium
GGTGTCGACGGCGGCGCCCGCGGCCGAGGCGGCCCGGCGTCTGCTCGGCGGCGAGGTGAACGGCGTCGGGGTGTTGCCCCCCGGGCGGGCATTTCCCGCCGAGTCGTTCCTGGGTGCCCTGGCCGCCACCGGGTGCACCGTCTCCATCGCCATCGCCATCCCCGACGCGGAAGCGGCGACCCCCGCCGCCCGGTAGTCAGGCGGGTCAGGCGGTCCGGCCGCGTCGCCGGGGCAGCAGCCCGGTGCGGCGATAGAGGCGTTCGAGGTAATCGACGTGCCGCTCGGCGGCGGCGGTGGCAGCCTCCGGAGCTCGGTCTCGTATGGCCTCGAAGATGGCGCGGTGTTGCTGGTTGACCCGGGCGCGGTCGAGCAGTTGCGAGATGGCCTCGTTCAGGCTGGGCTGGACCAGAGCGTGGAGGGCGGCCACCGGAACCATCAGCACCCGATTGTGGGCGGAGTCCACAATGGCGCGATGGAAGGCGATGTCGAGGTCGAGCCAGGCGTGCATGGGGAGGTCGGGATCGACCGCCTGATCGAGGACGCCCTCGATGGCATCGAGGTCGGCGGCCACTCGTCGGTGGGCCGCGAGCCGGACGCACGTGCCTTCGATGGCCCGGCGGGCATCGATCAGCTCGTTGAGGTTGATGGCGTCGAAGTGGAGGAGGAGCTGCATCGCCTCCTTGAGGTTGTCCTCGACGGGGGCCGCTTCGAGCCGGTTGACGAACGACCCTCCGCCTCGGCCCTGGTTGGTGACGATCAACTGGAGACGGTTCAGCGAGCGCAGCGCGTCCCGCACCGCGGCGCGGCCGACACGGAATCCGTCAGCCAGCTCGCGTTCGCTGGGTAGGCGGTCGCCCGGGCGGAGTTGACCGGACAGGATCGCTTCGAGCAGGTGGAGTCGCACCTGTTCGACCGGGCCTCGCACGGGCTGCGGAACGAAGCCGGCGGTGCGGGGCTCAGCGGCAGCGACGTCGTCTGGCAACGGAAAGGTCAACCTTTACAAGGGTCGGAGGCAGTTCTAGGGTAGACGGTCGGAGGGTTGAGGGGGAGGCGCGACCGGTTGGAGCTGCGCATGCGCACTGAGCTGCCTGCTGAGTTGGCGTCGACGGTGGTTGGTCGCCGGGCCGAGCTCCGGCTGTTGTTGAGCGCGGTGCAGCGGGGCAAGGCGGTGCTGCTGCTTGGCCTGCCCGGGGTTTCGAAGACGACCATGGTTCGGGCCCTGGCCCGGCACCTCGGCACGGAGCCGGATCGCTTCGTCGACGTCACAGGCGACGAACAACTCACCGCTCATGCCCTGGTCGGGACGTTCGATCCTCCGATGGTCCTGCGTGATGGCTATCGCCCCGAGCACTTCATTCCCGGGCCCCTCACCCGGGCCATGACCGCGGGCGGGATCCTCTACGTCGAGGAGATGAACCGGGCGCCGAGCGGGGCCCTGAACGCCCTGCTGACCGCGCTGTCCGATCGGTACGTCGAGGCCCCCCGGCTGGGGCGGGTCGATGCCAACCAGGCTTTCACCGTCGTCGGCGCCGCCAACCCCCTCGACGATGTGGGCACGGCGCGGCTGTCCCGTGGCCTCGCCGACCGGTTCGTCATCCTCGAGCTCGACTACCAACCCCGAGACGAGGAGCTGGAGATCGTCGCCCTGCGGTCCGGTCCGGCCCGGGCCGGCTTCCACGGCTTCGCCGTCGACGTGGCGCGGGAGTCCCGCCGGCATCCCGACCTGCGGCACGGCGCGTCGGTGCGAGCGGCCATCGACTTCGTCGATCTGCTGGCGGGCTACGACCTCGACGAGGTCGACCTACCCACGCTTCGCTTTCTGGGCTGCAGCGCCTATGCGGGCAAGCTCCGCCTGCGCCCCGCCCTCAATCGGACGGCGTGCGAGGTCGTGCACGAGCTGCTGGACGGCGTGTTGCGACGCGACTTCCAGGGCCGCCTCGAGGTGCTGCTGGAGCAGGTGGCGGCGGCCCAGACCGGCGAGCTCGCGGCAGCGGAGGGCGAGAGCGGGTCGACGCTCACCGAGGAGGGCGAGGTCGCACTGGCCGGGGGCGGCGATGCCAACGACCGTGAGCGCGGCCAGCCCGAGGAGATTCCGGGGCTGTCCCGGCCGGGTGGGAGCGGGGAGCCGGGGGAGTCCCGGTCCGTGCCGATGGTCGGCCGCGACCGACCGTCGGCCGGCGGCGCCCGCCCGACCGAGCTCGCCGAGTCGATCGAGACCCACCTGCGGAGCCTGGACGAGGTCCTTGACCGAGCGCGGGAGATGGTGCTGAGCCCGCGGCCCGGTCCTCAGAGCCCGCTCGGCGGCACCGCGGGGTCGACCCTGCAGAGCGAGCGGTGGAGCGACTCGGCCCTGGGGGCGCTCGACGTCGCCGCCACCCTCGACGCCTACCTGGCTCGGGCCGGCAACATCGACCGGTCCGACTTCCGGGTTCTGAACCGGGAACGGCACACCCGGCGGTATGTCATCCTCGTCGACCACTCGGGTTCGATGGTCGGCCAGAAGCTGGAACTGGCGGCCACGATGGCGGCGATCATGGCCCAGCTGTCGGCCGCCGGCCGGGCCGACTACGCGGTGGTCGCCTTCGACGAGAACCTCAGCGAGATCAAGGGCCTCGGCGATGCACGCGACGCCGAGGAGGTGGTCGACCGGGTGCTCCGGCTGCCGGAGGGTCGGGCCACGGATCTCGGGAAGGTGTTCCGGGCCGCGGCCGAGCTCTCGGACGCGCAGCCCGACTCGACCGACGTCATCCTCATCAGTGACTGCATGCCGACAAAGGGCACGACGACGTTCCTGGGTCTGGCCGACCTGGCCCGGGCGATCCCGTCGCTGTATGTCTGCTTCACCGATGAGCGGTCGGCCGCCATCCGGTTCTTCCACGCCGACCAGCACCTCGACCTGTATCAGTGGTGGGCGCGGCAGTGGGTGGGTGACGACCGGGTCACCGACGTCGGCGACACCAGTGAGGTCGACCGACTGGTCGACCTGCTGTCCGAGAACGGCAATCACGGCGGCCCGTGAGGGCGTGACGGAAGGGGAGCGGCGTGGCCAAGGTACCGATCCAGCTCGACGTGAACGGCGTCAGCTACGACGTGTTGGTTGAACCGGACCGCTCCCTGGTGGATGCGGTGCGCGACGACCTCGGGCTCACCGGCACCAAGCGGGCGTGCAACGAGGGCGAGTGTGCCTCGTGCGCGGTGCTCGTCGACGGCAAGGTGACCAACTCGTGCCTGGTGCTGGCGGTCGAGGCCGCGGGCCACGAGGTGACCACCATCGAGGGCTTGAGCCGCAACGGGGAGCTCGATCCGGTCCAGCGGGCGTTCGCCGACAGCTTCGCCACCCAGTGCGGGTACTGCACGCCGGGCATGGTGATGACCACCAAGGCGCTGCTGGCCGAGAACCCGCACCCGACCGAGGACGACGTCCGCCAGTACCTGCGCGGCAACCTGTGCCGGTGCACTGGCTACGCCAAGATCATCGACGCCGTCCTGGCCGCCGCCGGCCAGACCGTGCCGCGCGACGACCGGCCGTCGGCCTACAACGTGGTCGGCAAGTCGCTGCCTCGCACCGACGCCTTGGAGAAGGTGACGGGCCGGGCCCAGTACGCCTACGACATGCGGCTGCCGGCGATGGTGTACGGGGAGATCCTGCGCAGCCCCTACCCCCACGCCCGCATCGTGAGGATCGACAGCTCAGGCGCCGACGCCCTGCCCGGGGTGTTGGCCGTCTACACCCAGAAGGACATGCCGCAGACCAAGTACGGCGCGTTCGTCCAGGACGAGACGGCATTGGCCGACGAGGTGGTGCGCTACGTCGGGGAAGGGGTGGCCGCGGTCATCGCTCTCGACGAGCAGACCGCGCTCCGCGGCATCGAAGCCATCGAGGTCGACTACGAGCTCCTTCCCGCGGTCGAGGACCCAGAGGAGGCCATGGCCGAGGGGGCGCCGGCGGTCCACGCCGGGGTCGAACGCAACGTCGTGGCCCACAACCGGGTGGCGGCGGGCGACATCGACGCCGGCTTCGCCGCGGCCGACCATGTGTTCGAGGACCGCTTCGTGACGAGCCGTCAGTGCCACGCCTGCATGGAGCCTCACGCGCTGGTCGCTGACTACGACGCGTCTGGCCGGGTCACCATCCACATCTCGAGCCAGTCGACGTTCTTCGACCGGTTCGGGCTCATGGGTGTGTTCGGGCTCCCGGCCAACAAGATCAGGATCATCGCGCCGTACCTCGGCGGCGGGTTCGGATCAAAGTCGGAGACGCACTCGATCTACGTGGTGGCGATCCAGGCGTCGATGAACCTGGGCCGGCCGGTGAAGATGTTCCACTCGCGCGCCGAGGAGTTCACCTCCAGCCGCACCCGCCACCCAGAGATCATCTACATGAAGACCGGGGTCAAAGACGACGGCACCATCACCGCCCGATCGGCCCGGGTCATCCTCGACAACGGCGCCTACACGTCATACGGGCCGGGCGTGTCGCTCACCCAGTCGATGCTCGGCGGCGCCGTCTACCGCATCCCGGCCTACCGCTACGACGGCTACACCGTGTACACCAACAACCCGTTCGGTGGGGCGTTCCGAGGCTTCGGCAGCCCGCAGTTCACCTTCGCGGCGGAGAGCCATACCGACATGATCGCCGAGCGCCTCGGCATGGACGCGGTCGAGTTCCGGCTCAAGAACCTGTCGCGGCCGGGGGACAAGGCCATCAGCGGCCCGACCCTCACGAGCTGCGGAATTGTCGAATGCCTCGAGAAGGCGGCCGAGGCGATCGGCTGGCGCGAGAAGGTGGCCAACCCGCAACCCGGACGTGGAGTCGGCGTGGCGTGCGGCACGCACTTCACGAGCGGCAAGTTCCACCCGAACGTCAATGCCGACTTCTGCGCGGCCGGGGTCAAGGTCAACGAGGACGGCTCGGTGTCGCTCATGATCGGCGCCACCGAGATGGGCACCGGGGCGGCCACCACCGCCACCGCCCAGATCTGCGCCGAGGAGCTCGGCGTCGACCTGGACGACGTCGACGTGATCACCTCGGACTCCGAGACCATTCCCGCCGACTTCGGCACCTACGGCAGCCGGGTCACCACCCTCGCCGGCAATGCCGTGCGCGACGCCTGCCGCCAGGTGCGCGAGCAGCTCTTCCGGGTCGGAGCCGAGCAGCTCGATGCCGAGCCGGGAGAGCTCGAACTCGGGCGCAAAAAGGTGTATGTGAAGTCCGAACCGGGCCGAGCGGTCGACCTGGCCACGGTCGTGCAGTCGAGCATCTTCCGCGACCGCGACGGCCGCCAGATCATGGCCCAGGCCCACTACGACGCTCCGTGCGACCTGCCCGACCCGGAAACGGGGGTGGGTGACTTCGCCATGAGCTACAGCTTCGGCTGCCACGCAGTCGAGGTCGAGGTCGACGAGGAGACCGGGAGCGTGCGGGTCGTCGACTTCGTGGCCGCCACCGACTGCGGCAACCTCATCAACCCGGCTCTGGCCGAGTCGCAGGTCGAGGGGGGCGTCGCCCAGGGAATCGGGTTCGGCCTGATGGAGGATCTCGTGTGCGAGCACGGCCAGGTGCTCAACCCCAGCTTCGCCACCTACAAGATCCCCACCACCACCGAGATGCCGCCCATACGGTCACTGTGGGTCGAGACCAACGATCCCCGCGGCCCCTACGGCGCCAAGGGTCTGGGCGAGATGGGCCTGGTACCCACCGCCCCCGCCATCGCCAACGCGGTGTACCAAGCCACCGGCGCGAGGGTCCAACAGATCCCGCTTTTCCCCGAGCGGGTCCTGGCCGCGATCGACGCGGAAAGGTCTGAGAGGAGGCCGACGTGAACTACCTCCAACCCACCACTGTCGACGAGGCGCTCGGGGTGCTGGGGGAGCAGGGCGAGGCGGCCAAGGTGCTGGCGGGCGGACAGTCGCTGCTGCTGCTCCTGCGGGACCGGCTGACCGACCCGGACGTGATCATCGGTCTCCGGGGCATCGAGGAGCTGCGCGCCATGGACGTGAACGGCAGCGCACGGATCGGCGCCATGGTCACCCACCGCGAGGTCGAGCTCGACGAGCGCATCGGCCAAGGCTGGCCCCTGCTCGCCGCGGCCGAGGCCGCCGTCTCCACCGTGCAGGTCAGGAACCGCGGCACGCTGTGCGGCAACATCGCCCACGCCTTCCCGACCGCCGACCCGCCGGCCGCGTTGGTGGCGTCCGACGCGGTCATCCACGTGGCCAGCCGGGGCGGCGAGCGGGAGATTCCCGCTGAAGCCTTCTTCACCGGCATCATGGAAACCGCGGCCCGGGCCGACGAGATGGTCATCGCCATCACCCTCCCGGCCCAGCCACCGGACGCCAGAACCGCCTACCTGAAGTACTCCGTGCGGCCGCTCGACTTCGCCATCGTCGGCGCGGGGGTGCGACTCGTCGTCGGCGGCGACGGCACCATCTCCGACGCCCGGATCGGGCTGAACGGGGCCGCCAACCGAACCCTTCGGGCCACGGAGGCCGAGTCCGTTCTGGTCGGCGAGGCGCCGACCGTCGAGCTGTTGGCCGCCGCCGGAGCCGCCGCCGCCCGCCAATCCGACCCGCTCGACGACATCGACGGCTCGGCCGACTACAAGCGCCGGGTGATCGGTGTCTACGTCCGCCGGGCGCTCGAGCGGGCGCTGGCCTGAGGGCTCCGGTCATGCCTCCCCCGAGCCAGGTCGACTTCAACGCCGATCTGGGCGAGAGCTACGGATGGTGGGAGAAGGGCGCCGACGACGAGCTCATGAACGTCATCTCATCGGCCAACGTGGCCTGCGGGTTTCACGCCGGCGACCCCACCACCATGGACACGACGATGGCCAAGGCCAAGCGGGCCAGCGTGGCCGTCGGGGCCCACCCCGGCTTTCCCGACCTCCTCGGGTTCGGGCGGCGCACCCTCGGCGCATCGGCGACCGATGTCCGCAACTACGTCGCGTACCAGATCGGCGCGCTCGAGGCGTTCGTACGCATCGCCGGGCTCCGGCTCCACCACGTCAAGCCGCACGGCGCCCTGTACATGCAGGCGCTCGACGACGCCGCCATCGCCGGTGGCATCGCCGAGGCGGTGGCCAGCTACGACGACGAGCTCCCCGTCTACACCCTCGCCGGCAGCGAGATGGAAGCCGCGGCCGAACGCGCCGGTCTCCAGAGCGTGCCCGAGTTCTTCGCCGACCGCCCGCTCCGCAGCGACGGCACGGTCGTCATGTTCCGTTGGTGGGAGGTGTTCGACGCAACCCCCGAGGCCGTCGCCGGCCGGGTCACCAGCCTCATCACCTCGGGCGCGGTCGCTTCGCTCGAGGGGCCGGCCGTGCCGATCACCGCCCGTACCGTCTGCGTCCACTCCGACACGCCTGGCGCCGGGGCGCTCGGCTTCGCCGTCAAGGCGGCGCTCGACGACGCAGGCGTCGCGGTCTCAAGCGACATCAAGGGAGGAACTCCATGACCACCACCGTCGTGTTGGCTCAGGTCGGCCTCACGCCGCTCACCTGGGCCATGATCGGTCTGATCTTCGCCCTGTGGGCCAACGGAGCCAACCTTCTCGGCTGGTTCCCGTCCGGGGACGGCACCGCCACCGCCAACACGGGGAAGACCATTGCCGTGGCGGGCAGCTTCGCCGGCGCCATCACCCTGCTGTTCCAGGCCTTCTGGTTCGTCACCGGCGCGCCGCTCGGCGAGGAAGCCGCCACGCCTCAGCTCGTGTTCAGCGCCATCGCCGGCATGTACGGCTTGTTGTGGCTGGGCGCCGGGTTCGCCCAACTCCGTGACTGGGACCTCCGTCCCATCGGCCAGCTCGCCGTGCTGTGCTTCATCCTCCAGGTCTTCATGATCATCGTCATCGCGGGCACGTTCCGGCCCTGGAACTCTGACCTCCTCGGCATCTGCATCGCGCTGGCCCTCTACCTCCCCGTGCTCGCAGGCTTCTTTCTCGTCACCCACGGCCGCACCAACCCCAAGTGGGTCGGGTGGTCGTGCATGGCTGCCGCCGCCGGATCGTTCTGGCTGGCGTTCGCCGCCACCGGCATCGCGCCGTTCCTGCAGCTTCCCGACTGACGCCTTGCCGGCGCCGGGCGGGCGGGTCAGGCGAACTCGATCGACTTCTTCGAGAACTGCCGGATGTGCGCCTCGAACGCGTCCTCGTCGGACGCGCCCGTCACGACGATCCGGCCCCGGCTGGTGAGGCCGCCTCGGGACCGGACGTCGATCGAGCCCAGCACGGCCCGCGCCTCATAGAACGCATCCTGGTAGGTCGGGGGCGTGGCGTCGTCGTCCAGGATCATCACCTGCTCGCCCAGCTGCAGGAAGTCGAGCTTCGTGCCCGGCTCGGCGTTCTTGAGCACGTACTCGTTGAGCCGCCGGACGAAGTCCCAGTCGATCTGGTCGACGGTGAACGTCGCCCCGGCGCCGTACTTGATGCGCTCGATCTCGCCGAGGAACGCCTGGTACGCCCGGCCGGCGACGCCGTCGGCGTACCGGATCCACTCGTCGAACCATTCGAGCCAGGTGGCCTCGGCCTCGTCGGAACGAGCCTCGAAGGCCTCGACCAGGTTGCTGTGATGGGGTTCCGGCCACTTGACGTCGACGACCGAACCCATCGACCCGTACATCTCCCAGAGGGCGGCCGGCTCGTCCTGGCGCCGGTGGTACGAGTCGAGGAGCCGGATCGCGCCCCTCACCTCACCGTCGCCGTGCGCGTCGGCGTAGGTCAGCACCAGCGGCCCCCAGGTGGTGTCGGCCAACGCCGTCGACACGTCCTCGGGCGGGTACGCGTCCCCCTTGATCCATTCGCGCGTGGCGTCGTCCAGGCCCTCAAGCACGAGCTTCCTCCCCGTCGGTCCGCTGCTGCTGGCGACGCTAGGAGCGGCGTTCGTCGTCGGCCCGCCCCTGCGGCCGTACGTGGGGGCAGCACGGCCTGCCCCCGAGGGAAGCGGTTTGGCCGTGTTCTCGGCGTGTTCACCGTTGGTTTTCCCCCCACGTGGATCGGATCTGACAGCCTGTTACCCAAATCTGACTCGCACCCGCAGGCGACGTCGTTCCGGGGGGACAGCGATGCGTGACCTTCGACATGCGCGCGGACCACGCCACGCACCGGCACCGGGCTGGGCCCGATGAGCGGTCCCGCTCGTCGCGGTTGGCGCCGCCGCCTGGTTGCGCCGGTGATCGCACGGGTGTCGCTCGCGGTACCGCTAGGAGAGCCCTGGGCGCCCTCGCCCTGCTCGACGATCCGTGTGATCACGGCCCGGGCGGCGTCGAGCCCGGTGATCGCGACGAGATCGGGCCAGCCGAACCACTCCGAGGTGGCCTGGGCCCCCGGGGGGCCGATGAACAGCATGTCCTCGCCGAGGTGCGTGGACAGGTTCTCGAGGCCGGCCTCGATCGACCGGTACAGGTGGCTGACGGTGGCGAACTCCTGACCCCACGGGATGATGTCGTGCTTCGACATGATCGGCAGGGCGGGACCCGTCGGGACGAAGCCCTCGGCGTCCTCCAGCTCCATGCCTTCGGGCCGTTCGAGGAAGAGGAAGTGGCGCAGCGCCCGCTCGCCAAAGCCGACCGCGCCACCTGCACCCCGGCCGGGTAGCCCCTGGCCTGGTGGGGCAGATGCGTTCGGCTCACGTACGGCGCCGATCCCACCGCGGTGAGCAGGTTGAGCCCCGGGGCCCAGTGGAGCATCTCTTCGGCCGCCACCTTCAGGATCCTCGATCGCCACCGCTCGACGGTCTCCATGTGGCCGGCGTCGAGCGTTGCGTCCGGCTCGCGCTTCAGGCTGAAGGCGGCGTACAGGTACTCGCACATCAGGCCGTGTTCGAGCTCCGCCGCCTGGCACAGGAGGTAGGTCAGCTCCTTGCGGTTCTCGATGACGATCTCGGGCTCGGCAGTCATGGACGCCGACCGTAGATGGTCGCGGCCGGTACATCCCGATTGCCACAGAACGAGACACCGGGAGCCGACAGGTCGCTGCCGCGCGGCCGAAGCCGTTGCAAATTGAGGGTTTGAGCCTTGCTCGCCGGGCAAACACGTGTTCGTACGGAAGACTACATCGATGTGATGTACTGGTGGCGTGAGTGAGGCAGCTTCGACCGTTACCTCCGACGACCCGTCTGGGGTCATGGAGGGCTTCCATCCGGCGGTGCGGGCGTGGTTCGAGCGGCGGTTCCCCGAAGGTCCGACCGAGGCCCAGGCCGGGGGTTGGCCTGCGATCGTCGCGGGCCAGCACACGCTGGTGTGCGCACCGACCGGGTCGGGCAAGACGCTGGCCGGGTTCCTGGCCGCCATCGACGGCCTCTACCGCGCCCACCAGGCGGGCGCCGACATCGAACACGCGACGCGGGTGGTCTACCTGAGCCCGCTCAAGGCGCTCGCGGTCGACGTCCACACCAACCTCGAGGAACCCCTGGCCGAGATCGCCGAGGTGGCCAGGGAGCTCGGCTACCAGCCGGCGCCGATCACGGTCGCCGTCCGCACGGGCGACTCGTCGTCGTCCGAGCGCCAGATGATGATCCGCCGACCGCCGAACCTCCTGGTCACGACGCCGGAGTCGCTGTACCTGTACCTGACCGCGGAACGCTCCCGGGCCACGCTCACGACGGTGGAGACGGTGATTGTCGACGAGATCCACGCCCTGGCGCGCGACAAGCGGGGATCGCATCTCACCATCTCGCTGGAGCGGCTCCAGGCCGTCACCGAGCGCCCACCGGTGCGCATCGGGCTGTCGGCCACGGTGAAGCCGGTCGAGACCGCGGCCCGGCTGCTGGTCGGGGCGGCCGGGCGACTCCCGACCGTCGTCGACAGCGGTCATCGACGCCGCCTCGAGCTGTCGCTCGAGCTTCCCGACGGCGAGCTCGAGGCCGCCCTCTCGGGCGACCAGTTCAACGAGATCGTCGACCGCATCGCGGCCCACGTGGCCAACCATCGCACCACCCTGGTGTTCGTCAACACCAGGAAGCTGTCCGAGCGGGTGGCGCACCAGCTCGGCGAGCGGCTGGGCCAGGACCAGGTGGCCGCCCACCACGGGTCGCTGTCGAGGGAGCGCCGCCAGCGGGTCGAGCATCGCCTGCGGGCCGGCGACCTCAGGGCGCTGGTGGCCACCGCATCGCTCGAGCTCGGCATCGACGTCGGTCCGGTCGAGCTGGTCGCCCAGATCGGCTCGCCCCACAGCATCGCCACCTTCCTCCAGCGGGTGGGCCGGGCCAATCATCACCGCAGCGGCGTGCCGCGGGGCGTCATGTACCCGACGACCCGCGACGAGCTGGTCGAGTGCGCGGCGCTGCTGGCGGCGGTGGGGCGGGGACGGCTCGACGCCCTGCACCCGCCCGAGCAGCCGCTCGACATCCTGGCCCAGCAGATCGTCGCCGAGGCCGCGGCCAGGGGCGACGACGGCATCGCCGAGGACGAGCTGTTCGAGCTGATCACGAGGGCCTGGCCCTACCGGCAGCTCGGCCGGGCCGAGTTCGACGAGGTCGTCGACCTGGTCTCGGTCGGGATCGAGACCGGCCGCGGCCGGCGCATGGCCTATCTCCACCGCGACCGCGTCAACGGCCGGCTGCGGGGCCGGCGGGGGGCCCGCCTGGCCTCCCTCACCTCGGGGGGTGCCATACCCGAGACCGGCGACTACCGGGTGCTGATGGAGCCGGGCGACGTGTTCGTCGGCACCGTCAACGAGGACTTCGCCATCGAGTCCTACCAGGGCGACGTCTTTCTCCTGGGCACCCATCCGTGGCAGATCGTGCAGGTGACGAACGGGGTGATGCGGGTTCGGGACGCCACCGGCAAGCACCCGACGATCCCGTTCTGGCTGGGCGAGGCGCCGGGCCGCACCGACGAGCTGTCCGACGAGGTGTCGTGGCTGCGGCGAGCGGTCGGCGAACGGCTCGACGCGGGCGGCCGCGAGGCCGCCATCGCCTCGGTGCAGGAGGTGTCGGGCGTCGACATCGTCGCCGCGGCCCTCGTCGTCGACTACCTGCGGGCCGGCCGGACCGGGCTCGGCGGGGTCCTCCCGACCAGCGACGACATCGTGTTCGAGCGGTTCTTCGACGACACCGGCGGCATGCAGCTCATCGTGCACGCCCCGCTGGGGGCCAGGATCAACCGGGCGCTCGGCCTCGGGCTGCGCAAGAAGTTCTGCGTCACGTTCGACTTCGAGCTCCAGGCCGCGGCCAGCAACGATGCGGTGCTGCTGTCGCTCGGCCCCCAGCACTCGTTCCCCCTCGAGGACGTCCCTGCGTTCCTCCGCTCGCACAACGTGGAGTCCGCCGTGTCCCAGGCCGTGCTCCGCAGCCCGATGTTCATCGCTCGCTGGCGTTGGAACCTCAACCGCTCGCTCGCGGTCCTGCGCCGCCGGGGCGGTCGGATCAACCCGTTCAACATCCAGCGCATGGAGGCGGCCGACCTGATGGCCGCGGTGTTCCCATCGCTCGCCGCCTGCCAGGACAACGCCCCGGCCGGTCCGATCGAGATCCCCGACCATCCACTGGTGCGGGAGACGCTCGGCGACTGCCTCAACGAGGCCATGGACATCGAGGGGCTCAAGGCGCTGGTGCGCCGGTTCGAGGAGGGAACGGTCCGGCTGCACTTCGTCGACACCGTCGAGCCCAGCGTGCTCGCACACGAGATCCTCAACGGGGCGCCGTTCACCTACCTCGACGACGACGCCGAGATCGGCGAGCGGCGGTCACGGGCGGTGCCGCTGCGCCGGGGTCTTCCCGTCGAGGCCCGCGAGCTCGGCCGCCTCGATCCCGACGCCATCGAGCGGGTCCGGGCCGAGGCTGCGCCCGAGGTGCGCGACCCGGACGAGCTCCACGACGTCCTCCTGTCGCTGGTCGTGACCCGCCCACGGCCCGACTGGGTTTCGGAGTTCGCGGCGCTGACCGGGGCGGGCCGGGCCTTCGAGGTGCATGGCGTCGAGGGGGTCGGCCTCCTGTGGTCGGCCACCGAGCGTCGGGCCGAGGTCGAAGCGCTCTTCCCCGCCCCCCGGTTCGTGCCCGACCACCCCCTGCCGCCGGGCCTGCCCCCGGTGCTCGACGCGACCGGGGCCGACGAGGCCGCGGTGGCGGTGGTTCGGGGTCATCTCGACGTGAACGGTCCGGTCACGGGCGACGACCTGGCCGCGGCCACCGGCCTGTCGCCCTCGGCGATCACGATCGCGCTGGAGACGCTGCGGGGCCGCGGGTTCGCGGTAAGCGGACGGTTCGAGCCGGATCGGGGAGAGCAGTGGTGCGCCCGCCGGCTCCTGGCCCGCATCCACGGCTACACCCGGGAGCGCAGGCGGGCCGAGGTCCGGCCCGTCAGCCAGGAGGAGTGGGAGGGGTTCCTCCAGTCGTGGTGGCACGCAACGCCCGCCACCCGGCGCCACGGCCGGGCCGGGCTGGCCGAGGTCATCGAACAGCTGCAGGGCTTCGAGTGGCCGGCGGGGGAGTGGGAGCGGGTCTTCGCCGAACGGGTCGAGTCGTACCGGCCGGAGTGGCTCGACGACCTGTGCCTGTCGGGCGAGGTTGCGTGGGGCCGGCTGTCGGTGCTGGAGCCGGCCCTCGACGTCGACGATCCGGGTGCGGGTCAACCCCGCCGCTCGGGCAAGACGCCGTCGCGGCGCACGCCGATCACGTTCATGCTCAGGCAGGATCTGCCCTGGCTCCTCCGGGCCCACCGCGGGGCGGTGGCCCCGGCCGAACCGACCGCCGGTGTCGGGCGGGAGGTGCTCGACACGTTGCGGGGCCAGGGGGCGCTGTTCCACGCCGACCTCCAGGCCTCGACCAAGCGGCTCCCGACCGAGATCGAAGAGGGCCTGTGGGATGGCGTCGCGCGGGGGTTGATCACCGCCGACGGCTTCAACGCGGTGCGGTCGCTGCTCAACGCCCGCACCCGGTTCGTCCGGCGCCAGCGCCCGCCGCGCCCGCCGCTCCGTCCGGGCTCGCGGGGCCGGCGCGGCACGTGGCGCCAGGGCGTCGAGGGGCGGTGGACGCTGCTGCCGGCGGCCGGGCCGATCGACGACATCGAGGAGTTGGCCGAGATGGCCGCCTGGCAGCTGCTGGCCCGCTGGGGCGTGGTGTTCCGCGCCGTCTACCTCAAGGAGCGCATCGCCGTGCCCTGGCGGGAGGTGCTCTGGGCCCTGCGGCGGCTCGAGGCGCGCGGGTTGATCCGGGGCGGCCACTTCGTCACCGGGGTGACGGGGGAGCAGTTCGCCGCCGAGGCGACCGTTCCCCTGTTGCGGGTGCGTCGCGCCGGCTGAGCTCCCGTTTCGACCGAGGCGTGCCGGTTCTCAGCGTCTTCATCGGGTCCTCGGAGCCGAGCCGGAGGCTCGAGGTGCACGCTCGGCCCATGTCGGCCCTACCGATCCGACCAAGCGCGTCACCGGACGACCACGGCGCTCCGACCGACGACGGGCTCACGATCACCGTGTGGCATCGGCACCATCTGCTCGAGGTCCGCCTCGACGGCGAGCTCGACGTCGCCACCGCCGCCCGTTTCTCCGAAGCCCTGGGCTGGGTGGTGCGTCGCCGCGGCGATAGCCCGGTGGTGGTCGACCTGACCAGGGTCCGGTTCATCGACCTGGCCGGCCATCGGGCGCTGGTCGCGGCCTCGGCCCGCCCCGACGGCACCCGCGACCCCCGGATCCTCTGGGTCCTCGGGCCGGCGGTCACCCGGCTCGAGCGGGTTCTGGCCGAGATCGCCCGCACCGGGTGAACCCTGGGCCACCCCGGGCCGGGCCGGCACGACCCGGTAGCGGCCCGAGACGTCAGGACGTGCCGATAGCGTCGATCGGCGATGCCGGACCGACTCGACCTCGACGCCTACCTCGCCCGGATCGGGGTCGACGACCCGCCCGGGCCCGACCTCGACTCGCTCCGTTCCATCGTTGCCCACCACGCCACCGCGATCGCGTTCGAGAACCTCGACCCGTTCTGCCGGGTGCCGGTGGGCCTCGACGTCGCGTCGCTCGAGGCGAAGCTGGTGCATGGCGGGCGAGGCGGGTGGTGCTTCGAGCAGAACCTGCTGCTCCGCCACGCGTTGGACGCCATCGGGTTCCGCATCACCGGGCTGGCCGCCCGGGTCATGTGGCTGCGGCCGCCCGACAGCGAGCAACCGCTGCCGGCGCGGGGCCACATGCTGCTCAGGGTCGACCTCGACGAGGGGCCGCACCTGGTCGACGTCGGCTTCGGCGGGCTCACCCTCACCGGTGTGCTCCGCCTCGAAGCCGACCGCGAGCAGGACACCCCGCACGAGCCGTTCCGCATCGTTTGCGTCGGAGCCGACGACCTCGCCATGCAGGCCAGGCTGCGGGGGGACTGGGCGACGCTCTACCAGTTCAGCCTCCAGGCGCAGCTGCAGGCCGACTACGAGGTCACCAACTGGTACCTGTCGACCCACCCCGAGTCGCACTTCCTCCACGGCATCATGGTCGCCCGCCCGGCCGAATCTGTCCGGTACGCGCTCCGCAACGACACGCTGACGACGCACCACCTCGGCGGCGAGTCGGAGCGGCGGGCCATCACCACGATCGACGAGCTGCGGGACGTGCTCGGTGACATCTTCCTGCTGCGCGTGCCCGAGACCGGCCAGTTCGACGACGCCGTGGGCCGGCTGCTGACGCCGATCTCGTCGCCGCGCTGAGACCAAAGTCACGCCCAGCTTTACGGAACGGAACGCTTCGCTCTGCTACCGTCGAAGGCGACGACAAGTCCCAAACACCCAGCTCAGGAGGCATTCCCGTGACCGACGAGACGATCCATCCGTTCCGAGTCGAGATCCCCCAGGCCGAGGTCGATGAGCTGCGGGAGCGGCTGGCCGACACCCGGTGGCCCCAGCCCCTGCCGGGCCGGGAGTGGGACAGGGGCGTGCCCGTGCCGTACCTGCGGGAGCTGGCCGAGCATTGGCGCACCGGGTTCGACTGGCGGGCCCAGGAGGCCAGGATCAACCGCTACCCGCAGTTCACGACGACCATCGACGGGCAGAACCTCCACTTCGTCCATGCCCGCTCGCCCGAGCCGGACGCCACGCCGCTCCTGCTCATCCACGGCTGGCCCGGATCGTTCGTGGAGTTCCTCGACGTCATCGGCCCGCTCACCGACCCCCGAGCCCACGGCGCCGACGACGCCCCGGCGTTTCACGTGGTGGTGCCGTCGCTGCCCGGCTTCGGCTTCTCCGGCCCGACGACCGATGAAGGCTGGGGGACCCGGCGCATGGCGTCCGCCCTGGCCGAGCTGATGGCCCGCCTCGGCTATGAGCGCTACGGCGCCCAGGGGGGCGACTACGGCGCGTTCGTCGCCCCCGACCTCGGCCGGGTCGACCCCGACCACGTGATCGGCGTGCACGTCAACGCGGCCAGCGTCGGCTTCATCCCCTTCGGCGAGCTGCCGGAGGAGGAGCAGGCGACGATGACCGACGTCGAGAAGGAGCGGCTGGGCCGGCTGGCGCACTTCATGAGCGACGAGCAGGGCTACTTCCAGATCCAGGCCACGCGGCCCCAGACCCTGTCGTACGGGCTGCACGATTCGCCGGCCGGCCAGCTGGCCTGGATCGTCGAGAAGTTCAAGTCGTGGAGCCACCCGGCCGACGCGCTCCCGGAGAAGGCGATCGACCGCGACCACATCCTCACCGACGTGTCGCTCTACTGGTTCACCGGCACGGCCGGTTCCTCCGCCAACCTGTACTACGAGAGCATGCACGGCGGCGACTGGCCGACGCCTTCGCCGACGCCGACCGGTGTCGCCGTCTTCGCCGAGGACGTCGCCATCCGCCGCTACGCGGAGCAGGGCAACAACATCGTCCACTGGACCGACTTCGACACCGGCGGCCACTTCGCGGCGATTGAGACCCCCGACCTCCTCGTCGCCGACATCCGCACGTTCTTCGCCACCGTGCTGGAGGGCGACGAGGAGGCCTGAGGCCTCGGCCGGGGTCTCAGCCGAGCTGGCCGCGGACGGCGCCCGCGGGGAAGTCGGCGTTGTGCACGTTGACGTAGAACTGGTCAGGGGTGTTGGCGATCTCGGCCGCCAAGGCCGGGTCCACCGGCCGGCAGGCGGCCGAGAAACCCCTGGTCGGGGCGTTGAGCGCCACCTCGATCGGCCCGGCCTCCCCGGCCACACCCCGATGGATGTGGGCTGCGTTCGCCGGGGCGATCTTCCTCACGGCCAGGGCGTAGCAGATCCGGCCTCGGTCGACGCCGACCACCAGGCCGGCGACGCCGATCCCATCGCTGTCGCCGGGCCCGGGTACCTCCTCGGCACCGGTCATGACCGTCGCCAGGACCCGGACGTTGTGATCGGCCGCCGCCGGGGCCGACCCTCCGACGGCAATCGCGGCCATGACCCCGGCACCGACCAGCAGGCGTCGCATTCGTCGCATCGTCATCCCCTCTCGTCGTTCGACCGCCCGTGACCGTGCCCGGTCCGGGCAACTGAACGCCCCCGACGCCTGACGCCAACCTTATGCGCCTCGGCGGCCCCGGTCGAGATGGACGGTGACCAGGGACACACCGCGAGTGTGGCGAACGCCGCAGTCGCACCTCGGGCGCCGGTTCACGCTGGTCCTGCATGACCACCGGCATACGAGGAGATGACCCATGAACCTGAAGAACGAACCCGCGCTCATGCTCGCCTTCGTCGAGGCTGCGCTGGCGCTGGCCGTCAGCTTCGGCCTCGACCTGACCGTCGAGCAGGTCGGGGCCGTCCTGGCCGTCGTGGCCGCGGCCACGGCGCTGCTCCTGCGGCGGCAGGTGTCGCCGGTCCCCAGGACCGGAGCCACGGCCCAGCCGACGCCACCGGTGCCGAGGCCCTCGGCCCCGGCCGCCGCCGCGGCCCCTTCGGCCGAGGTGCAGGAGGTGCTGGCGTGATGGCTCAACTCGCCCTCTCGCTCGCCCGGCTGCGCAACGAGATCGACGCGCTCGCCCCCAACCGCTCGACGAGGAGCGACGGATGGATCGGGGATGCGGCCCACCGCAGCCGCCCGAGCCGTCACAACCCCAACCGCTTCGGTGTCGTCTGCGCCCTGGACATCACCGACGATCCGGCCGGCGGCTGCTCGATCCACGCCATCGCCGAGCAGATCCGTACACCACCCCAACCTGGCGTACATCATCTCGAACCGCCGGGTCGCCAGCCGGAGCAACGGCTTCGCCTGCAGCCCTACAAGGGTTCGAACCCGCACACCCGGCACGTCCACTTCGCCGTCGGCGTCGGACCGGACGGGGACCCCATCCCGCCCTATGACGACGCCGCTCCGTGGGGCGTCTCGGCGGCGCCGGCGGTTGCCGTCGCCGCGGCCGCCGCGCCTGCGGGGCGCACGCTGAAGAAGGGGATGAAGGGCGACGACGTCAAGGGGCTCCAGGCGATCCTCATCGGCGCCGGCCTGCTCCCCGCGGGATCCGACGACGGGATCTTCGGCCCCAAGACCCATGCCGCCCACCGTCGAAATCCAGCGCAACCTCGGCGTGACCGCCGACGGCATCGTCGGTCCGAAGACGCAGGCCGCCATCGCGAACCTGCGGTCCGGACTGGCGGGACGGGCCGCATAGCAGGCCCACGTCCCCCAACGAGTGAGGGGGTCGACGGAGTCGGCCGTCGGCCCCCCTCGCTCAGTCCTTATCGTGGGGGACCGTGCTCGGCGTCGATCGCGATCAGGTAGTGGCCTTCAGGCTGGCCGCCCACAACCTGACCAAGCGGTTGCCGGCCGGCCGCCTCCAGGCTGCGGCCCGCCCGGTCGGTGTCCAGGACAGTCGGGTCGATTCGGCCGCGATGGCGCTGGCGGCCAGGGTCGACCTCGTCGACGCCGACGAGGTGGCCGCCGCCCGCACCGAGCGCCGAGAGCTCGTCACGATCTGGGCCGTGCGGGGTGCTCCGTACGTCGTGCCCGTCGGGGATCTCCCCGTCGTCACGGCCGGCGCCATGCCGATCGACCGGGAGTCCTTCGACGTCTTCCTCGGCGGCTGGGGCGCCCCGGTCGCCGACGCCGGCCTGTCGCCCTTCGATCTGCTGGCCCAGATGAAGCGGACGGCCCTGGCCGTGCTCGACGGTCGCAGCCTTCCGGTCGATGACGTGCGGCGCGCGATCTACGACCGGGTGCCGGCCCTGCACCGGGTGCGGCGGCCGGCGTTCGCCCGGGCCGACATGCCAGAACCGCTGTTCCGGGCGCTCGGGCTCACGGGCGAGCTGTGCATCACCGGCGGTGAGGGCACCAACGCCTCGCTCGGCCTCACCCGCCAATGGCTCGACAACGAGCCGCCGGCCATGATCCCGGACGCGGCCCGGGCCGAGCTGGTGCGGAGGTTCCTGCGCGCGTACGGGCCGGCGGGCGAGGCCGCCTTCGCCGAGTGGACCAACCGGAGCCGCAGCGACGCCGGCCGGGCCTTCCGGCTCGTGGCCGACGAGGTGACGGCGGTCGACACCGGCGGGGGAACGGCGCATCTGTTGGCCGGCGACGTCAAGGCGGTGCGCCGCCCGCCCGTTCCGACCGGCGTGCGCCTCCTGCCGCCGCTCGATCCGTTCCTCCAGATGCGGGACCGGGCCACGCTGGTGCCCGACAAGAAGCAGCGGGGCCGGGTGTGGCGCCCGGTCGGTCCGCCGGGGGTCGTGCTCGCCGACGGCCGGCTCGTCGCCACGTGGCGGGCCCGCAGGACCGGCCACCGGTTGGCAATCGCCGTCGAGGAGCTGGTCTCCCTGACGGACTGGGCCCGCTCCGAGATCCGGGCCGAGGCCGAGCTGGTCGCACCGGCACGCGGCTGCTCCGAGGTCACGGTCGCGTTCTGACGGATGGTTTTGTCGCCCTGGGTCTCGAATTCCGAGACCTGGGGGCGACAGAACGCGGGGGACCGGCCCGCGACGACGATCATGGGGTGGGGTGGAGTCTGATGGCAAGCAGAGCGACGATGCGACGCTCGACCCGGGCGACCCGGCGGTGGTCCTCCGGGCCTGCGGGGCGGTGGTCGGCGCGGCGGTGGCCGACGCGCTCGGCGCGCCCTTCGAGTTCGGCCCGCCGGGCGCCTACCGTTCCCGGTTCCCCGTCCCCGTGCTGGAGGGCCTCGGTGAGCTCGTCGGCGGCGGCGCCCTTGGGTGGGCGCCCGGGCAGTTCACCGACGACACGGAGATGGCCGTGTGCGTGGCCGAGTCGCTGCTGGCGTGCGGCGGCTTCGACGCCGACGACCAGTTCGCCCGGTTCCAAGCCTGGGCATCGGGAGCGAACGACGTCGGCCACCTCACCCGTGACGTGCTCGACAGCGGCCGGCCCGCCGGGGAGGCGGCGACGGAGGTCCTCCTCCGGCGGCGCGGGCGGAACACGGCCGGGAACGGGTCACTGATGCGGGCCGCTCCCGGCGCGGTGTTCTTCGCCCGGCGGGGGCGGGCGGCGACGATGGCCGCCGGACGCGGCCTGTCGCTCGTCACCCACGCCGACCCGCTCGCCCAATGGGCCGTCGCCATCCAACACGAGCTGGTCCGGCGGGCCCTGGTTGGTGGCGACCCGCTCGCCGGGCTGGCCGATCTCGTCGCGGAGCTGCCCGAGGACGTCGCCCCGGTGTACGCGCCGTTGCTCGATCCCGGCTGGGCGCCGAACGCGGCGGCCCCGACCAACGGGTCGGCGATGGGGGCGCTGGCCCAGGCCGTGTGGACCTACCGCCACCACGAGACGTTCGAGGACGCGGTCACCGCCGTCGTCAACCTCGGCGACGACACCGACTCGGTCGGGGCCGTCACCGGCACCCTGGCCGGCGCGGTCCACGGCCTGGACGGCATCCCCACCCGCTGGGCGACCGGCGTGCACGGCTCGGTCACGGGCCCCGACGGCCAACGCCTACGCTACGACCACCTCGCCCTCGCATCGCTCGCCCGCAGGCTGCTCGGCTCCTCGTCGTCCTGACGACGCTCGGCCCCGACCGGCGACCGCGTGGCCCGGTGGTAGACAGGCCCCGACGGTCAGGGGTGCGAGAACGGATGCCGGGGGAGTCGATGGTGGGGAGGTCGTTCGTGCGTGAGAACGTCGGTCGAGGCCCGAGGAATCGATGACCGACCCGGCGTTCTCGCTGGCCGAGCGGACCGCGCTGGTAACCGGCGCGTCCCGCGGCATCGGCGCCGCCACCGCCGTCGCCCTCGACCGGGCGGGGGCCCGGGTC
>JBOGGX010000111.1:0-3736 GCA_050744245.1 Acidimicrobiales bacterium
AGGAGTGCAAGGAAAAGGACATGACCTACTCCGCGCCGATCTTCGTGCGGGCCCGGTTCATGAACGCCCAGACCGGCGAGATCAAGGAACAGACGGTCTTCATGGGCGACTTCCCGATGATGACCGACAAGGGGACGTTCATCATCAACGGCACCGAGCGGGTGGTGGTCTCCCAGCTCGTGCGCAGCCCCGGCGTGATCTTCCAGCCCGGTGAGCGGTTCCGGCTTCGGAACCTGGCCAAGCACCAGCTCGTGACCGGGACGATCCATCCCTACCGCGGGGAGTGGATCGAGTTCGACGTCGAGCAGAAGCCGGGCAAGGACGTCACCGCCGGCGCCCGCGTCGCCCGCAAGCGCCGCCTGTCGCTGTTCGTGCTGCTGCGGGCGCTGGGCTACGACGAGGAGCACGCCCCCGGGTTCATCGAGAGCTTCGTCCGCCACTTCGACTTCCTGGAGGGTCAGTGGGAGAAGGACCGCGACCTGGCCCCCACCCAGGACGAGGCGCTGGTCGAGATCTACAAGCGGGCCCGGCCGGGCGAGCCGCCGACCGTCGAGTCGGCCCGCAACTACTTCCGCACCGCGTTCTTCGAGCCCCGGCGCTACGACCTGTCACGGGTCGGCCGCTACAAGCTCGACCGCAAGCTCGGTCCCGAGGTTGACAAGCTCACCCAGCTCTACCGGCTCGACGAGGATCTGCTCGACAAGCCCGAGCGGGGCCAGCCGGTGCTCAGCCGGTGCGAGGTCCTCGCCGCGTGCAGCTACCTGTTGCACCTGGCCCAGGGCGAGCAGGGGTACCGCCTCGACGACCAGGACCATTTCGCCAACCGCCGCATCCGGTCGGTCGGCGAGCTCATCCAGAACCAGGTCCGCATCGGGCTGTCCCGGATGGAGCGGGTGGTCAAGGAGCGGATGACCACCCAGGACGTGGAGGCCATCACCCCCCAGACCCTCATCAACATCCGGCCCGTGGTCGCTGCCATCAAGGAGTTCTTCGGCACCAGCCAGCTCTCCCAGTTCATGGACCAGGTCAACCCGCTCTCGGGTCTCACCCACCGGCGCCGGCTCTCGGCGCTCGGCCCGGGCGGCCTGTCCCGCGAGCGGGCCGGGTTCGAGGTGCGCGACGTCCACTTCTCCCACTACGGCCGCATGTGCCCGATCGAGACGCCGGAGGGACCGAACATCGGTCTCCAGGGCGCCCTGGCGACCTACGCCCGGGTCAACGAGTTCGGGTTCATCGAGTCGCCGTACCGCAAGGTGGACGACGGCCGGGTCACCGACGAGATCGTGTGGCTCCCCGCCGACACCGAGGAGGAGTACGTGGTCGCCCAGGCCAACGTCCCCCTCAACCCCGACGGCACCTTCAAGCAGGAGCGGGTCCTGGCCCGGATCTCGCCCCAGGCGATGTCGCTGTCCGACCTCCGCCTCCAGCTCGAGCGCGACATCTACTTCGCCGCCACCACCGAGATCGCCTCGGTGTCGCCCGCCGAGGTCCACCTGATGGACGTGTCGCCCAAGCAGATCGTCTCGGTGGGCGCGGCCCTGATCCCGTTCCTCGAGCACGACGACGCCAACCGGGCGCTCATGGGCGCCAACATGCAGAAGCAGGCCGTGCCCCTCCTGCGGGCCGAGGCGCCCTACATCGGCACCGGCGTCGAGGAGCGGGCCGCCCGTGACGCGGCCGACATGCTCATCGCCGAGGACGACGGCATCGTCACCGCGGTCGACGGCGACCACATGGTCGTCGACTACAAGGCCAACGGCCGGCGGGTCCTCCGGCTGCTCAAGTTCGAGCGGTCCAACCAGGACACCTCGATCAACCAGAAGCCGCTGGTCGGCGAGGGCGACCGGGTCAAGAAGGGCGACATCCTGGCCGACGGCCCGTCCACCGACCACGGCGAGCTGGCCCTGGGCAAGAACGTGCTCGTCGCGTTCATGCCGTGGGAGGGCTACAACTTCGAGGACGCCATCATCCTCAGCGAGCGGCTCGTGCAGGACGACGTGCTCACGTCGATCCACATCAAGGAGCACGAGATCGACGCCCGCGATACCAAGCTCGGGCCCGAGGAGATCACCCGCGACATCCCCAACCTGTCCGAGGACATCCTGAAGGACCTCGACGAGCGCGGCATCATCCGCATCGGCGCCGAGGTCGGGGCGGGCGACGTGCTCGTCGGCAAGGTCACCCCCAAGGGCGAGACCGAGCTGACCCCGGAGGAGCGCCTGCTGCGGGCGATCTTCGGTGAGAAGGCCAGGGAGGTGCGCGACACCTCGCTTAAGGTGCCCCACGGCGAGGGCGGCAAGGTCATCGACGTCAAGGTGTTCAGCCGGGAGGACAACCACGAGCTGCCGCCGGGGGTCAACCAGCTGGTCAGGGTGTACGTGGCCCAGAAGCGCAAGGTCACCGTGGGCGACAAGCTCGCCGGCCGCCACGGCAACAAGGGTGTGATCTCCAAGATCCTGCCCGTCGAGGACATGCCCTACATGGCCGACGGCACCCCCGTCGACGTGATCCTCAACCCGCTCGGCGTGCCGTCCCGGATGAACGTCGGCCAGGTGCTCGAGGCCCATCTGGGCTACGCCGCCCGCTGGGGCTGGGAGTCCGACACGCCCCGCAGCGGCGCGGTGGGCGAGGCCGGCCCGAGCGGCAACGGGCACGGGCACCGGAGCAACGGGCAGGCCGACGGGGTCGCCAAGAAGACCAGGCCCACCACCGAGCCGGCGGTGTTCATCGCCACACCGGTGTTCGACGGGGCCAAGTGGGACGAGGTCGAGGACGCCGGGCAGCACCCGACGATCAAGCAGATCCTCGAGCACCTCCAGCCCGAGGCCCACGACGACGCCTACGGCGACGCCGGGCGGCTGATCCAGTCCGACGGCAAGGCCGTGCTCTACAACGGGCGGACGGGCGAGCCGTTCGACCAGCCGGTCACGGTCGGCTTCGTCTACATCCTGAAGCTGGCCCACCTGGTCGACGACAAGATCCACGCCCGGTCGACCGGCCCCTATTCGATGATCACCCAGCAGCCCCTGGGCGGGAAGGCCCAGTTCGGCGGGCAGCGGTTCGGCGAGATGGAGGTGTGGGCCCTCGAGGCCTACGGCGCCGCCTACTGCCTGCAGGAGCTGCTCACCATCAAGTCCGACGACGTCCTGGGCCGGGTCAAGGTCTACGAGGCGATCGTCAAGGGCGAGAACATCCCCGAGCCGGGCATCCCCGAGAGCTTCAAGGTGCTCATCAAGGAGATGCAGGCCCTGTGCCTCAACGTCGAGGTGCTGGCCGTCGGCGGCGGGCAGATCGAGATGCGGGAGCTCGACGAGGACGTCTTCCGGGCGGCCGAGGAGCTTGGCATCGACATCAGCCGGCCCGAACGGGGATCGGACGAAGAGGACGAGAGGCGCCGTGAGCGCACGAGTTTCTGACCTATCGACCTCACGCCGGACGCCCGAGGTCCGTCCGGCCCAAAGCACCCCCCACTGGAGTGTGTGCCTTGCTTGATGTAAATGATTTCGATCAGCTGCGGATCGGCCTGGCCACGCCGGACCAGATCCGGATGTGGTCCAACGGCGAGGTGAAGAAGCCGGAGACCATCAACTACCGCACCCTCCGGCCCGAGAAGGACGGCCTCTTCTGCGAGAAGATCTTCGGGCCGACCAAGGACTGGGAGTGCTACTGCGGCAAGTACAAGCGCGTCCGGTTCAAGGGCATCATCTGCGAGCGCTGCGGCGTCGAGGTGACCCGC
>JBOGGX010000112.1:0-3406 GCA_050744245.1 Acidimicrobiales bacterium
GCGCTGGGCCGCACCGGTCGGGCCATGCTCGACGTGGCCGGGCGCCGGGTCCGCCGGCGGCCGGCATCGGCCGAGTGGCTGAGCCACCGGCTGCTCGAACAGCTCGAGACCGTGCTCGACCGCGGCGTGCCTGTCCTGTTCGTCTACGGCGACGACGACCCGTACCTCCGCGACTTCGAGACCGCGAGGACCGGCGCCCTCGGCCCGCTCGTCGACGGGCCCGGCGGTCAGGTCAGGGTCGTGGTCGTCCCAGGGAGGGTCCACGGCCTCACCAGCTCGGTCACCCAGGACGCGGTGCTGGCCGCCATCGAGGACTGGGCGACGACCGAGCTCCTCCAGCCGGCCGAGGTCGAGCCGACCCGATGAGGGTGCTCCACGTCATCGACTCGCTGGCCGGGTCGGGCGGGGCCGAGAACCGCATGACCGAAGAGGTCATCGCCCTGGCCGACCGGTTCGACCAGCGGGTGGTCCGGCTGTTCGAGCGCGACTTCCTCCAACCACGCCTCGAGGCGGCCGGCATCCCGGTCGTCGCCCTCGGGTTCGCCGCGGGTCGGGCCGGCCGCACCTGGCCCCTCGCGGCCCGGCGGCTTCGGCAGTTGATGGCCGAGTGGCGGCCCAACGTGGTGCACACCGCGCTGTTCACGGGGAACCTCGTCGGCCAGCTGGCGGCCCGGCCGCGGCACGTTCCCGTCCTGTCGACGTTCAACCGCACCGGCGACCTCGACGAGTTCCGCCGGCTCCAGCCCGCCGAGGCCACCTGGAAGGCCAGGGTCATGCAGACCGTCGCCCGCCGGGCCGCCAACGCGGGCGACGTCCGCTACCGCGCCCTCAACGCCTCGACCCGCGACGGGAACTGCCGGCGGCTCGGGCTCCCGCCCGAACGAGTCACGGTCATCCCCCGCGGCATCACCATCGACCGGGCGGCCCTGGTCACCGACCGGGCCGCGCTCGGCGAGCCGCCGGCCGGCCCGCTCATCGTGAACGTCGGCCGGCTGTACCCGGAGAAGGCCCAGCACCTCCTGGTCGATGCGTTCGCCGTGGTCAAGGCGGCGCAGCCCGACGCCATCCTGGCGATCGCCGGACCGGCGGGACCGGGCGAGCCCGCGGTCCTGGCCGCCATCGCCCGCCACGGCCTCGAGGACTCCGTCCACCTTCTGGGGTTCCGGGACGACGCCCGCTCGCTGGTGGCGGCGGCCGACGTGTTCGCCTTCAGCTCGCTGTCGGAGGGATCGCCCGGTGCGGTGCTCGAGGCCATGGCCATCGGGACGCCCGTCGCCGCCTTCGACATCGAGCCCGTCGTCGAGCTCACCGAGGGCGGGCGCCACGCCCGGCTGGCGGCCGAGGGCTCGAGCGAGGCGTTGGCCCGGGCCATGCTCGACGCCTACGGGTCGCCGACCCGCGCCGCCGACGTGGCCGCCGCCCGGGCCTGGGCCGACCGGTTCGACCTGGCCGCCATCGCCGGCCGGCTGGGCGACCTGCTCGAGTCGATGGCCAACCGCCACGCTGAACCCGTCGCGTGACCGCACCACCCATGGACCGCGGTGTCGCCGTCATCTCGATCGACACCGAGCTGGCGTGGGGCGAGTCCCATCGCCGAGCAGGCGACGGGCCCGGCCATGACTACGGCGCCGAGCGAGCCGCCATAGATCGGCTCCTCGAGATCCTTGATCGCCACGAGCTCCCGGCCACGTGGGCCATCGTCGGCCACCTCTTCCTCGACCGGTGCGAGCGCTCGAACGGGCGCCCGCACCCGGAGATCGTGCGGCCGGACTTCGACTGGCTCGACGGCGACTGGTTCGACGTCGACCCGTGCTCCAACGCACGCGAGGCGCCGTTCTTCTACGGGCCGGACCTCATCGAACGCATCCGTGCCTGTCGCGTCACCCAGGAGATCGGCTGCCACTCCTTCGCCCACGTGATGGCGGGCGACGAGGGCTGCAGCGCCGATGCCTTCCGGTCCGACCTGGCCGCGTGCACCGCGCGGGCCGCGCACCACGGCCTCACCCTCAGGTCGTTCGTGTTCCCCCGCAACTCGGTCGGCCACGTCGACCGGTTGGCCGAGGCCGGGTTCACCAGCTACCGAGGCCGGCCCGGCCGGCCGTTCGCCGATCGCGGAGAGGCGGCGCGGCGAGGCCTGCGGCTGATCGACCGGGTCCGCCCGCTCGCCGGCTCGGCCGTCCGGCCCGAACGCGACGAGCTCGGCGTCTGGAACATCCCCCAGACGTTCCTGTTCGCCCCGGCCACCCATCACCGCCGGGTCCCCATCGGGCTGTGGGCGCGGGGACCGATCGGACGGCTCCGGCAGGCCGCCCGCCACGGGTCGCTGTTCCACCTCTGGTTCCACCCCTACAACGTCACCGCCGACCCGGAGCGGGCCCTCGACGGCTTCGAGCGGGTGTGCGCCGAGGCAACCCGGCTACGGAGCCGGGACCGCCTCGACATCCTCTCGATGGGTGAGCTGGCCGAGCGGCTCTCGCTCAAGGACCAGCTCAGCGGACGTTGATGCGGAGCACCTCGCCCCCGCCCGCGCACACCCCGCAGTTCGACACGTAGACGTTGCGACCCTGGACGGCCAGCCCACCGGGCGCGATGAGACCGGTGGTCATGATCACATCGATCGAGCCGTCGGGGTTGACCCGCTTGAGCGCGCCGGTCGGGTCACCCGACAACAGGCCGTTGGTGAAGATCTCGAGCACGAACAGCTCGCCCCGGCGGCCGAACCCGATGTCGATGACGTTGGTCAACCCGGAGGCGAACACCTCGGCCTCCTCGCCCGGAACCACCCGGTAGACGTTGGCGCCGCCCACAGGGAACGGGAACCCGGTGAGCTGGCCGACGTGGTAGGCGCCGTCCCGGCCCTGGGCCACCGAGGTGGGCACCGCGTCCATGGAGAACGGGGCCCCGCCCGGCCCGGGCACGAGTCGGTTCGGGAACACGGCGATGCCGGACACCTGGCCCCGCCGGTCGACCGACAAGAGGGCGTTGCCGCCCGCGTCGGTCAGCACATGACCGGACCCGCTCGCGAGCACCGAGACCGGGTTGGAGTCCGGCCCGTCGGCGTTCGGGTCGACGGCGGACTCGAAGTCCCCGATGTCGGCCACGTTCTGCCACGCGTCCTGCATGAACTGGGCCCGAACCAGCCGCGCCATGTCGCCGAGGGCGGGGAGCTGGTCGCGGAGGGCGGGGTCGGCCCCGAGCCCGAAGGTGACGAAGCGCCCGGTCGAGCCCGAGAACGCGATGTCCATCGGCCCGATGGCCGCCTCTCCCGTGCCTTCATACCCCCTTGTTGACGTGGTTGCTTGCTGTTCGCGAGGCGCCCCTCACGCTTCGGCGACCTGACGACCGGCGATGCCGGCCTTGCGCGCCACCCGGTGCGCGTACCAGCGGGCCCGGCGCCGGGCCACGT
>JBOGGX010000113.1:0-21678 GCA_050744245.1 Acidimicrobiales bacterium
CAGCGAGCGAGCGGCGACCGGGCGAGGGAGCGCCAACGACCCGGCCGGGGATGGGGTCCGGGGGCGCAGCCACCGGGGGAAACAGTGAGTGACGCCTTCGAGCTGGCCGCCCCCGACCACTTCACCGCGGGAACGGTCGGCCCGCCCGGGCATCGGGTCTTCTTCCTCCAGGCCCGCGACGACGGCCTCCTCGTGTCGCTGAAGTGCGAGAAGCAGCAGGTGGGAGCGCTCGCCGACTACATGGCCGGTCTCCTGGCCGACCTCCCGGAACCCGCGAGCGCCGAGGTCGGCGAGGTCGGGCTGGTCGAACCGGTCGAACCGCTGTGGACGATCGGCTCGCTCGCCGTCGCGTGGGACAACGGCGCCGACCGCTTCCTGGTCGTGGTCGAGGAGCTCGTCCCCGAGCGCGACGTCGAGGCCGAGGAGGGCGACGTGGGGCCGGTCGATCCGCTCGACCAGGACCGGTCGAGCGTCCGTCTCCGCCTGACGCGGGAGCAGGTGGCGTCGTTCATCCTCACCGCCCGAGGGCTGCTCGCCGCCGGCCGACCCCCCTGCCCGATCTGCGGGTTCCCCATGGATCCTGGCGGCCACGCCTGCCCTCGGTCCAACGGTCACCGCCGCCCGACGCGGTGACGACGCTCGATCGCCTCGAGACCGGAGAGGTCGAGGTACTCGGGCGGATGCCCTACAGCTCCAACGCCACCCTGCTGGTCATGGTGCGCAGCGACGGGTCGGAGACGGCCGCCGTCTACAAGCCGGGCCGGGGCGAACGCCCGTTGTGGGACTTTCCCCCGAACATCTATCGCCGGGAGCGGGCCGCCTACCTCCTGGCCGAAGCGCTGGGATGGGAGCTCGTTCCCCCCACCGTGCTCCGCGACGACGCGCCCCTCGGCCCCGGGTCGCTGCAGCTCTTCATCGACGCCGACTTCGAACAGCACTACCTCACGTTGGTCGAGGACGAGCGCCACCACGACCACCTGCGCGCCATCTGCGTGTTCGACCTGTTGGCCAACAACACCGACCGCAAGAGCGGCCACTGCCTGCTCGACGGCGACGGGAGGATCTGGGGCGTCGACAACGCCCTGTGCTTCGCGGCCGAACCCAAGCTGCGCACGGTCATCTGGGACTTCGGCGGCGAACCGATCGCCGCACCCCTGCTGGCCGACGTGGCCCGGCTCGTCGAACGGGGGCTGCCGCCCGCGCTGGCGAGGCTCCTCGACGCGGACGAACATGAGGCCCTGCTCCGGCGGGCCCGGCGGGTGCTCTCCGATCCGTGCTTCCCGATCGACCGGACCGGACGCCGCCACCCCTGGCCGCTGGTGTAGATCCGCGGGCGGCGACTCGGGCTACAGCTCGTCGCCGGCGTCGGCCTCGTACTCGACCCGGTCGACCTCGTCGAAGGTGCCGTCGCCGTCGGTGTCGAGCGCCGTGGTCTCGATGTGCTGGAGGATGTCGGCCTCGCCGTCGCCGTCGACGTCGATGGCCGTCGTCTCCCGCACCCGGCGCAGGTCGGGGCTGCCGTCACCGTCGACGTCGACCATGACCCGCTCGATCGAGCTGATGGCGTCGGGCCGGCCGTCGCCGTCGTAGTCGACCGCGGTCGTCTCCCTGGTGCCGAAGCCGTCGATGATGCCGTCACCGTCGTAGTCGACGGCGAACGTCTCCCGTTGGGTCACCGGGTCCGGCGTGTCGAGTTCGTCGTCGAGCGGCTCGATCGCGTCGTCAGCCATCGGTCGACCGTAGCGCACCCCGCTCGGCGCCGAGCACCCGGTCGAGGTACGGATTGGAGAACGTCCCGTCGGGGTCGAGCCGGCGCCGGAGCGACCGGAAGGCATCCCAGCGCGGATAGCGGCCGGCGAGGGTGGCCGCCGTCTGGAAGTGGAGCTTGCCCCAGTGGGGCCGCCCGTAATAGTCGTCCATGATCGCCTCGACCCCGGTGAAGTAGGCGTCGTACGGCGTCCCCCGGTAGACGTGGACGGCGATGTGGCCGGTGGCCCGGCCGGACGCGGTGGAGAGCGGGATGTCGTCGCCGGCCGCCACCCTCACCTCCACGGGGAAGCTGATCGGCGTGCCCAGCTCGTCGACCAGCCGGCGGACCCGGCCCAGCGCCTCTGGCACCACAGCCCGGGGGATGGCGTACTCCATCTCGACGAAGCGGACGTGGCGGGGGCTGGTGAAGACCCGGTCGCTGCGATCGACGTAGTCGATGCGGCCGGTGCTGGGGATGAGCTTGGACAGGCGGGGGATGGCGCTCGGGATCCGCCGCCCGACCCGGCACATGGCACCGAAGGCCACGTTCGCCAGCAGGACGTCGTCGATCCACTCCCTGCCGCGGCTTCGGGGCCGAGCCTGCTCCTGGGTGCGGGTGTTGGTCTTGGTCAGGGCCCACCGCGTGTGGGGGACCCAGTAGAACTCGACGTGGTCGGTCTGGTCCATGAACCCGTCGAAGTCGCCGAGGATCTCGTCGACGGGCATGGCCCGCTCGACGGCATGGAGGTTGAACGCCGGCCTGCACCTGACGGTGATGGTCGACACCAGGCCGAGCGCGCCCAGCCCGACCCTGGCGCAGGCGAACACGTCGGAGTTGGTCTCGGGGGTGCACTCGAGCACCTCGCCGGCTGCGGTGACCAGGCGGAGGCCGACGACCTGGGTGGCCAGCCCGCCGAACCTGGTGCCGGTGCCGTGGGTGGAGGTGGCGACGGCGCCGGCGATCGTCTGGCGGTCGATGTCGCCCATGTTCTCGAGGCCGAGACCCATCCGGGCCAGCTCGTCGGACAGGGCGGCCAGGGTGGCGCCGGACTGGACCGTGACCGTGCCTGCGGTCCGGTCGTGGCCCACCAACCGTCCGTAGTCGTGCGGGTCGACCATCACGCCGTCCGTGCAGGCGATGCCGGTGAACGAATGACCGGTCCCGACCGCCTTGACCCGCCGACCGGCACCGGCCGCGGCCTTGACGATCTCGACCAGTTGCTCCTCGGTCGCCGGACGCTCGACCGCGACCGGGGCCGACGCCTGGTTGCCGGCCCAGTTCCGCCAGGTCACCCGATCCCCATCCCGGCCGCTCCCTCCCAGATGCTCCGTTCTTCGGGTGGTTATCGCGCCCATTGGCGCGACAACCACCCCACATTCGGGTTCAGGCGCGGGACTGGAGGGCTTCGATGAGCTTGGGCACGACCTTGTGGACGTCGCCGACGACGCCGAGATCGGCGATCGTGAAGATCGGCGCCTCCGGGTCCTTGTTGATGGCGACGATGTTCTTGGCGCCCTTCATCCCGACCATGTGCTGGGTGGCGCCCGAGATGCCGCAGGCGATGTAGACGGTGGGCTTGACCACCTTGCCCGTCTGGCCCACCTGATAGCTGTAGGGGACCCAGCCGGCGTCGACGATGGCCCGCGACGCGCCCGGCGCGCCCTTGAGCAGCTTGGCCAACTGCTCGATCAGCCCGTACTTGTCCGCCGCGCCCAGGCCGCGTCCGCCGGACACGACGATCGCGGCCTCGTCGAGCTTGGGCCCGGTGTGCTCCTCGACGTGGCGTCCGACGATCCTGGCCCCGCCGGCGGCGCCGAGGTCGGGCACCTCGACCGTCTCGACCTCGGCCGGATCCCCGCCCGCCTCCTCCGCCGCGAACGACTTGGGCCGGACGAGCACGAGGTAGGGGCCGGCGCCGGTGAACCTGGTCTTGACGATCTGCGCGCCGCCGAAGATCGGCTCGTCGCAGACGACCGAGTCGCCGTCGGCGGCCAGGTCGGTGACGTTGGTGACGACCGGCCGGTCGAGTGCCACCGACAACCTGGCGGCGGTGTCGCGCCCGTCGTACGTCGTGCCCAGCATGATCAGGTCGGGGGCGTTCCCGGCCGCCATCTGGGCCGCCATCGCCGCGGCCACGGCCACCCCGGGCAGACCGCCGCCGAGGTCGCCGGTGGCGTACACCTTGGTCACGCCATGGGCCCCGAGCGTGGCCGCGATCGCCGATGCGTCGCCGCCGTAGAACGCCTCGACCGGGCCGCCCAACTGGCGGGCCTTGGCCAGCAACTCGAGGGTGATCGATGCCACCGTGTCGTCCTGAGCCTCGGCGAGGACCCAGACCTTGCCTGGCGCCATGTTCCGTCGTCTCCCTTGTCCTAGATCAGCTTCAACCGGTCGAGGAACTCGACGATCTTGAGGTGGGCCTCACCGTCGTCCTCGATCTTCTCGCCCGCCTGGCGCTCCTCCGCCGGCTCGACGGTGACGATCTCCTGGCCCGATCCCGGCCACCCGACCCGTGACGCCTCGAGCCCGAGATCGGCGAGCTTGAGCTCGTCTACCGGCTTCGACTTGGCGGCCATGATCCCCTTGAACGACGGGTAGCGCGGCTCGACCACCCCGGCGGTCACCGACACCACCGCCGGCAGCGGGCACTCGACCTCGTCGTATCCCGACTCGGTCTGGCGCTGCACCTTGAGCCGGCCTTCGGCCACCTCGATGTGCTTGGCGAAGGTCACCGACGGCCACCCCAGCAGCGCGGCCACCTGCTCGGGCACGGTGCCCGTGTAGCCGTCGGTCGACTCGGTCCCGGCCAGCACCAGGTCGGGCTCGGCCCGGGCGACCGCGGCCGCCAGCACCTTGGCCGTGTCGAGGGCGCCCGCCCCCGAGAGCGCGTCGTCGCTGACCAGGATGGCCCTGTCGGCCCCCATGGCCAGGCCCGTGCGCAGCCCGCCGACCTCGCTGCGGGGGGCCATCGACACCAGCGTGATCGTGCCCCCACCCGCCGCCTCGGCCAGCTGGAGGCCGATCTCGACGCCGAAGGAGTCGGAATCGTCGAGGATCAGCTTCCCGTCCCGCTTGAGGGTGAAGTCGTCCTCGAGCTCGCCCGGCACCGACGGGTCGGGGATCTGCTTCACGCACACGGCGATGTTCATGAGCCGGATTCTGCGGCCCTGATCGGCGGGCCGCCAAATCTGGGGCGAGGCACGACGTGGGAACCTATGGCGGATGCGGCTGCTGCTGCTGGTGAACTCGTCGGCCTCGTCGGTCACGCCACGCGGCCGCGTCCTCATCCAGAAGGCGCTGGCCGACGGGCACGACGTGACCGTGGCCGAGACCAACCGACGCGGTCACGCCTCCCGGCTGGCCCTGGCCGCGGCCCGGTCGGGGATCGAGGTCGTGGTCGTGCTCGGCGGCGACGGCACGCTGAACGAGGCGGCCAACGGGCTGGTCGGCACGGACGTGGCCCTGGCCGCGCTGCCCGGCGGGTCGACCAACGTCTTCGCCCGGGCCATCGGCCTCCCCAACGATCCCATCGCCGCGGTCGAGCCGGTGCTCGACGCACTGGCCAAGGACAGCGTCCGCTCGGTCGGTCTCGGCTCGGCCAACGGCCGCTACTTCCTGTTCCACGCCGGCGTCGGCTTCGACGCGGCCGCCGTCCGCCAGGTCGAGCGACGGGCCGAGCTCAAGCGCTGGGCCGGGCACCCCCTCTTCCTGTGGGCCGCGGTCGACACATGGGTGCGGCACTACGACCACCGTCGCCCGCGGTTCTCGGTGCGGGCCGACGACGGGCCGACCATCCCCGACGGCTACTTCACCGTCTGCCTCAACACCAACCCCTACACCTTCCTCGGCAACCGGGCGGTGTCGGTCGCGCCCGAGACCACCCTCGACACCGGGCTCGGCCTGGCGACGTTCCGATCGCTCGGGCTGTGGACCCTGGTGCGCAGCGGGCTCGCCGCCCTCACCCGGGGCACGCTCCGCGGGCAACGCAACGTGGCCTTCGCCACCGAGGTCGACTACGTCAGGATCGAGGGCAGAGGACCGGTCCCGTACCAGGTCGACGGCGACTACCTGGGCGAGGTCGACCTGCTCGAGCTCCGCCACGAACCCGACGCGATTCGGCTGGTCTTGCCCTGACCGGGCGCCCGTCGGCGCGGGCTTGGGCGGCTCATGTTGCCCCGCTCAGCCGCCGTGTGTGACGGTCGTCCAGCGCGACAACATCGAGCGGCTTGGCGACCACCATCGCCGCTCGTTGCGTTCACGCCCGACGCCCCGCGAGCGCGAGGAACTCGCCCCGCGTGCGGGCGTCGTCGCGAACGAGGCCGCGCAGCGACGAGGTGACGGTACGGGCCCCGCGCGCCTGGATGCCGCGCATGGTCAGCACAGGTGCCCGGCCGACCTGGCTCGTGAGGCGTTCCTGGTCTGGAGCCCTCGAGAGAACATCTCGACGGCGCGTGCGAGCTTGGAGAGCCCGAGGATGCGAGCGTCGGGAAGGTAGGCGACGTGAGCAACGCCCATGAACGGGGTGAGCAGTTCTTCGTCGGACAGGACCTCGAGTGCGGTCATCGACGCCTCCCAGCCGCCGCGTCGGCCGCTCCCAGGTGCACCGCCTCGAGCGGAACGTCGGGATCGAGAAGGCGGGCCACGTCGATGACCCGCTGGGCCGCGACGAGCGACCCAAGGGGCTCGGACACGTCCCACACGTTGGCGTTCATCGCGGCGACGACACGATCGTCGGTGAGCCAGAAGGCGATGAACTCCCTCGTCTCCGGGTCACCCCGGAAGACGACCCTGTCCCACGTGGGCGCGTAGCCGGAGTACTCCATGCCGAGGTCGTACTGGTCTGAGTAGAAGTAGGGCACCCGGTCGTACGGCACGGCCGCACCCAGCATGTTCCGAGCTGCTGCGACGCCCTGGTGCAGTGCGTTGGCCCAGTGCTCGACCCGAATTCGCCGTCGCAATGTGGGATGCCACGCGGCGGCGGCATCGCCGGCCGCGAACACGCCGGGCGTGCTCGTCTCGAGCCGCTCGTCGACGGCGATGCCGTTGTCGATCGCGAGACCAGCTCGCTGCGCGAGCTCGATGCGGGGCCCGACACCGATGCCGATCACGACGAGATCGGCATCGATCGTCTGGCCGCCGGCGGTCACGACGCCGGCAACGGCATGATCGCCGACGAAGCCCTCGACGGTCTCGTTGAGGTGAAGGTCGACGCCGTGTTCGGCGTGCAGGTCCCGGTACACCACCCCGATCTCGGCGCCGAGGATCCACAGCGGGAACGGGCCCGGATCGATGACCGCGACCTGGTGACCGAGCTGGCGGGCGGAGGCCGCCACCTCCGATCCGATCCAACCGGCGCCGACGACAGCGACGCGCGTCGCCGACGCCAGACCCTGTCGCAACGCCACGGTGTCGGTGAGGTCGCGCAGGTAGTGGATGCCGTCCAGATCCGCTCCGGGGAGGTGGAGTCGTCGCGGTCGGGCTCCGGTGGCGATCAGAAGGCGCTCATAGGCGATCCGCTCGCCGCTCTCGAGGTGGACCACGGTCGCGTGCGGATCGATCTGGGTGACTCGTTCGCCGAGGCGCAACTCGATGTCGTGGTCGACGTAGAAGGACTCTTCGTGGACATAGGCGTCCTCAACGTTGGACTCGCCGCGCAGGAGCTGTTTGGAGAGGGGCGGCCGCTCGTAGGGCCGATGGGGTTCGGCCCCGATGAGCACGACCCGGCCGTCGAAGCCTTCGGCCCGAAGGGTCTCCGCGGCCTTGGCGCCGGCCAGGCTGGCTCCGACGATCACGTGTGTCGGTTGGGTTGTCACGCGGTCGCCTTGTCGTGGGTCACGGCCGACAGGCTCGGGCCGGCGTCGAGGGTCGTGGTGCGGGCACCGCTGCGCCAGGTGTGCCCGTGGAGCGAGTGGAAGCGCTCCGGGTGGGGGAGGTGATGGAACCCGGCGTCGAGCGCGCAGGCGACCCCGGCCGGCAGCACGACGATGCGGTCGGCGCCGAGCGCGATCGCCTGGGAGACGGCGGCGTTGTTGGCCACGCCTCCATCCATCAGCACCCGACCCTCCCGTTCAACTGCGGGGAACACGGCCGGGATGGCGGTGGACGCCAACACGGCAGAAGCGGCGTCCCCGGTGGAGAGCTGCACCTCCTCGCCGCTCATCACGTCGGTCGTGACGACGTGCAGCGGGAGGCGGGCATCTTCGAGATCACGAAGCCGGAGGTTCGCTTCGATGAGGCGTCGCAACGGACCGGGCGAGCACAGCGACGGACGCCGTCCCGTGAGCGCGAGGGCCTGGCGCAGCGGGTCGACCGGGTACACATCGGGGCGACGGATCCGGCGCCACAACGTGGCCGAGCGTTCGACGGTGTCGGTGTCGAAGCCGTTGGCACAGACGTACGCACCGTTGACGGCACCCACGGAGGTGCCGACCAGCAGATCCGTATGGAAGCCGCGCTCGGCGACGGCAGCCCGCATGCCGACCTGGACGGCGCCGAGGCTTCCACCACCGGACAGAACGAACGCAGTGGCCATGGTCCGGACGAGCCGATCAGGCGCGCGGGCCGACGGGGAAGGCCGTGGCCACGCGGGCGAGGGAGAGCGCGGCGAGCAGCAGGCCGAAGTCGCGCAGCGCGATGTCGTAGAAGTCGGCCATGAGCAGCAGGTTGGTGATGATCCCGGCCAGCCAGGCCGCCACCAGGTAGCCACCGAGGCGGGGGCGGGTCAGCACGACGAGCCCGGCGACGATCTCGATGGCCCCGACGAAGTACATGAGGGTGTGGGCCTGGGCGTTGAACACGTCGGTGAACTCCGGCGCCAGGTACATGTCCCAGTCGACGAGCCAGTGGGCGAACTTGTCGAGGCCGAACAGGATCGGCGCGACGGTGAAGGCGATGCGCAGCAGCCAGAACGCCTGAAAGGAGGCATCGGAGAGATCGGGTTGCCGCGCCTGGGGCGCCGGCCGGGTGACCGTGGATGTCGTCATCGTGGTCCTTTCTAACGCAAAGAGACTTTTGCTATTCTGATCCCATTGGCGCTCTATGTCAAGTTATAGTTGTCGTTAGAGCCGGCCCCACGAGATGGAGAGATGGATGACGAAACCAGGGTCACCAGGCCGCCCTGACGAGCTGGCCGCCATCACCGCGCTGGGCGAGCCGAAACGTCGCGCCCTTTACGACTTCATCGCCGGAGCGGGCGACTGGGTCAGCCGAGACCAGGCCGCCGACGCCATCGGGCTCGAACGAGGCACCGCGGCGCACCACCTCGAACGACTCGCCGCCGACGGACTGCTCGACGTCGACTACAAGCGTCTCACCGGCCGTCAAGGCCCAGGCGCGGGACGCCCGGCGAAGCTCTACCGGCGGGCGCGCCGCGACTTCGAGGTGAGCCTGCCGCCGCGCGACTACGAACTCGCCGGTCACCTGCTCGCCCGAGCGGCGGACACAGCGCGCACCGACGGAACCGACATCGTGACCGCGCTCGATCAGGTGGCGAGCGCCGAGGGCAGGCGGCTGGCCGAGGAGATCCGAGCACGGCTGGCGAGGTCCAGAGATCGACGGTCGGCGACCAACCGGGAACGCGCCCTGCTCGCCACCCTCCAGGAACACGGCTTTGAGCCCAGCCGCCGCGGGGACGGCACGGTCGTGCTCCGGAACTGCCCCTTCCACCAGCTCGCCCGACGGCACACCCACCTCATCTGTGGCATGAACCTCTGCCTGATGGCGGCGACGGTCGAGGCCGTCGGCGGGACGGGACTCGATGCCCGCCTCGAACCCGAGGACGGCGTCTGCTGTGTCAGGCTCCACCAGGGCTCGATGACGACGCTCGAGCCGAACACGACATCGACCGGTGACCCCCGAGCGCCGCGGCGACCCGACGATGAGGGAGACGAGGGAGGCGACCCGGCCTGCTGGGCTCACCTCTTCGAGGACGCTGAGACCGCTGCCGATGCCGCCGACGGCGACGGTCCTCGATAGACGATCACCGAGGAGCGCGCCGCGCCACGCGCACCGGGGCCGTCCCATGAACCAGGCCGGTCAGCGCGATCCTGACCCCGCTGCGACCACTGCACCGGCAGCGGCGGGGACCCAGGTCGACCCTCGCCGGGCGCCGAGCGGCGGGTTGGGCGGGCGGCGCACTCGGGCGGGCGACGCCAACGGCGTCCGGGTGCAGCCGGCCGTGGCCGTGGTCGAGGCGTCCCCCCGAAATCATGCCCACGACCTCGCGAAACCGCTTGCGAACGTGAACCTATTCACGTATCCTTCGCCGAAGCCCTCGGTTGCGTCCTCTGCGTGAGGCGTAGCCATGTGAACTCGATCACAATCGGGTACGAGGGTGTGGTCCGGAGTCTGTGGGAGAAGCAGCAGTGGCCCTCACCATCTCAACCGAGTACCTGGTCGAACGGCAGGACTGGCGCGACTTCGCCGCCTGCCGCGACACGAGCCCAGACCTCTTCTTCCCCGTCGGCACGACCGGCCCCGCGCTCGACCAGATCGCCGAGGCCAAGGCGGTGTGCCGTCAGTGCCCCGTCGAGGTCGCCTGCCTCGAGTACGCCCTGGTCACCAACCAGGACACGGGCATCTGGGGCGGCACGTCCGAGGAGGAGCGCAAGAAGCTCCGAAGGGCCTGGCTCGCCGAGCAGCGCAAGGCCTCCTGAGCGCACGCTCAGCAGGCTCAGCAGGTTTCACCCCACGTCGATGGGGATGGGGATGCGAATGGTGACGACCGTTCCCCGGCGTTCGTCGGCGCCGTCGCCCGGCGCGATGTCGATCTTGCCGCCGAGCTCCGACTGCACCAGCGTCCGCACGATCGACAGGCCGAGGCCGGTCGATGTCTCCACCGTGAACCCGTCGGGCAGGCCACAGCCGTTGTCGACCACCCTGACGGTCAGCTCCGCTCCGTCCCGATCGAGCTCGACCAGCACCTGGCCGTCGTCGACCTCGTCGGGGAACGCGTGGTCGTAGGCGTTCTGCAGGAGCTCGTTGAGCACCACGGCCAAGGGCGTGGCCGAGATCGCAGGCAGCGTGCCGGCGTCGCCATCGACCAGGCAGCGCACGGCCCGCTCCGGTGCGTACAGGGCCTCCTCGACGATGCGGCACAGCGGCCGCACGATCTCGATGAACGGCGCATCGCCACCGGCATCCCTCGACAGGATCTCGTGGACGAGGGCGATCGAGCGCACCCTGCGCACGGACTCCTCGATCGCGGCCTTGGCTTCGGGCGACTCCAACCGGCGACCCTGGAGGCGAAGGAGTGACGAGATCGTCTGCAGGTTGTTCTTCACCCGGTGGTGGATCTCGCGGATGGTCGCGTCCTTCGACAGCAGGAGCCGGTCCCGCCGTCGAAGCTCGGAGATGTCGCGCAGGAGCACGACCGCCCCGGCCACCTGACCCTGTTCGACCAGCGGGATTGTCCGCATGCCCACCGTCACCTCAGGGCCCCGCTCGATCTCGTCGGCGGCCATGGCGGCCATGGTGAAGGCGTCGACGACCGATGCGTCGTCGAGGCCGAGCTCGCCGAGCCGCATGCCCTCGGCGTTGGCGTGCACGCCCATGCGGTGCAGCGCCGAGACCGCGTTCGGCGAGTTGTATTCGACCCGCTGGTGCCGGTCGAGCAGGATCACGCCGTCGCCGACGCGGGCCTGGACCTCCGACTCGACCTGGTCGCGGGCGAAGGGGAAGTCACCGGCCGCGATCATGCGCGCGAACCGGTTGAAGATCTCGACATAGATGCGTTCCAGCTCGCCCGGCTGGCGGCCGAACATCGGTGCGGACTCGCGGGTGAGCACGGCCGCGATGTCGTCGCCGTAGCGCACCGGGATGCCGAGCACCCTGACCCGTTCCATGCTTCCGGGAGCGTTGGTCTCGCCCTCGATGATCTCGCCCCGGCGGAAGGTGCGCGACACCACGGGCCGGTCGCTCTCTTCGACCACTGCGCCCACCCAGTCGCGGCGGTACACCGTCTGACCGGTCGTCGGCCGGACCTGGCCGAGCACGACGAAGCGCTGCCCGTCGCTCCCCCGGACCGGGGCGAAGAGCAAAAGGTCGGCGAAGCAGAAGTCGGCCAGGATGCCCCAGTTGGCCACGAGCCGCTGCAGGTGCCCGACCCGAACCGCGTCGAGATCGGTGTGCAGACGAGCGAGCTCGGCCAGCGATGCCACACCGACAACATAGAGGCGCGCCGGGCGGCTGCGGTCGGCCGAGTGGCTGCGGTCGGCATGGTTGGTTGGTGCGGCGCGATGCCGGGCTCTGGCCCGTTCTGTGGAGGGTTTTGCATGAATGGCGAGCCCAAACCGACACAGAGGAGGTCGGCGTGGTCATGCTGCGGCGCATGTTCCGCGAGCAGATGGCACGGGTCGAGGCGGGTGAGGACCCGACCGTGTCGTTCACCCGTGCGCCACACGACCGCATCGAACTGCCGTGCGAGAAGGACAAGTTCGGCGTCGACTGGCTCGACTTCGCCCTCTCGTGGGTGGAGATGGGCTCCAGCCGCTACTCGCCGTCGAAGGACATGATCCGCAAGGTCCACACCGACGCCGACGCCGCCCGGGGCGAGGGGTCTCGGGTGTGAGGCCGGTCCGGCCGACTCCTGCGGAGTACCCCAATCACGTCGAGCCCCCCGTGCCGGTGCGAGACCGCCGGCTGACCGGCGCCCACTGGTGGGATCCCGACCGGCTGCGCCACCTCGACGACCTCCCCGCCTTCTGTCCGAAGTGCGGGGCGGCCATCGTCGAGAACGGGGGCCTGGCTGTCGAGCACTGGGAGGGCGACCAGCGCGTGTACCACACGTGGTGCCACGCCCGCGGGTGGGCCGGCGACATCACCAGGGTCGACCGGATCATCGGCCACGAAGCCGAGCACTGAAGCATTGAGGCGGCTGCTGCCCGATCTCGGCGGCGTCGTCATCAGAACGCCGTTCGAGATGCTCGACGCAGTGGGTTCTCCCGGGTGGCGCGGCCCGTTCGACCCGGGCGGCGATGACCTGTGGCAGGCGATGCAGCGCGGGGAGATCACGGAGCGCGACTACTGGGACCGGCGGGCCCGTGAGCTCTTCGACGGCGCAGACCCGGTCCGTGATCTGATGCGGGTGCTGCTCGACCGGCCGGAGGACGATGTCGTGCGCCCCGAGATGGCCGCGTTCCTGGAGGAGATCGACCGGCCCGCCGTGCTCACCAACGACATGTCGCGGTTCCATCCTCCCGAGTGGGTCGCCCAGATGACGATCCTGCGCCGATTCGATCCCCTGATCGACCTGTCGGGTGGAGACGTGTTGAAGCCGGACCCTCGGGCGTTCGAAGTGGCGCTCGAGCGTCTGGGCGCCGAGGCGGGGGCCGTGCTGTTCGTCAACGACCAGCCCGGCAACCTCTCCGGGGCCGCGGCGGTCGGGATGCCGACCGTGTGGTTCGACGTCACCGCCGTCGACGAGAGCATCGACCGGATCCGGGCCGCGGTCGATGGTTGAGAACGCCGTCGTCGTGGGGGCGACCGGGGCCATGGGCTCGGCCATCACGCGGCGGCTGGTCGGTCGCGGGCTCCGCGTCGTCGCGGTCGCCCGGACGCAGGACGCGCTGGCCCAGCTCGCCTGCGACAGCGACCAGATCGTCCCCTGCGTGGCCGACATCGGCGACGACTCGGCGATCGAGCTGATCGAGGGAGAGCTCACGGGGCCGGTCAGGCTGGCGATGTTCGCCGCCGGGCTCCCGGTGCGCGGCTCGGCCGACACCATCGAACCCGCCGCCCTGGTCGCCGGGGCCAACGTAAAGCTGGCCGGGCTGGTGCGGCTCCTGCACGGGGTGCGCGACCGGCTCGGACCCGGCTCCCGCTCGTCGCAGTGGCGGGCACGCTCGGCCTCGAGCCCCGGGCCGACGAGGCCGGTCCTGGGGCCATCAACGCCGACATCCTCCACGGCGGCGTGCTGCATCTCGACGCCGCGGCCGCCGCGGCATCGACTGACAGGCTCGACTGGCGGCTGGCCCGATGGTGCCGCGCCGAGCTACCGCGGAGGTCGCTCAGCGCGGCAGGAAGGCCCCTGGCTCGGCCCGCTACGACCAGATGTGACGGCCCAGGGCGAGCAGCCCGCCGAGGTCGTGCACGTCGGTGTCGAGGTAGGGCGCAACGGCCACGACGTCGGGCACGGTGGCCAGCTCCGAGCGCTGCACGTCCTCCCGCTCGGCGACCACCCTGAACTTGAGAAAGCTGTCGCCGACCTCGCGCAGGACCCGGCCCAGCAGCTCCCGGTCGCCCGGGTCGGCGGGGAGCCCGGCCGCCACCTTGTCGGCGTGGGCCGACAGCTCCTCGGCCACCCGACCGGCGTCCGGGTCGCGGAGGTAGTCGGGCAGGACCTTGTTCAGCACGATCCCCCCGAGATACAGCCTGCGTTCCTGGAGGGCGTCCATGAAGAACTCGGCCTCCCGCAGGGGAGCCGGCTCGAGCGTGCTGACGACCAGGAACGTCGTCCGGCGGTCCTCGAGCGTCCGGGTGACCGCCCGCGCCCGCTCGATGAACCCCGGGTAGATCTTCTGGAACAGGAGGAAGAACTGGGCGATGTCCTGGAGGAACTGGGATCCGAGGATGCGGTCGGCCGCCGTGTAGAACGGCCGGGACGCCAGGTTGAGCACGCGGGACCGGGCCGGGGCGGTGAGCCAGCGCAGCAGGCGGGACGAGAAGAAGTCCTCCATGCGTCCGGGCGCCTCGAGGAAGTCGATGGCGTTCCTGGTCGGCGGGGTGTCGACCACGATCAGGTCGTACCGACCCGACGAGTGGATGTCGTAGAGCCGCTCCATGGCGATGTAGTCGTGGCTGTGGACGAACTTGCCGCTGATGTTCTGGTACAGGGGGTTGGCCAGGATGGCGTCGCGCGTGCGGGCGTCCGGAGCGTGCCGGCGGACCAGGTCGTCCCACGACTGCTTCGTGTCGAGCATGGCCGCCCACAGCTCGCCCCTGGGCTCGGCGCCGGCGGCGGCGAAAGCCTCGTCCGGCACCCGGGTCTCGACGTTGCCGAACGTCTCCAGCCCGAGCGCATTGGCCAGGCGGCGGGCCGGGTCGACGGTGAGGACGAGCACCTTGCCGCCATGGTGGATGGCCGCCATCGCCGCCACCGTGGCCGCGATGGTCGTCTTGCCCACCCCGCCCGAGCCGCAGGAGATGGCGATCTCCTTGGCCGCCAGCAGCCGCTCGAGCGAGCCGGACCCGGCCTCCGGGGTCATCCGCGTCTCCACGGGGGCTGCGCCCCCTAACCCCATCGCCGGGCGGCTCGCTGGCGCTCCCTCGCCCGACCCGACTGCGCTCGCTGCGCTCGCATCAGTCGCCGAGCTCCTCGCCGAGGGCCTGGGCCACCAGCTGGGTCGCCCGCATCCCGCGGTAGCGGGCGAACAGCTCCGGCACGTACAGCAGGGGGACTCCGTCGAGCGCCCGGCGCAGACGGTTGAGATGACCGGCCTTGGTCCTGCGCAGCTTGACCGCGAGCTCGGCCGCGTCGAGGACGAGGTCGGCCGGACCGCCGGCGGCCTGGCCGAGGGCGGTCGCCGCCGCCGGCTCCCGCAGGCGGTCGAACACCTCCTCCTCCCGCCGCCCGAACAGCTCGGGCAGCACCCGGTTGACGACCACGGCCGCCAGCTCGACCCTGGTGTCGGTCGCGATCCGGCCGGCCAGCTCGATGGTCTCGTTGACCGGCATCTCCTCGGGGGAGGCGACGATGACCGCGCCGGTGCGTTTCGGATCGGAGAGGATGTCAATCATCCAGCTCGTCTGCTCGCGCACCATGCCCACCTTGACCAGTTCGCTGATGGCGTGGGGCGCGGCGAGCTGGGCGACGACGTGCCCGCTGGCCGCGGCGTCGACCACGATGAGGTCCCACTTGGGCCGGGCGGGCACGCCCCGACGGGGCTCGTCCCGCCGCTGCTCCTCCCAGAGGAACTTTCCGACGGTGAGGACCTCCTTGACCCCGGGCGCAGCGTTGGCCACGAAGTCGAAGGTTCTCGCCAGCAGGCCGAGCCGGGCCACCAGCGGCACCTTGAGCTGGAGCCGCAGATACTCCTTGAGCGACTCCTCGGTCTGCATGGTCATGGCCCAGAGGTTCTGGGTCACCTGACGCGGCGCCCACCCGAGCGGTTCGCTCTCATAGGCGTCGGCCAGGTTGCCCTTGTCGTCGACCTCGCCGATCAGGACCCGCCGGCCGCGCTGGGCGGCCAGCAATGCGAGCGACGCGGCCACCGTCGTCTTGCCGACGCCACCCTTGCCGGTGACGAAGAGGAGGCGACGGGCGAGGAGGTCGACCGTGCTCGTCGTCCGTCCCGGCCGCTAGGCCCCGAAGCCGATGCGGCCCCGACCGGTCTCGGCCCCGATCTCCAGCCAGGCCAGCTTGTCGAGGACCACCGCGGTGCTCCGACCCTTCTTGTCGGTCAGCCACAGCAGGGTGGCCCCGTCGATGAGCGCCTTCTCGACCTGGCTGCGCAGGTGATCGGCATCCGTGTCGTCGGCGAGCTCGAGCTCGATCTCACGAGCGTTCTGGATCAAGCCGATGCGGACGTCCATGAGGCCTGCCTACACCAGCTTCAGCTCGGGCCGGAACCGGCGGGTGGGGGCCAGCTCCACGTCGAGCCGCTCGGCGATGACGGCGAAGGCGAGGCTGGCCTCGCCGCTCGGATCGGTGACCACGATCGGTGTGCCGTCGTCGGCGCCCTGGCGCAGCGCGGGCACCAACGGCACCTGGCCGAGAAGGGGAACGCCGAGCGTGTCGGCCAGCTCGGCCCCTCCGCCGGCGCCGAAGATCTCGTAGCGCCGGCCATCGTCACCGGTGAACCAGCTCATGTTCTCGACGACGCCCTTCACCTCGAGCCTGACCTTCTGGGCCATGAACGCGGCCCGCTGCGCCACCTTCTGCGCCGCCGGCTGCGGGGTGGTGACCACGTAGACCTCGGCCCGGGGAAGGAACTGGGCCAGCGAGATCGAGATGTCGCCGGTGCCCGGCGGCAGGTCGACGACCAGGAAGTCGGGATCGTCCCAGTACACGTCGGTGAGGAACTGCTCGAGCGCCTTGTGCAGCATCGGTCCACGCCAGATCACCGGCTGGTCCTCCCGAGCGAAGAAGCCCATGGAGATGCAGCGCACGCCGTGGGCCTCGGGCGGGACCAGCATCTCGTCGATGACGACCGGCGGTCGGTTGGCCCCCAGCATCCTGGGGATCGAGAAGCCCCACACGTCGGCGTCGATGACCGCGACCGACTTTCCCCGGTGGGCGAGGGCGACGGCCAGGTTGGAGGTGATCGACGACTTGCCGACACCGCCCTTGCCCGAAGCGATGAGCAGGACGCGGGTGCGGCTGGTGGGTTCGGCGAACGGGATCGACTTGCCGGTGCCGTGCCCGTGAGCGGGACCCTGGCCGCCTGGTCCGTGACCGTGACCTTCGTGGCCGTTGCCGCCCTGGTCACCCATGAGCCGCTCGCGCAGGGCGCCCCGCTCCTCGTCGGTCATGACCGTGAAGGAGAGGTCGACGGCATCGACCCCGTCGAGGGGCTCGACCGCGCCGGTGACCCGGTTGGAGATCTCGGTGCGCAGCGGGCAGCCGGCCACCGTGAGGGCGACCAGGATGCGCACCTCACCCCCGTCGACCTCGATCGACCTGACCATGCCCAGGTCGACGATGCTGCGGTGCAGCTCCGGATCCTGGACGGGTCGCAGCGCGTCAAGAACGGCGTCTTGGCGAACGGGCATCGTCGGTAGGCTACCGGCCCATGGATCGGGCTCCCCTCACGCCCGGTGAGTTCGCCTCGGCCGTGACCGCCATCACCTCGGCGTTCGGCGACCCGACCAGACGCGAGATCTACCTGTACGCCCGCGAGCTCGACGAGGGGGTCACCGCGTCCGAGGTCGCCAACCGGTTCGATCTGCATCCCAACGTGGCGAGGCACCATCTCGACAAGCTGGCCGGCGGCGGCTACCTCGAGGTCGGCGTCGCCTCGCTTCCGGCTCGGGCCGGGCGGCCGTCGAAGCGCTACCGGCCCTCGTCCCGCGACCGTAGGCTCGACCTGCCCGAGGTCCGTCACGACGACCTGCTCATCGCCCTGCTCGGCAAGGCCCTCTCGCTGTTGCCGGCCGATGCGGCCGAGACCATGGCCGAGGAGGTCGGCATCGACTACGGGCGCTCGGTGGCCCGCTCGGTCGGCGCCGGCGAGGCCCACCGTTCCTTCCGGGCCGCGTTGGCGGTGGTGGCCGACGCCCTCACCGCCCACGGGTTCGCGGCCCACGCCGAGCGCCGCGGAACAGAGCTCAGGATCGTCAGCGAGCACTGCCCCTTCGGCGACGCCGCCATCGAGCACCCGGTGATCTGCGCCGTCGACCGGGGCATGGTCAAGGGGATGTTGCACGGCCTCTACGGCGAGGCCGACGCGGCCATCGAGGCGTCGCGACCGATGGGGGCCGACGTCTGTGTCACCGCCGTCCGTGGCTGACCCGCCGCGCCGGCACTACCTCGATCACGCCTCCACGTCGCCGGCCCGGCCCGAGGTGGTGGCGGCCATGACCACCTGGCTGACCCGCCCGATGGGCGACCCGGGCCGGGTCCACACGGAGGGGATGGCGGCCCGGGTGGCGGTCGAGCAGGCGCGGGAGCACGTGGCCGGGTTGCTCGGCGCCCGCTCGCGCGAGGTCGTGTTCACCAGCGGGGCGACCGAGGCCATCGCCGCCGCGGTCTGGGGCGCGGCCGGGCGGGGCGCCCACCAGGTCGTGACCGCGGTAGAGCACTCGGCCGTGAGGGAGAACGCCGCGGCCGCCGGCGAGGTGACGATCGTCGGGGTCGACCGGCTCGGGAGGGTCGATCCGGAGGCGGTGGCGGCCGCCGTCCGCACCGGCACGGCCTGCGTCCACGTCCAGTGGGCCAACCACGAGGTCGGCACGGTGCAGCCGGTGGCCGAGGTCGTGGCCCGCGTCCGGGCGGTCGGCCCGGGCGCCCTGGTCCACGTCGACGCGGCCATGGCCGCCGGTCACGTCCCGATCGACTTCGGTGCGCTCGGCGCCGATCTGCTGTCGGTGAGCGCCCACAAGTTCGGTGGGCCGCCCGGTGTCGGGGCGTTGATCGTCCGGAGGGGCCTGCGGTTGCGGGCGCTGCTGCGCGGCGGTGACCAGGAGCGGGCCCGCCGGGCCGGCTACGAGAACGTGCCGGCGATCATCGGGTTCGGCGCCGCCGCGCTGGCGCTGGGCGCCGATCCCCTGGCGTCCGAGGCGACCGAGGCCCGCCGGCTCACCGATCGGGTCCTGGCCGCCGTGGCCGGCGGCTCGGACGACGACCTGGTCGTGTACGGCGATCCGATCGACCGATTGCCCCACCTCGTCTGTCTCGGCGTGCCAGGCATCGAACCCCAGGCCGTCCTGTTCGGGCTCGACCGGCTCGGCGTGGCCGCCCACTCAGGGAGCGCCTGCGCCTCGGAGGGGCTCGAACCGTCGCCCGTGCTCGAAGCCATGGGCGTCGACGCGCACCGGTCGCTGCGGCTGTCGACCGGATGGTCGTCGACCGACGACGACATCGACGCGTTGCTCGACGCGCTGCCCAGGGTGATCGGCGAGCTGCGGGCGCTCGGGCCGATCGGTCAGCGGGGAAGCGGAGCGCGCTGACGGCGGCGGGCGGACGCCGCCACCTCGTCCGGCACGTCGATCCACATCCGCAGCAGCGAGGCGCCCATGGTCTTGCCCAGGTTGTCGGACCGCAGCGAACGCGGACCCCCGCCGCCGAGGGCTGCGTGACAGACGAACTTGAGCGCGAGCACGTTGGGCGCCTCGTACCGCTCGACCGGCCCCAGCACCAGCTCGCCGAGGTGGGTCAGTACCCGGTCGGCGGTGACCTCGGCTCGGATGGCGGCGTAGGCCCGGTCATCGTCGGCGAACAGCGACAGGTCGGCGATGTCGCCCTTGTCGCCCGACCTGACGCCGCACAGGTCCAGGAGCTGGATGCGAGCCACCCCGCCAGTACAGCACGGCGGCCATCCGACACCGCTACGTTGTGCCGTCGATGACGGTGTACCTCGTCCGCCACGCCCACGCCGTCGGCCGCGGCCGCTGGGACGGCGACGACCTCCAACGACCGCTCTCGGCCCTCGGGCACCGTCAGACGGCGGGACTGGTCAAGCTGCTCGGCGGCGAGCCGATCCGCCGGATCCTGTCGAGCCCCGCCGTTCGCTGCGTCGACTCGGTGACGCCGTTGGCCGGGGAGCTCGGACACAGGGTGAAGCACCGGTCCGAGCTGCTCGAGGGCGAGCCTCGGCCCCCGGCGTTCGAGCTTCTGCGGGGGGCCGCCGGCCGCAAGGGCGACTCGGTGGCCTGCTGCCACGGCGACCTGGTGCCCGAGGTGCTCCGATGGGTCTCGGCCATGGGCGCCAGACTCGAGGGCGGCGACCGTTGGACGAAGGGTTCGACGTGGTGCCTCGACTGGGAGGGCGACCGGTTCGTCCGCGGCCGCTACCTTCCCCCGGTCGAGGCCTGAGCCCGAGCAACAAACCGTTCTTCGGGTGGTTATCGCGCCTATAGGCGCGATAACCACCCCACATTTGGCTGGGTCAGGCGGGCTGGCCATGGGGCACGGGTCGAACCGTCTACCTCAGGTCGAGGCTCCGTCGACCGAGAGCTGGTAGCCGACCCCGCGCACGGAATCGAGCCGCACGGCCACCCCGGCGTCTCGCAGCTTGCGCCGGAGCCGTTTGACGGCGGCATGGACCGCGGCCGGCTCGCCGATGAACCGGTCGGTCCAGGCCGCCGCGTGGAGCTGGGCATAGGTCCACACCCGCCCAGGGTCATCGGCCAGCCGGGCCAGCAGATCCCGCTCCCGCCGGGTCAGGGGCAACACCATGCCCCGCCAACAGACCCGGCAGTGGCCCTCGTCGATCTCGAGGTCGCCGAGTTTGACCACCGGCCCGTCAGGTGCGCGCCGGTCACCGGCACCCGGTCCCACTTGTCGACCGAGGATGGCGTGGGCCGTCCGAAGGTCGGGGGCCACCACCAGGACGCCGAGGCCCTGGATCAACTGCGCAACGCGATCTCGGTCGGAACGGCCGAGCGCGATGCACACCACGGTTGGGATCTCACCTTCATCGGGCGAGACCTCGAGCTCTGCTATGGCCATCGCTTGCAACACCCCCGCGTGCCGAGCGTGGGACACACGCTCAAATCGGCGCCCAGTGGACCCGTCGCCCGAGTCGGTCCAGGCCGTTTGCACAGCCTGCTAGGCCTTGCGCACCCCCTTCGCCAGAACCGGCAGCTGCCGGTCGCTGAAGTACCTCTTTTGCCCAGAAGTGACCAGGAAGTGCCCGCATCCTGTCCTTGAGTGCCCCCCGGAGCGCCCTTAGGTTCTCGCACGGACCGTGGCGTGTCAACTGCCGGGTGTCCAGATTCGCACTCGTTCCGTAATGCCATCAGTACAGAGCACCTATAAGGGGGGAGCTTTGTCACACTCACGAGGCACGCGTAGTTCGCCGCGGGGCGCACCATGGCGTGCATCCCGCGTCATCGCGTCCGTCACCGTCCTGCTCGCGTTTCTCGGACTCCTGCCGCTCGCCGCGGCGGCCCAGAGCGCCGAGGGAACCAACCAACCAAGCGCACCCGTCGAGGCCGCGGTCACCGATGCGATCGGCACCGATGGCACCGCTGACTTCTGGGTGCTGTTCGATGCCCGGGCGGACCTGAGCGCGGCCTACGGCATCTCGGACTGGGCGGCGCGGGGCCAGTACGTCTATGACCAGTTGACCGCGACCGCGAGCGAGAGCCAGGCCGGACTCAGGGCCGAGCTGACGTCGCGAGGGGTGCAGCACGAGGCCTTCCACATCGTCAACGCGATCCGCCTGACCGGCGCCGACCAGAGCGTTCTCGACCTGGCCCGGTCGGGGGCGGGTGTGGCGGAGATCGTTGCGCCGCGTGCCTATGCGGTGCCCGACCCGATTGTGGAGGCG
>JBOGGX010000114.1:0-13483 GCA_050744245.1 Acidimicrobiales bacterium
GGGTGGCGCTGTGCTCGTCGGTGCCGTCGATCACCGCCGGCATCCGGGAGATGACCAGGCGCTACTTCGGCTTCGAGGCGCTGGTGATCGAGCCGGGGGTGAAGACCGGCATGCCCATCCTCTACGAGAACCCCAAGGAGGTGGGCGCCGACCGCATCGCCGATGCCGTCGCCGCCTACGACCTCTTCGGGGGGCCGACCATCGTCGTGGACTTCGGCACGGCCACCACCCTGGAGGCGATCTCCGAGGCCGGCGAGTACCTCGGTGGGGCCATCCTCCCGGGCGTCGACATCAGCTTGGAGGCCCTCTTCGGTCAAGCGGCGGCGCTGCGGAAGGTCGAGCTGGTCGAGCCCCGCAACGTGATCGGCAAGAACACCATCGAGTCGATCCAGTCCGGCGCCATCTACGGCTTCGCGGCCCAGGTCGACGGCATCTGCGAACGGATGATGGAGGAGGTCGGTCCTGCGGGCGTGGTCGCCACCGGCGGGCTGGCCGCCCTCATCGCCCCCTACACGAAGAGCATCCAGCACCACGAGCCGTGGCTGACCCTCCACGGGCTCCGGGTCATCTACGAGAAGAACCAGTGACCGGGCGGGTTCCCTACCGGTACGAGCCGACCGCGACTGCGGCCGGGCTCCACGACGCCCATCGCGACCTGCCGCCGGGCTCGGAGAGCGGCGAGCGGGTCACGGTCGCCGGCCGGCTCATGCTGCGCCGGGTCCAGGGCCGGCTGACCTTCGGCACCCTCCAGGACTCGACCGGGCGCATCCAGCTCTTCGCCCCCGCGGCCACGACGCCAGACTACGAGGCCTTCGGCGCCCTCTCGCTCGGCGACTGGATCGGCATCGATGGCGAGGTCGTCACCACCCGACGGGGTGAGCTCTCGGTGCGCGTCGACGGCTGGACCATGCTCGCCGAGGCTCGGCGTCCGTTCCCCGACAAGTGGCACGGCCTGACCGACGTCGACGTCCGCTACCGCCAGCGCGAACTCGACCTGTGGGTCAGCGACGACGCCCGCCGCACCCTCACCCTGCGCAGCCGGCTGGTGTCGTTGACCAGGCGCTGGCTCGAGGATCGCGGTTTCGTCGAGGTCGAGACGCCCATCTTCCATCCCATTCCCGGCGGCGCCGTGGCCAGGCCGTTCGTCACGCACCACAACGCCCTCGACCTCGATCTTTACCTGCGCATCGCGCCGGAGCTGTACCTGAAGCGGCTGGTGGTCGGCGGCTTTGAGCGGGTGTTCGAGATCGGTCGGGTGTTCCGCAACGAGGGCCTCGGACCCCGGTGGAACCCGGAGTTCACGATGCTCGAGCTGTACCAGGCCTATGCCGACTACGGCGACATGATGGCGCTGACCGAGGAGCTGGTCGCCCATCTGGCCCGCGAGCTCGTCGGGACGACGACGATCACCTACGGCGGCCGCGAGCTCGACCTGACCCCGCCGTGGCGCCGGGCGGCCCTGGTCGACCTGGTCGAGGAGCAGACCGGCCTGCGGGTCGACGGGCGGATGCCGCTCGACGACGTCCGCCGAGTCGCCGACGAGCTCGGCGTCGAACACGAACCGGCATGGGGACCGGGCAAGCTCGTCCTCGAGATCTACGAGAATACGACCGAACACGAGCTGTGGGGCCCGGTGTTCGTGACCGACTACCCGAAGGAGGTCTCGCCCCTCGCCCGCGACCACCGTGAACTACCCGGCGTGGTCGAGCGGTTCGAGCCGATCATCGCCGGCCGGGAACTGGCCAACGCGTTCAGCGAACTGGTCGATCCGGTCGAGCAGCGGGCCCGGTTCGAAGAGCAGGCCAGGGCCCGTTCCGCCGGCGACGACGAGGCCATGCCGGTCGACGAGGAGTACCTCCGATCCCTCGAGTTGGGGCTGCCCCCGACGGGCGGCCTCGGCCTCGGCATCGACCGTCTAGTGATGCTTTTGGCCGATGCGCACAACATCCGCGACGTGATCCTCTTTCCTACGATGCGCCCAGAGCAGCACCAGGGTCGGGCAGAATCGTCCGACGACGATTCCTCGTGAGCGCATGAAGCGCATCCTGATCACCGGGATGGGCAGCGAGGTGGGCACGCGCGTCGCCAACGTGCTCGAGGTCGATCCGGCGGTCGAGATCGTCGGATTCGACAGCGATCCGCCGCGGCGCCGGGTGCGCCACGCCGACTTCCACCGCATCGATCCGCTCGACCGAGCCCGGATGCGGGAGCTGATCCACGACTTCAACCCGACGGAGCTGGTGCACCTCGGCGTGTTCGAGCCCAATGCCAGGGTCGGTGCGACCACCGCCGCCACCTGGACCGATGCCGTGGCTGCGGCCACCTTCGACACGCTCGAGTGGCTCGGAGGATCGGTCGAGCGGATCGTCGTCCGGTCGGGGATCGAGGTGTATGGCCGCCATCGGGGCACCCCGCTGCGCCCGGACGAGACCGTGCCCCGCAACCCCACGTCGCCCTTCGGCCGCACGCTCGCCCTCCTCGAACGACGGGCGGTCGACGCCGGCCGCATGCTCGGCGTTCCGGTGACCCTGCTGCGCTGCGGCCCGATCGTGGGCTCGCATCTGGCCAGTCCGCTCGGACGGTATCTGCGGCTTCCCGTGGTGCCGTTCGGCGTGTTCGACGCATCGTTCTCCCTCCTGCACATGGAGGACGCGGCGCAGGCGGTGGTGGCCGCCCTGGGCTCGGGCCACGACGGACCGGTGAACGTGGTCGGCTCCGGTGCGGTCACCGCGCTCCAGGCGGCCCGGCTCGGGGGGCGCATCCCGTTCCCCGTCATCGGACCGGGCTGGATGGTGGCCAGACCGATCACCGAGCTGCTCGGTTCGCCCCTCCCTGACCACGTGCGTGAGCTGCTGGTTCGCGGCCGTTCGGCCGACGGGTCGTCGGTCGGCACCGCGCTCGGAGTCGGGCCCGTTCACAGCAGCGAGGACGTCGTGCGCGAGCTGTACGAGTGGGGCGAGCTGGCCCAGTTGGCCGTGGCCGAGCGGGCGGCGTGACCCGGTGAATGCCGCAACCTTCCTGCGGCGGCGGCTGGCCGGGACCTACCAGGTTGATCCATGGGGGCTCGATCCCGACCTGGTCGAGCTGGTCTCGCCCCTGGCCGGCCTCCGCTGGTCCCTCGAGGTCGACGGGGCTCATCAGCTGCCGCCCGACGGGCCGGCCGTCGTCGTCTGCAACCGCCGCTTCGGTGTGTCAGAGCCGTTGGTGCTGGCCGCCGGGCTGGCCCGGGCCACGGGCCGGTTGGTCCGGCTCGTCGGGTTGCCCGACGTTGCGCCGGTCGGACCGCTCCTGCGTCGGCTCGGATCGACGGTCGCGGTCCCGGCCGAGGTGGCCGGGTTGTTGCGGGCGGGCCAGGTGGTCGGTGTTCCCCTGGTGCTCGAACCCACCACCCGGTACCGCGCCGGTTGGCTCGATCCGGCGCTGGTGACGCTGGCGCTCGAGCAGGAAGCGCCCGTGTTCCCTGTGGCCGCCATCGGCCACGAGTTGGGGCGTCGCTGGCGGCTCATCGTCGGGCCCGAGGCCGGGCACGGCGCAGCCGACCCGGCGCAGATGGTCGACGACGTCCGCACCGCGGTCCAGGCGCTGCTCGACGGCGCCCGCCCCGCCCGCCGCCTCTGGCGAGGCTGGCGCTAGCTTTCCCCCGCCATGCCGTTCACCGAGGCCAGCGACGGCGCCCGTCTGCACTACGACGTGTTCGGTCGGCGCGACGGTGAACCGGTCCTCATGATCCAGGGGCTCGGCGTCGACTCGCGGGGGTGGATGATGCAGCGGGTGGCCGTCGGCGCCCGGCACCTGGGGATCACCGTCGACAACCGCGGCGCCGGCCGCTCCGACAAGCCGCCCGGCCCCTACACCTTGGTGCAGATGGCCGACGACGCCTGCCGCGTGCTCGACGCGGCCGGGATCGAATCGGCCCACGTGATGGGGGCGTCGCTCGGTGGCGTCATCAGTCAGGTCGTGGCCGTGCTCCACCCCCACCGGGTGCGTTCGTTGGTGCTGGCCTGCACAGGCTGTCGCCACCAGCGGTGGCGCCGAGAGCTGTTCGAGGAGTGGATCGCGTCGGCCAGCGCCCGGGGGATGCGGGTGTTCGCCCACGACAACGCCCGTTGGCTGGTTGGACCCCGCTCGCTCCGCCGCTTCTGGCCGTTGTTCGACCTGCTCGGGCCGCTGGCCCTCACCGCCCCGGTGCACGCCTTCGTGGCCCAGGTCCGGGCCGTTCTCGACGCCGACGACGACCTGCACGTGGCCCTGACCGGGGTGAAGGTGCCGACGCTGGTCGTCGTGGGCAGCCAGGACATCCTGACCCCCGTCGGCGACTCGGAGGAGCTGGCCGAGCTCATCCCCGGCGCCGAGCTGGTCGTCATCAGGGGTGCGGCCCACGGCCTGATGGTCGAGGCCTTCCGGCCGTTCAACGAGGCCGTGCTCGAGTTCCTCGACCGGGTCACCCAGCCGCACCGGCCCTTCACGGTCACCGACCCCATCGGTTGACCCCGCCCCGGGGAGGCCGACGAATAAAGGAGAGTTGCGCGCGTAGAGCCCGCGTACGTCGCCACAGAACGGCGACTCCCGGCGGTCTAGTTCTCCCAGGAGAAGGCAAAGGTGGGTGGCTGCACCATTGCGACCTCGGCGCAGGTGAGGAATCTGGCCCGCTCACTCGGCGATGCGACCACTCGCACGGCGACGACCGGGCCACCCTCGATCTCGAACCGGACGACGTGGTCGCCCCAGTCGAGCGGCCGCACCTGGTCGAGCCCGTCGAGGCCGAGGTCACGCCGGGCCCACACCTCGGCCGCCTGGACCGCGAAGGGATAGCAGGTGCGTCCTCGATAGTGGGCCAGGTCGATGCTCCCATCGAGATAGCTCGCGATCACCACCGGGGCGACCTCGCGGTCGAGCCGCCCGAAGTAGTCGCCCAGCGGAAAGCACACGACGTTGCCGGCGAACCGGTCGCCGCCGATGTGGCTGCACTCCCATGTTTCCGTCGGCCACCACTCGGCCATGGCGTCGGCCACGGGCCGGCCGTAGAGCCCGCAGCAGGTGTCGTGGCTGCCGTGGGTACAGACGATGAACACGGGGTCTCGACGCCGATCGAACCCGACCGATCGGCCGCGGGCGAGCGGCGAGAAGTCGACGTCGAGCAGCTCCCGAACGTCCTGGACCCTGGTCCGCTCGATCCACGGGCCGGACGGCCCGGACCGCCCGGTCCAGGCGGCGAAGGAGCGCAGCCCGCCACCCGCCTCGTGGAACCGGCGCCGCACCAGGACGACCCGGATGCGATGCCGGGCCCACAGCGCCTTCAGGTGCTCGGCCACGTCGGCCGCGATGCCGCGGCTGTCGAGGGCGCCGGTCGACCACGCGGCCGGATGTTCGACGAGCAACCACCGGGTCACCGTCGATGCCGTGCCGGCGACCGGTTCGTCGAGGCTCCGGCTGGTGACGGAGCACCGGGGCTTGCGGTCCGCCACGTCAGGCGACGATCTCGAGCACGCCCTCCCGCACGAGGCGGCGGACGAGGACGAGCCGGCTCTGATGATCGATCACCGCCAGGTCGGCGACGCGGTGATCCGCCCCGTCGACCACGAGCCGGACGGCCGGGTCGACCCACCCTGGCATCCGGAGCTCTGCGTCGCCGATCAGCAGCACCAGGTCGGTCTCCCGCCGGCGGATCTCGGCGATGGCGCCCGGCGCGACCCGGACGACGGTCTCGTCGGACAGTCGGTCGAGTTGGAGCCGGGAGGCGAAGCCGCCGATGAGCACGGGATGGCGGGTGCGCAGGAAGCCGTCGGCCTGGTCGATGGCGGTGCCGACATCGTCGGTCTTGGCCATGCGGTCGACGAGCAGATCGAGGTGATCGCGCAGCTCCGCCGCGAACCGATCGGGATCATGGTGCCAGCCGGCCGGAAGCGGTGCGGCGAAGACGGGGTCGTCGAGCGCCCGGCGCACCGCCGCGTCCAGGTACGAACGCCAGCTCGTGCTGAGCACGCCGATGGTCAGATGACCAGACACACCGGCCTGGGCCCTGGCCGCGTGCGGGGTGCCCGCGGGCATGTAGAGCATGTCGCCCGGTTCGAGGACGAGCTCCCACGGCTCGGGGTCGGCGGCGTGGACCTCCCACCCCTTGGTGCCGAACGACTGGAGGACGAACACGTCGTGGCTGTCGTCGTGGAGGGCAAGACCCTGGGCGCCGGCGGGGGTCAGGTAGGCGTTGACCTGACACGGATGGCCCAGCGCCTCCTCCAGTTCGCGGCAGAAACGGCGCAGCGGCGGCCAGAACCGGTGGAGGCCCTGCAGCACGACCGTGGCGCCGCCGTCGAACTCGCGAAGCACGGCCCGGGGATCGACGATGCCCGGCATGGCCACGCCGCCGATGCGGGCCGACCTCGTCCAGCCCGATGACGGGATCCCCGCGCCGTTGCGCACCAGCCGCATCGCCGGCGTGCGCAGACCGGCGGAGGTCACGAGGTGATCGGCGTCGGCGGGCCCGAACAGGTCGGCGAACGCGTCAGCCGACTGCCTTCGCCAGAGGGCGTGCCGGCCGAAGTGCTCGGCGAGGAATGATTCGGGTTCGCCGACGCAGCGCTCGAGCGCCGTCGAACCGGAGGTCACTGGTCGGTGCTGTCGGTGTCCGCCGAGTCCGTTCCGTCGGAATCGGCGCCATCGACGCCGTCGACCCCGTGGGTGTCGGTCGAGTCGGCGTCGCCCGAGTCGGTCGTGTCGATCCCGTCTGCGTCGATTCCGTCGGTCGCGTCGACCGCGTCCGCCGCCCCGCCGGAAGCCGGGCCCGTGCCGCCGGAGGCCGAGGTCGAGGTCGTGATGTCGTCGTCGTCGAGGGGGCGATCGGGTGTGTCGGTCATGTCGCTCATCCTTCCCCGTTGGGTGACCCGGTCAAGCCCGGGCGGCTGCCTGAGTCAGCAGGTTCTCGGCGGTGGCCGCCAGCCACGCCGTGGCTTCGGTCTGGCCGACAGCATCGAGGGTGGCCACCGCCGACCTGACGTACGATTCGGCCACCGCGACCGCCTCGCCGACGCCCTGACCCGCACGCACGAGGTCGCGGGCCGCGGCGACGTTGCCGTCGTTCAACGGCCGGCCGAGGACCCGACGGAGCTCGGTCGCAGCCCCGGAGCCGTTGGCCAGCGTGCGCAGTATGGGCAGCGTGTAGACCCCCTCGACCAGATCGTGTCCGGCCGGCTTGCCCAGCTCCTCGTCGGTGGCGACCACGTCGAGGATGTCGTCGACGATCTGGAAGGCCATGCCGTAGTTCTGGCCGTACGCGGTGAGCGCGTCGATCTCCGACCGGGGCAGACCGGCCACGATGGCGCCGATGCGGGCGCTGGCCGAGAACAGCGCAGCCGTCTTGCCTGCGATCGACGCCAGGTACGACTCCTCCGAGCGGTCGAGGTCGAAGGCGCCCCTGATCTCGACCATCTCGCCTGAGGTCATGCGGCCGATGGTGGCCGCGAGCAGCCCGGCCACCTCGGTGCCCAGGGCCGCGGCCATCTCGGAGGCCCGGGCCAGCAGGAAGTCGCCGGCCAGGATGGCGACCAGGTTGCCCCAACGGGCGTTGACGCTCTCGACGTCGCGCCTGGTCCCGGCCTCGTCGATCACGTCGTCGTGATACAGCGAGCCGACCTGGACCAGCTCGACGGCCACGCCGCCGCGGATCACGTCGTCGGTGACCAGCTCGGCGCCACCGGTCGCGGCGGCGGCGACCGCCATCGCCGGCCGCTGGCGTTTGCCCCCGGCCCGGATCAGGTGGGTCGACACGCCGTCGACGAACTCGTCGGCCGTGCGCACCGCGTCGACCAGCGCCTTCTCGACCCGCACCAGGCCGTAGGCCACAACCGAGGGGGCGGCGACGGCTGGCACGACCCGACCCTAGTGGGGGTTCCCGAAGGCGGCGAACCGATCCGCAACCCGACCGACGACGAACTGGGGACGGTGGTGGAATGCGACGCTCGTGTGACGCCCGTGACCGTGCCGTGAACGGCGGATTGCACCGCCGTGCGATCGAAAGGGTGGGGGATACACTCGTGGAACCCCATCCCCTGCTGCGGGAGGCTTGAGACTCTTGTTTGAACGCTTCACCGACCGGGCCCGCCGGGTGGTCGTCCTGGCTCAGGAGGAGGCCCGTCTCCTCAACCACAACTACATCGGCACCGAGCACATCCTGCTCGGGCTGATCCACGAGGGCGAAGGTGTCGCGGCCAAGGCGCTCGAGTCGCTCGGCATCTCACTGGAGGCCGTCCGGGCCCAGGTCGAGGAGATCATCGGCCAGGGTGGCTCGTCGCCCAGCGGCCACATCCCGTTCACCCCCCGAGCCAAGAAGGTCCTCGAGCTGTCGCTGCGGGAGGCGCTGCAGCTCGGTCACAACTACATCGGCACCGAGCACATCCTTCTGGGGCTCATCCGCGAGGGCGAGGGCGTGGCCGCCCAGGTCCTGGTGAAGCTCGGAGCCGACCTCTCGAGGGTCCGCCAACAGGTCATCCAGCTCCTGTCCGGCTACTCCGGGCCCGGCGGCAGCTCGGAGAAGGCCGGCGCCACCGCCGGGGCATCGGGTGGCGAGCAGCAGCCGTCCGGCTCGCTCGTCCTCGACCAGTTCGGCCGCAACCTCACGCAGCTCGCCCGCGAGAAGAAGCTCGACCCCGTCATCGGACGGGAACGCGAGATCGAGCGGGTCATGCAGGTGCTGTCCCGCCGCACCAAGAACAACCCCGTGCTGGTGGGCGAGCCCGGCGTCGGCAAGACCGCGATCGTCGAGGGCCTGGCCCAGAACATCGTCGGCGGCGACGTGCCCGAGACGCTGAAGGGCAAGCAGATCTACACCCTCGACCTCGGCGCCCTCGTGGCCGGCAGCCGCTACCGGGGCGACTTCGAGGAGCGGCTCAAGAAGGTGCTCAAGGAGATCCGCACCCGGGGCGACATCGTGCTGTTCATCGACGAGCTCCACACCCTCGTCGGGGCGGGCGCGGCCGAGGGTGCGATCGACGCCGCGTCGATCCTCAAGCCCATGCTGGCCCGGGGCGAGCTGCAGACGATCGGCGCCACGACCAACGACGAGTACCGCAAGCACCTCGAGAAGGACGCCGCGCTGGAACGCCGCTTCCAGAAGATCAAGGTCGACGAGCCGACCGTGGCCCACACGATCGAGATCCTCAAGGGCCTGCGCGACCGCTACGAGTCGCACCACCGGGTCACGATCACCGACCAGGCCCTGGTGGCCGCGGCCAACCTCGCCGATCGCTACATCTCCGATCGCCACCTCCCCGACAAGGCCATCGACCTGATCGACGAGGCGGGCAGCCGGCTCCGTATCAAGCGGATGACCACGCCGCCCGACCTCAAGGATCTCGAGAACGAGCTCGGTCGGGCCCAGCAGTCGAAGAAGGAGGCGGTCGAGGCCCAACGCTTCGAGGAGGCGGGCAAACTCCGCGACAAGGAGAAGGAGCTGCTCGGCCGCAAGGCGCTGGTCGAGGACGAGATCAGGGCGTCCGGGATCGACCTGTTCGACGAGGTCGACGAGGAGGCCATCGCCGAGGTCCTCTCGGTGTGGACCGGCATCCCCGTCTACAAGCTCACCGAGGAGGAGACCCACAAGCTCCTCCGTATGGAGGACGAGCTCCACAAGCGGGTCATCAGCCAGGACGACGCCATCCGGGCCGTGTCCCAGGCCATCCGGCGCACGCGGGCCGGCCTCAAGGACCCGAAGCGGCCGTCGGGCTCCTTCATCTTCCTCGGGCCGTCGGGCGTAGGGAAGACCGAGCTGGCCAAGACCCTGGCCGAGTTCCTCTTCGGCGACGAGCAGGCGCTCATCCAGCTCGACATGAGCGAGTACATGGAGAAGCACACGGTCTCCCGCCTGGTCGGCTCGCCCCCGGGCTACGTCGGCTACGAGGAGGGCGGCCAACTCACCGAGGCGGTGCGGCGCAAGCCGTTCTCGGTGGTGCTGTTCGACGAGATCGAGAAGGCCCACCCCGATGTGTTCAACACCCTGCTGCAGATCCTGGAGGAGGGTCGGCTCACCGACGCCCAGGGCCGCTCGGTCGACTTCCGCAACACGGTCGCGATCATGACGTCCAACCTCGGCACCCAGGACCTGCGCAAGGCGAGCGTCGGCTTCGGCAAGGCCGACGAGGCGGTCACCTACGAGCGGATGCGCGAGAAGGTCATGGATGCGCTCAAGCAGCACTTCCGGCCCGAGTTCCTCAACCGCATCGACGAGGTCATCGTCTTCCACGAGCTCACCAAGGAGGAGGTCACCTCGATCGTCGACCTCATGATCCTGCGGGTGGCGAGCCAGTTGAAGAGCCAGGGCATCGGCATCGAGCTGACCCAGGAGACCAAGTACTTCCTGGCCGACAAGGGCTACGACCCGACGCTCGGCGCCCGGCCGCTGCGCCGCGCCATTCAACGCATGATCGAGGATCCGCTGTCGGAGAAGATCCTGTACAAGGTGTTCCGGGCGGGCGAGATCGTGATCGTCGATGTCGAGGCGGATCCCGAGACCGGCGAGAAGGGCATCGTGTTCCGGGCCATCGAGGGCTTCGAACCCGAGCCGCCCGCCCTGGCCGAGGCCGCCGCCGAGGCGGGCACCGGTGGCGGGGCCGCACCGCCGGTGGGGGGCCCGGCCGAGTAGACGACCTCACGGTCGCCTAGAACGGGGTCCGTGTCGACCACGCCCGACCAGACCGCCGCGCCGCTTCGGTTCGGTCGGCTGGTCGGAACGAGCATCGGCACCAAGCTCCTCAACGACACCAGCGTCCAGATCTTCAACCCGTACCTGCCCGTGATCGCGGCGGGGCTCGGGGTCGACGTGGTGGCGCTGGGTCGGCTGGTCGGGCTGCGCAGCCTCATGGGTCTGGCCGCGCCGGTCGGCGGCGCGATCGGCGAGCGGCGCAGCTTCCGGACCGTCGTGTGCTGGAGCCTGCTCGTCGGGGCCTTGGGGCTGGGCCTGGTCGGAGCCGCGGGCGGCGACGGCGTCGGCTACGGCGTGCTCGTGCTCGGGATGATCCTGTCCGGTCTCGGCATCGCCGGCTTCGTCCCGTCGCTCCAGGCCTATGCGAGCTCGCATCTTCCCTACACCAGGCGGGCTCGGGGCATGGGGATGATCGAGTACTCGTGGGCGCTCACGGGCATCGTCACCCTCTTCCTGGCCGGACGGCTGATCGAGGCGACGACCTGGCGCCTGCCCTTCGTCCTGCTGGCCGGGCTCATGGTGGTGGCCGCGGTGGTGTTCGCCCGGCTGCCGAAGGAGGACCGACCTGGCGCGGGAGTGGCCGACGGCGCAGTGGCCGCGGCCGAGGCCATGGGCGAGCCGATCGCCGGCCTGGCCGTGACCGAGGTGGTCGACGCGGCTGGTCGACAGGCCGTCGCCCTCGCGGCACAGCCACCGGCGAGGAAGGACACCGGCCCGCTGCGGTTCCTGTGGCTCGGGCCTGGGTCTCGATCGGCGTACGCCGAGATCGTGGCCGGAGGACTTCTGTACTTCGCAGCGATGCAGGTGCTGTTGGTCCACGGGCTCTGGCTGGCCGACCAGTACGGGCTGAACGCCGCCGGGCTGGGCACGGTTGCGCTGGTGTTCGGGCTGTTCGACCTGTTGGCCAGCGTGTCGGTGAGCCTGTTCGTCGACCGGGTCGGGAAGCGGCGCAGCGTGCTCGGCGGGATGGTGGCGGGGGTGGTGGCCTACCTTCTGCTGCCGGTGGTCGACTCTGGGCTGGCGACCGCCGTGGCCGGGCTCACGCTGGCCCGCTGCATCTTCGAGTTCACCATCGTCAGTCACTTCCCCCTGTTGTCCGAGCAGCTCCCGGCGCAGCGGGGAAGAGTGCTGACCCTGGCCACCTCGGCCGGGCTGCTGTTCTCGACCGCGGCCGGATTCGTCGGCCCGTGGCTGTACCAGCGGTCCGGCATCGCCGCGGTCGCCATGGTGTCGGCCGCGACCATGGCGATCGCCGGCGCCCTGGTCGCCGCGCTCGTGCGGGAGCCGGCCGGATGACGAAGCTCCGGGGCCTCCTGGCGACGCTGCTGGTGTTCCTCCTGCCGGTGGCCGCGTGCGATGTCACGACCGAGGTGCTGGTCGACGTCGAGGAGTCTGGGGCGGGCACGGTGACCGTGTCGGTCGGCCTCGACGCCGACGCCGTGGCCCGGGTGCCCGACCTGGACGACCTGGTGCTGGTCGACGATCTGGCCGCCGCCGGCTGGACCGTCGCCGGTCCCGCTCGCGATGCCGGGGGCACGACGTGGATCCGGGCCGAGAAGTCGTTCGCCACGCCCGAACAGGCGAACGCCATCCTGAGCGAGATCTCGGGTCCGAACGGCCCGTTCCGCGGGTTCGCCCTCACGCGGGAACGGGCGCTGGCCCGCACCCGGATCGGCATCGACGGCACGATCGATCTCACCGGAGGGCTGAGCGTCTTCAGCGACGCGGCGTTGGCCCAGAGCCTCGAGGGCCAGCCCCTGGGCGAGCCGATCGAGCAGATCGAGGCCCGGCTCGGCGAGGGCGTGGCCGACGTGTTCTCCTTCGAGCTCGCGGTGCGGCTGCCGGGCGAGGTCGAGTCGAACGCAGCCGTCTCGGGTGACGCGGGTGGGGCGGTGTGGGCGCCCAGCCTGGCCGACACCGCGCCGACCGAGGTGGAGGCGTCGAGCGAGGTGGTGCGACGGACGACGGTCCTCGCCATCGTGGCGGGCGGCACCGCCCTGGTGCTCCTCCTGGCCTGGCTCGTCATCCGCCTCGCCGGGCCTGACCCGAATGTTGGGTGGTTATCGCGCCTGTAGGCGCGATAACCACCCGAAGTTCGGGACGTGGTTCGGCCTGCCCACGGCCTGCCCACGACTTGCCCACGACTTGCCCGCCAGTTGCCCTTGTGTTGACCACGCTCGGCTTGAAGGGTGGAGGTGCGTTCCGCTGGCGCGGGCGGGGGCCGCGCCCGCAGCCAACCGCAACCACAGGGGGGAACCGATGGCTGAGCAGCGTCGCTCTGGATCGTCGCGAACTGGCACGCTGGGGAGGCGAACCGGGGCCGCCGCTCGCGCCGCGGCCGTCCTCGCCACGCTGCTGGCCCTGGTCGGCCTGTTGCCATTGGTCGCCGCAGCCCAGACGGAACCCGAGGGCGGCGGTGCGAGCGCCCCTACACCGACTGCGAACGTCGAGGCATCGGTCGAAGCGGCGATGGCGGCCAACGGGACCGCCGACTTCTGGGTGCTGTTCGATGCCCGGGCGGACCTGAGCGCGGCCTACGGCATCTCGGACTGGGCGGCGCGGGGCCAGTACGTCTATGACCAGTTGACCGCGACCGCGGCCGCCAGCCAGGCCGCCATCGCCGCCGGCCTGACCGCCCGCAACGTCAGCTACGACTCGTTCTTCATCGTCAACGCGATCCGCCTGACCGGCGCCGACCAGAGCGTTCTCGACCTGGCCCGGTCGGGGGCGGGTGTGGCGGAGATCGTTGCGCCGCGTGCCTATGCGGTGCCCGACCCGATTGTGGAGGCG
>JBOGGX010000115.1:0-22672 GCA_050744245.1 Acidimicrobiales bacterium
TCTCGAACGTCACCCGCTCGTACCGTGAGTGGAGAGGGGCTCCGGCGGCCAGCTCCCGCTCCCGGGACCTGGTGCTCGAGACAGTCGACGAACTGGTTGAGCAGCTTCGACGACACGTCGGCCATGACGCCCCGCCCGAACTGGGCGACCCGGCCCGTGATCGTGAGGTCGGTGACGACGGTGACCCTGGTGCCGTCGCCGTCGGCTTCGAGGCTGGCGGTGATGGTGGCGTTGGCGTTGCCCTGACCGCGTGTGTCGCGCCCCTCGGCCCGGAGCACGGCGCGGTGCGCGGCGTCGTCCCTGTCGACGAACCGGGCCGCTCCCTTGTACTGCGCGGTGATCGGCCCCACCTTCACCTTGACGATGCCGCGGTACTCCTCACCCTCGATCTCCTGCAGCTGGGCGCCCGGCATGCACGGGGCGATGCGCTCGACGTCGGTCAGCACTCTGAACGCCTCGTCGACCGGGACGTCCACCCTGAACTCATTGGTCAGCTCCATCGGCGCAGATCCTCCCAGGTGTCGATGTCGACCGCCTCGCCGTCGCACGGTAGCTCGGCGACGAGATCGGGACGCTGGCGCATGACGATTCGGGCGCCCTCGTCGCCGGTCGTGGGGAGCAACGGCCAAACGGCGCGGTCGAGCCCGACCGGGTTGCCCCGCCGCCCGCCGTAGGTCGCCACGACGATCGGACGGACCCGCTCGCCGACCGCGCCCACCGCGTCGGCCACGGCCCGCCAGGTCTCGGGCCGCACCAGGGGCTGGTCGCCCAGCCCGACGACCACCGCCTCGAGGCCCTCGGCGTCGGCCCAGGCGATGGCCGCCGCCAACGACGTCGCCTGGCCGTCGGCCCAGTCCTCGTTTTCGATGACCACGACCTCATCGCCCGCCGCGCCCGCCAGATCCGCGGCGCCGGTCACGACCGCGGTGCGATCGAGACCCGCCCCCACGGCGGCCTCGACGGCCCAGGCCACCACCGGTCGACCCCGGAACGCGGCCAACAGCTTGTGCTCAGGACCGGAGAACCGGCTGCCGCCGCCCGCGGCCAGCACCACCGCTCCGACGCGACGGCTCATGGCTGCGCATTCCTTGTAGGGCACCGACGCACGTCAGCGCCGAGCCGGGGGGCACCGATGAGTGCGAGGAGACTCAAGCCCGCAGATGGATCGGGCCCTCGGTGTCGCGCAGCGACGCCGCGACCTGCTGGCCGGTGCGCAGGGCGATGATCTCGGCGCAGATCGACACCGCCACCTCCTCGGGTGTTCGGGCCCCGATGTCGAGACCGATCGGCGCCATCACCCGCTTGAGCCCGGCGTCATCGACCCCCTCGTCCCGCAGCCGCTCCACCCGCCTGTCATGCGTGCGCCGGCTGCCCATGGCGCCCAGGTAGCCAACGTCGGTCTCGAGGGCGCCGACGATCGCGGGGACGTCGAACTTGGCGTCGTGGGTCAGGACGCACACCGCATCGCGCGGCCCCAGCGACGAACCGACCTGCGCCAGCAGGCGCTGGGGCCAGTCGACCACGACCTCGTCGGCCATGGGGAACCGCCGGCGGGTGGCGAACACCTCGCGGGCGTCGCACACGGTAACACGGTACCCCAGCAGCCTGGCCAGCCGGGCCAGGGCGGCGGTGAAGTCGACCGCCCCGAAGATCAGCATGCGCGGCGGCGGCGCGTGGCTCTCGATGAACACCGAGACGTCGGCCTCCCTGGCCTCGCCATGGGCGCCGTAGTGGCGGACCTCGGTGATGCCCGCCGCCAGCTCGCCCTCGGCGTCGCGGGCGACCACGCGGTCGAGGTCGGCATCGCCCAGCGTGCCCAGCGGCGGCCGGCCCGGCCGCACGACCAGCTTGCTCCCTGCATCGGGACCGCTGAGCACGGTGACCAGCGCCACCGGCTCGTCCATGCGGATCGCGTCGCGCACGACCTCGAAGATGCTGCTCATGTCCCCGCTCCCTCCCCCACGGCCGGGTCCCCTACCAGTCGAGCGGCTCGATGAACAGGTGGATGGTGCCTCCGCAGGTCAGCCCGACCGCGAACGCCTCGTCGTCGCTGTAACCGAACGTCACCAGCTTGCGTTCGCCCGACTTGAGGATGCCGAGCGCTTCGGTCACCACCGCGCCCTCGACGCAGCCCCCGGAGACCGAGCCCGCCACCTCGCCGTCCTCGGCCACGGCCATCGCCGCGCCCGGCGGGCGGGGCCCGGACCCGTCGACATCGACCACGCGGGCGATGGCGACCTTCTTGCCGGCCGATCGCCAGCGGTCGAGATCGTCGAGGATGTCCTTCACCAGCGCAGCCTCCTCCTCAGCGGCCGACGACCTCGGCCAGCTTCTCCAACGAGGCCAACGAGTGGCCTTCGACGAACTCGTCAACGTAGGGCAGCGCCGCGGCCATTCCCCGGGTGAGCGGGGCGTACCCGGGTGTCGCCTTGAGCGGGTTGACCCACACCACGCGATGAGCGACCCGGGCCAGCCTGGCCATCTGCTCGGCCAGCACGTCTGGGTCGCCCCGGTCCCAACCGTCGGACAGGATGACGACGACCGCCCCGCGGGCCATGCCCCGGCAGCCCCAGCGGTCGTTGAAGGCCCGCAAACCGTCGCCCAGTCTGGTGCCGCCCGACCAGTCGACCACCGCCTTCCCGGCCTGGCGCAGGGCCGCGTCCGGGTCACGCGACGACAGCTCGCGGGTGAGCCGGGTGAGCCGGGTGCCGATGGCGAACGCCTCGACCCGGCCCCGCCCGACCACCGCGGCCTGGGCGAAGCGCATCAGCGCTCTGGCATACGGCTCCATCGAGCCGGAGACGTCGGACAGCAGGACCAGACGGCGGGGACGGGTCGACGGTGCCAGCCGCGACCAGCGTACGGGCTCGCCGCCGGCCCGCATGGTGCGGCGCATCGTGCGACGCAGGTCTGGGCGGCCCCGGTCGTGGCTGACCGGTCGCAGGCGGCGGGAGCGGCGCAGGGCGCCGGCCAGCCGCAGGTCGGTCATGAGCCGGCGGGCCTCGTCGAGCTCGGTGTGGGTGTAGGCGGCGAAGTCCTTCTGGCGCAGCACCTCGTTGGGGCTGTAGCGCACCTGGAGCACCGGACCGTCGATCTCGACCGGCTCCTCCGCCGGCCCGGCGTCGGCCTCCTCCTCGGCGTCGAGCAGGAGCGTCAGCTTCTCCCAGTCCCGATGGGCCGGGGCCGGGCCACCGAGCGACGCCTGCTTCCAGAACACGGCGAAGGCCCGGTCGTACAGGGGGATGTCGTCGGGTCGCCGCACCAGCGTGGCCCGGCCGGCCCAGTAGACCGACGCCTCGCGGTCGGCGCCGAGCGCACCCACCGCCTCGCCGAAGGTGACCGTGCTCCCGACGGGCACCTCCAAGCCCGCCTGGCGCAGCACGCGGGCGAACGCGACCACCAGTGAGTCGGCGGTCAGCGCCCCGGAGGTCACGCTCCGCCCAGGACGGCCTGGCGCACCAGCTCGCCGATGCCGTGGGCCCTCACCCGCTCCTGGTCCTCCCTGTACTTGAGGACGGTGCCGAGGGTGGCCGACACCGCGGCCTCGTCGAGCTCGTCTCGGCCGAGGGTGGCCAGGGCCTGGGCCCAGTCGATGGTCTCGGCCACGCCGGGCGGCTTGTAGAGGCCGAGGTCGCGCACGGCCTGGGTCGCGGCGGCCACCTGGCGGGCCAGCGCCTCGCCCGCCTCCGGCGCCTTGAGCCGCACGATGGCGACCTCCCGGTCGAAGTCGGGCTGCTCGACCCAGTGATAGAGACAGCGGCGCTTCAGGGCGTCGTGGACGTCGCGGGTCCGGTTCGAGGTGATGACGACCACCGGCGGCGTCTCGGCCCGGAACGTCCCCAGCTCCGGAATGGTGATGGCGTAGTCGGCCAGCACCTCGAGGAGGAAGGCCTCGAACTCGTCGTCGGCCCGGTCGATCTCGTCGATGAGGAGCACGGGCGCAGGCCCGGACCCCGTGTGGGCGATGGCCTCGAGCAGCGGGCGGCGGACCAGGAAGCGCTCGGAGTACAGCTCGTCCTCGATGGCGGCCGGTTCCCGGTGCAGCCCGGCGGCCTCGGCCGCCCGCAGATGGAGGAGCTGGCGGGAGTAGTCCCACTCGTACACGGCCTGGCCGACGTCGATCCCCTCGTAGCACTGGAGCCGGACGAGGGCGCCGCCGGTCCAACGCGAGAGGACCTTGGCCACCTCGGTCTTGCCCACGCCGGCCTCGCCCTCGAGGAACAAGGGCCGCCGCAGCCGCATGGCCAGGAAGATGGCGGTGGCCAGGCCCTCGTCGGCCAGGTAGTCCTGCTTGGAGAGGGCGGTCCGCAGCTCGTCGACCGTGTCGGCCTCTGGTGACCCCACCCGCCCAGCGTACGGCGGATGGCCCGCCTCAGGCCGAGTGCGCTCGCGATCCTGGGACCGCGGCGGCCACGCCGAGGCCGAGGCAGGCGAGGCCCGCGCCCCACCGGTGGGCCCGTTCGAAGCAATGGCCCCGACCCAGGCGGGACCCGAGGGCGGCCGAGGCCATGGCGTAGGTGCCGTCGCTCAGCAGCCCGAGCAGTACGAACAGGGCGCCGAAGATCGCCAGCTGGACCGGTACGGGCCCGGCGCCCGGATGCACGAACTGCGGCAGGAACGCCAGGAAGAAGATGGCGGTCTTTGGGTTGAACAGGTTCACGACCAGGCCCTGGGCGAACACCCTCGACAACGGGACCGGCGCCGCGACCATGTCGACGTCGGACCTTCGGGAGCGCAGCCGCCGCAGCCCGAGGATGGCCGCGGCCACGTTCACCAGCGAGCCGGCGTGGATGCCGAGCACCGAGGTCAGACCCGCCCGGCGGCCCTGGTCGATCGACCGCGTGACGATGTAGAGCACCGAGGGCCCCTATGAGCGAACCTGCCGTGGATCCTTCCCATTTTGGGGAAGGATCCACCGAACATTCGTCAGAGGCCGGCGGACTCCAGGGCCCGGCGGACCAGCACCCGCGACAGGTGGCGGCGGTAGTCGGACGAGCCGTTGAGGTCGCTCGGCGGTTCGGTGCCGTCGTCGGCCTTGGCCGCGGCGTCGGCCGCCGATGCCCCGTCGGCCAGGGCGGCCTCGGCCGCTCTGGCCCGCAGCGGGGCCGATCCCATGTTCACCAGCCCGATGCCGGCGCCGCCGTTCCTGGCCTGCACCGCCACCCCGACGATGGCCCAGTCCTGGGCCCGGCGGTTGAACTTCTGGAAGCCGAACCCGACCCCGGCCGCCTTGGGCACCCGGACCTCGGTGAGCACCTCGGTCGGCTCGAGCTCGGTCTCCAGGAACCCGGTGAAGAAGTCGTCGGCCGAGATCTCCCTGGTGCCGTCGGGACCCTGGGCCACCAGCGTGGCCCCGGTGGCCAGGAGCACGGCCGGGACGTCGGAGGCCGGGTCGCCGTGGGCGGCCGAGCCGCCGATCGTGCCCCGGTGCCTGACCGGCGGGTCGCCGACGCTGCCGATCGCGGTCGACACGAGCGGCACCTGCTCCCTCAGCAGGTCGCTGAACTCGATGTCGTGGTAGCGGGTCAGCGCGCCGATCGCCACGTGGTCGCCGGCGTCGCGGATGTAGGACAGGTCTGCGATCCGGCCGATGTCGACCAGCACCGCCGGTGCGGCCAGCCGCAGCTTCATCAGCGGCAACAACGAGTGCCCGCCCGCCAACAGCTTGGCGTCGTCGCCGTGCTCGCCGAGGAGCGAGATCGCCTCCTCGGCCGAGCCGGCCCGTACATAGTCGAACGCGGCCGGAATCACTGGTTCCCTCCTTGGGCCGCGGCCCACACCCGTTCTGGGCTGGCCGGCATGTCGATGTCGGTGACGCCCTTGTGGCTCAGGGCGTCGACGATGGCGTTGATGACGGCCGGGGCGGCGCCGATGGTGCCGGCCTCGCCCACGCCCTTGACCCCCAGGTCGTTGGTCGGGCTGGGGGTGATGGTGAAGTCCTGTTTGAAGAACGGGAACTCGGCCGCCGACGGTACGAGGTAGTCGGCCAGCGTCGGGTTCTTGAGCAACCCGTCGTCGTCGTAGACCGCCTCCTCGAACAGCGCCTGGGCCACGCCCTGGACGATCCCCCCGTGCACCTGGCCCTCGACGATCAGCGGGTTGATCTGGTTGCCGCAGTCGTCGACCGCGGCGTACTGCTGGAGCTCGACGGCACCCGTCTCCTCGTCGACCTCGACCACGCAGACGTGGGTGCCGAACGGGAAGGTGAAGTTGGGTGGGTCGTAGGTGACCTCCTCGGCCAGATTGGGTTCGAGGCCGTCGGGCAGGTTGTGGGCGGTGAACGCCTCGAACGCGACGGCCTGGATGGCCATGGCCTTCGACGGCGTGCCCCTGACCTTGAACTCGCCGTCCTCGAAGTCGAGGTCGTCCTCGGCCACCTCGAGCTGGTGGGCGGCGATGGCCTTGGCCTTGGCCAGCACCCGGTCGGCCGCCATGGCGGCGGCCACGCCGCCGACGGCGAGCGACCGTGAGCCGTAGGTGTCCATGCCGAGCGGGCTCACGGCGGTGTCGGAGTGCAGCACCTCGACGTCGTCCGGGTCGATGCCGAACTTGTCGCCGACGATCTGCGACCAGCTCGTCTCCTGCCCCTGGCCGTGGGGCGTCGACCCCGTGACCACCTGCACCTTGCCGGTGGGCAGCAACCGGACCGTGGCCGACTCCCAACCGCCGGCGCTGTAGTTGAGCGACGCCAGCACCCGGCTCGGCGCCAGGCCGCACATCTCGACGTAAGTGGAGATGCCCACCCCGAGGTGCTTGGTCTCGCCCGCGTCCCGCCGCCGTTGCTGCTCCTTGCGGATCTCGTCGAAGCCGACGAGCTCGAGCGCCCGGTCGAGGGTCGGCTCGTAGTCTCCGGAGTCGAACAGCAGCCCGCCGGCCGACTGGTACGGGAACTGGTCGGAGGTGATGTAGTTGCGCCGCCTGATCTCGGCCGGGTCGATGCCGACCGTGCGGGCCAGCGAGTCGATGGCCCGTTCGATGGCGTAGGTGGCCTCCGGCCGCCCGGCCCCCCGATACGCGTCGGTTGGCGTCTTGTTGGTGAACACCGACGTGCACTCGAAGGAGTAGCTCGGGATGTCGTAGACGCCGGCGTACAGGAAGGCCCCGAGCAACGGGATGCCCGGCGTGACCAGCTGGAGGTAGGCGCCCATGTCGGCGACGAGCCTGACCCGGACCGCGGAGATCCTGCCGTTCTCGTCGGCCGCCAGCTCGATGTCCTGGATCTGGCCCCGGCCCTGGATGGTGGCCACCGCGTTCTCGGTGCGGTCCTCGGTCCAGCGGCAGGGCACACCGAGCTTCCGGGCCAGCCCGAGGGCGATGAGCTCCTCGGCGTAGACGTTGAGCTTGGAGCCGAACCCGCCACCGACCGCCGGGGCGATCACCCGGATCTTCTGCTCGGGTATCCCGAGGGTGAGACCGACCATGATCTTGAGGATGTGGGGGATCTGGGTGGCCGAGTAGAGCGTGAATTCGCCGGCCATGGGGGACGGCACCACGGCCACGCCTCTCGGCTCCATGGCCTCGGGGATGAGCCGCTGCTGGAGGAAGCGCTCGCTCACCGTGTGGGCCGCGTCGGCGAAGGCCCGATCGACGGCATCGGCGTCGGGGACGAGCGTCCACGTGTAGCTCTTGTTGGTGCCGAGCGCCTCGTGGATGACCACCCGGTCGCTGAGTGCGTCCTCGAGGTCGACCACCGCCTCGACCGGGTCGTAGTCGACGACGACCTTCTCGACCGCGTCACGGGCCTCGTAGCGCGAGCCGGCCGCGACCACGGCGACGATCTCGCCCAGGAAGTTCACCTTGTCGACCGCGACCGGGATGTGCTCCGGGTTCTTCATGTCGTCGGTGACCGGCCAGGCGCATGGCATCGGCCCGACCCAGACGTCGCGCAGCTCGGCGCCGGTGTAGACGCCGCGCACACCAGGGGCCGAGGCCGCCTCGCTGGTGTCGATGTTGGTGATGCGGGCGTGGCCGAACGGGCTGCGCACCATGGCCAGCCAGAGGGCGCCCGGGATGGCGAGGTCGTCGATGTACCTGGCCTCGCCGGTGAGCAGCTTGGGATCCTCCTTGCGCAGCAGGCGGGTGCCGACGGTGGCGGCCATCAGGCCTCCCCTCCCCCGGAGCCGCTGGCGGCGAGCACGGCCTTGACGATGTTGTGGTAGCCGGTGCAGCGACAGAGGTTGCCCTCGAGGCCGACCCGCACCTGCTGCTCGGTCGGGTTGGGGACCTCCTCGAGCAGCGACACCGCGGCCATCACCATGCCCGGCGTGCAGAAGCCGCACTGCAGGCCGTGGTTCTCACGGAACGCCTGCTGCACGGGATGGAGCTCGCCGTCGGACGCCAGCCCTTCGATGGTGGTGATGTCGGCGCCGTCGGCCTGGACCGCCAGCATCGTGCACGACTTCACCGATTCGCCGCCGACGAGCACGGTGCAGGCGCCGCAGGAGCTCGTATCGCAGCCGACGTTGGTGCCGGTGAGCCCCACGACGTCCCGCAAGTAGTGGACCAGAAGCAGACGGGGCTCGACGTCGTGGCCCTGTGCGCTCCCATTGACCGTCATGGCTACCTTCACGGTCACTCCCCCTGACTCGGTTGACGGTTGCGTCACCGATCATGCCGCGATCCGCGCAGCCGTGCGGCGCAAACCGTGTCGCGCTCGACCGGATCAGGCGAAATCTCCGATCGGGCGCACCGTTGCGTGCTGACCGCGCTGCGTGCCGTGCGCCCGCGGCGGGGGTGCGGGCTCAGGCCGCCGGTCAGCGGATGCGCACCACGCGCAGCACGTCGGTCGACGGCGCGACGTCCTCGGGCGAGCCGGCCAGCACCACGGCCACGTCACCCTGCTCGGCGAACCCATGGTCGACGATGGTCTTGACCGCGAACCAGACCAGCTCGTCGGTCGAGCGGTAGAAGTCGACCCGTACCGGGTACACGCCCCACGACAGCGCCATCTGGCGCACGATCTCGTCGTCGTACGAGCAGCCGACCATCGGACATGGCGGCCGGAACCGGGCCATGGCCCGGGCGGTGAGCCCCGAGCGGGTGCAGCAGACGATGGCCTTGGTCCCCACCTCGAGCGCCACCCGCCACGCCGCGTGGGCGGTGGCCGCGGTGATGGCCAGGGATTGGGGCAGGGCCGCCTGGCGTTGCAGGCGGCCCAGCTGGTTGCCCCAGGCCAGATAGTCGATCTCGTGCTCGGCCCGGGTGACGAGGCGGGCCATGGTGCGCACCACGTGGGGCGGGTCGCGCCCGATGGCCGTCTCGCCCGAGAGCATGACCGCGTCGGTGCCGTCGAACACGGCGTTGGCCACGTCGGTGGCCTCGGCCCGGGTCGGCATCGGGCTGTTGATCATCGACTCGAGCATCTGCGTGGCCGTGATCACCGGCCGGCCCCACCGAACGCAGGCCCGGACGATGCGCTTCTGCAGGTGGGGCACCTCCTCGATCGGGTAGTCGGTGCCGAGGTCGCCGCGGGCGACCATGACCGCGTCGGTCACGTCGAGGATCGCGTCGAGATCCTCGACCGCGCTCCTGGTCTCGATCTTCGAGACGAGCATCGGACCGGGGCCGGGCAACGCCTGCTCGGCGAGCGCCTCGCGCACCCGCTTGACGTCGTCGGCGGCGCGCACGAACGAGATGGCGATGAAGTCGGCGCCGGCCTTGGCCACGACGGCCAGCAGGACGAGATCCTCCTCGGTCGGGGTCGACACGCGCAGCCGCTCGGCCGGCAGGTGCACCCCGGGCCGGCCCTGGACCCGGCCGCCGCTCACCACGCGGGCGACGAGCCGGTCGGGCTCGCACGACTCGACGACGAGGAGGAGGCCGCCGTCGCCGAGGGTCACCTGGTCGGCGGCCCGCAGGTCGGCGCACAGGTGGGCGTAGTTGACGACGATCCGCTTGTCGGTGCTCGGTGTCTGCTCGTCGAACTCGCCGCCCACCGCCACCAGCTCGAGCCTGGGCCCCTCGGCCAGGAACACGCCGCCGTCGGGGAAGGCGGTGGAGCGGATCTTCGGACCGGGCAGGTCGCACAGCACGGCGACGGTGCGCCCCAGCTCGTCGGCCAGCTTGCGCACCCGCTGCATCGTGACCAGATGGGCGTCGGGCGTGCCGTGCGCCAGGTTGAGGCGTACCACCTCGACCCCCGCCTCGAGCAGGGCCCGCAGCGCCGGCTCGGTGTCGCTCGCCGGCCCAAGCGTCGCCACGATCTTGGTTCGACGACCACTCGGCACCCGCGGCACGCACCCGAGCCTAAATCACCTCTGTGTCGACTCCGGCCGGCAGAGCCTGCGTTTCTCGCCACAGAACGCGAGCATTGGGTGAACTCCGTCGGCCTGGCACACTGGCCCCGATGACCGAACCGATCTTCGAGGGGGTGGGTGTCGCCCTCGTCACCCTGTTCGACGAGCACGGCGACATCGACACCGACGCCACTGCCGAACACGCTGTATGTCTCGTCGATCTCGGCGTGTCGGCCGTGGTCGTGGCCGGATCCACCGGTGAGGCCTCGGCCCTCGACGCCGACGAGCGGGTCGCGCTGCTCGAAGCGGTGGTGGCCGGGGTCAACGGTCGGGTCCCGGTGATCGCGGGCACGGGCGCACCGTCGGCCCGGCAGGCGGGGAGGCTGACGGCGCAGGCCGGCGAGCATGGCGCGGCCGCCGCCCTCGTCCTGTCGCCGCCCGGCACCGACGATCCGCGGCGCTACTACGACGCCGTGGCCAAGGCCGCCCCCGCGCTGCCGCTGCTCGCCTACCACTTCCCCTCGGCGTCGCCCCCGGGCATCCCCGTCGCCGTGCTACCCGACCTTCCCGTCGTCGGCTGCAAGGACTCGAGCGGCGATCCTGAGCGGCTGCTCGAGGAGCTGGCCGGGTTCGACCGTCCGCTCTTCACCGGCTCGTCGGCGGTGTTGGCGCTCGCCGGCCCGCTCGGCTGCACGGGCGCCATCCTGGCCCTGGCCAACGTCGAACCCGAGGACTGCATCGCCGCCTTCGGGGGCGACGCCGACGCCCAGGCCCGGTTGACCCTGCCCCACCTCACCGCCCGGCGCTCGTTCGCGAGCGGCCTCAAGCGGCTCATGGCGGCCCGCTTCGGGACATCGGCCGCCACCCGCATGGGCTGAAGCGACGCCTCTGGGGGACATCACCGCCGACGCGGCCCTGGGCCGTTCGGCCCAAATGTCATCGATCCCCTCAAGTCGTCCGGCCGGCGTGCCGATCGGGGACGTTGCCTCCCCTCGCTGGGGTAGGAGCGCCACCGGATCGACCTCTCCCCCATTCCGATCGGAGGGCGCGGATCCGACCGGGGCGGCGCCGGCCGACGCGGGCGCCGGCGCCGCCCTGTGTCGGCTCAAGCGAGCGCAGCCGGCAGCGGTTCGGCGTGGACGACCGTGAGGTCCTGCACGGCCCGGGTCAGCGCGATGTAGAGGAGACGGGCCCCGGCGGCCGTGTCGCCCGCCACCCGCGCCGGCTCGGCCACCACCACGGAGTCGAACTCGAGGCCCTTGGCCTCGTACGGGTGCAACAGCGTGGTGCCGGTCAGGCCGCCGGCCGCGGTGGTGCCGTCGAGGTGCGATCCGACCGCGCCGTAGAGCTCGTCGGGCACGATCACGCCGACCGACGACCACCGGGCGGCCCGCTCCGCGGCCACCCGGGTGACATGCCCGACGAGGTCGGCGGACGAGACGGCGAGGACGGTGGGCGCGACGCCGACCTCGCGCACGGAGCGGGCCGGCGTCAGGCCGGGCGCGGCGATCGGCAGCAAGCGATTGGCGAACTCGAGTATCGGCGCCGGGACCCGGTAGCCAAGGTCGAGCTCGGTGAACTCGGCCCCGCCCGGCGATCCGAGGTGCTCCAGCACGTCGTCCCACGATCGCTGGGCGCCGGGCGCGGTGGCCTGGGCCAGGTCGCCCAGCACGGTCATCGAGCGCGACGGGCAGCGCCGGGCCAGGGCGCGGAGCTCCATGGCCGACAGGTCCTGGGCCTCGTCGACGACCACGTGCCCGTAGCCGCGGGGCGGGCCGCCGATCGCCGCCTCGGCCTCGTCGATCAGGACCAGGTCGGCCACGGTCCACGGCTCGTCGTCGAGCCTCCCGGCCCCCTTGCGTTCGAGCAGGCCGCGCTCGTCGCCGTCGAACACCCCGTCGGCGCCGGCGCGCAGGAAGGCGCGGCTGGTGAGCAGGCGCCGGACGACGGTCGGCGCCGACAACGTCGGCCACAGCCTCGACAGCGCCGCTTGGAACGAGCGGTTGCGCCTGAGGTCGGCCTCGAGATCGGCGGAGTCGGGCGCGGCGTCACCCCGCCTGGCCTCGAGCCGCCGGGCGATGCTGCGGTGGATGCGGGTGCGCAGCGCCTGCCGCCCGACCGAGAACGGCACCCCCCGGTCGAGGATGTCGTCGAGCACCGCGAGCACCTCGTCGCCGGCGAGTCGGACCGTCCCCCACGCGGTGGCGACCTCGAGGTCGTCCTTCGGGGCCGTCATGTGACCCCACACCGCCCGGCGCACGACGTCGGCCATGCGTGGGTCACCCTTGAGCCCGGCCACGGCGGGCGGGTCGGTCGACCGGGCCCGTAGCCCGCCGACCGCCACGAGGCGCTCGACGGTGGTCTGGCGCACCGCCACCTCGCCGAGCGACGGGAGCACCTGGGCGATGTAGCGCAGGAACACGGGGTTGGGGCCGATGACGAGGACGCCCTGCTCGTCGAGGGCCAGGCGGTGCTCGTAGAGCAGGAACGCGGCCCGGTGCAGGCCGACCGCCGTCTTCCCGGTGCCCGGCCCGCCCTGGACGACCATGCAGGTCTCGATGGGCGCCCGGATGACCTCGTCCTGCTCGGCCTGGATGGTGGCCACGATGTCGCGCATCTCACCGAGCCGCTCGCGCTCCAACTCGGCCAGCAGCGGGTCGGGGATGCCGCCGTGGCGGGCGGCGTGGACGCTGTCGGGATCGTCGAAGACCTCGTCGAACAGGTCGTCGATCCGCTTGCCGGTCATCATGAACCGTCGCCGGCGGGACAGCCCGAGGGCGTCGGCCGCGGTGGCCCGGTAGAAGGGCGTGGCCACCGCGGCCCGCCAGTCGACGACCATGGCGTCGCCCCGCTCGTCGTCGACGTGACGCCGGCCGACATACCAGCTCGGACCGTGCTCCTCGTCAATCCGGCCGAAGGCGAGGCCGGGCCCGTCGACGGTCAGCTCCGCGGCCCGGCGCTCCAGGTGCCAGGTGACGATGGCCGAATCGACGGCCTGGGCGGCCGACTCCGAGATGCCCGCCAACCGGTCGGTCTTGTCCCGCATGGCCGCCAGGCACTCGTAGGCCCGGTCGAGGTGGGCCTGCTCGATCGGGACATCGGGGTGCGGCATCCGCGCTCCATCGGCGGGGCGAAAAGGGGATCGGCAGCATAGGGCCGGCCGCCGGTCGGTACGCCATGATTTCGGGACGATGGACCCGACGCCCTCGACGGATTCGACCAGGAGCCGACTGCTCGTGGCCAGCCCGCTGCTCGGCGACCCGAACTTCGAGCGCACCGTGGTCTTCATGCTTGAGCACTCCGACGAGGGCGCGGTCGGGCTCGTGCTCAACCGCCCGAGCGAGGTCGAGATCGATGACCCGCTGGAGGACTGGAGCCGGTTCACCAGCCATCCGTCGGTGGTGTTCGTCGGCGGACCCGTGAGTCGCGAGGCGGTTATCGCCCTGGCCCGGGTGGCCCACGGCCGACTCGACGCGGTGTGGCAGCCGATCCTCGGCCCGGTCGGGGTGCTCGACCTGACGGCCGACGCCGACGCCGTCGGGGCCGCCGTCGAGAAGCTACGGATCTTCTCCGGTTACGCCGGCTGGGGACCGGGACAGCTGGAGGGTGAGATCGACGAGGGCGCCTGGTTCGTGGTCGACGCCGACCCGGACGATGCGTTCGCGGCCACGCCGGACGACCTGTGGCGCGCCATCCTGCGCCGCCAACCCCTGCCGCTCAAGCGCTACGCCCTGTTCCCCCCCGACCTCCGGTGGAACTAGCGAATCAGTCGGGTGGCCTCGGCGGGTCGAAGATCTCGGGGCCGATGGTCACGCCGGTGGTGGCCGCGACCATGGCCAGAATGAGGTCGTTCTCGGCGACGCCCTGGGCGACGGCGAGCTGCCGCAGACCGGTGTCGGCCGCGGCCAGCAGGGCGGTGAGGTCGACCTTCCACCCCGAGCCCTCACGCGCCAGGTCGACGTCGAGCAGCCGGCCGGCGCCGTCGACCGCACTGACCGTGACCCGTTCGCCCGTGGGATCGACGCTGACATCGCCGGCCACCAGCGCCCCCACCTGTCGGCCGATCATTCCCACGTCGACCGCGCCGGCCAGCACCGTCGCCCCGGTGGCGGCCTCGAGATCGCCGAGCGGAAACCGGGTGCGGAGCAGGACGACAGCCAGCCGGTCGACCATCGGCTCGGCCGCCAGATCGTCGACCGTGGCCGCGACCGCAAGCCGACGCAGCCGTTCGTAGTGGTCGATGGTGCCTGCGGTCACCCGCGAGGCGGCGTCGGCCCCCCGGCCGTCGACCACGGCCTGCTGGTAGGCGACGAAGGCCGCTCTCGCCCCGGCCTCGTCGGCGGCCACCGCCGCCTCGGCGCCGACGGCGCGGCCTCCGGCCGGGTGGTCCTGCGAGCAGCCGGGCAACGCCACGACCAGCCCGAGCGCCGTCAGTGTCTTCCAGATGCTTTGGAGCTTATTCAGTCATACAGGGCCGGGTCACCACGCCACTTCGGAGCACCCCTGGTGGCTCTCGGGTTCCACTTGGAGGGTGGCATGGTGGATGCCGAACCGGTCGCGCAGGATGACGCGGGCCTGGTCGAGGACGCCGTGGGTGTCGGTGCCCTCGGCCACCATCACGTGGGCCGACGCCACCTCCATGTCGGAGGTCAGGGTCCACACGTGAAGATCGTGCACGTCGACCACGCCGCCGACGCCGGCCAGCTCGACCCGCATGGCGTCGAGGTCGGCGTCCGGCGGGGCGGCCTGCACCAGGATGCGGAGCGCCTGCGCCCCCAGGCGCCACGTGCGGGGCAGGATGAACAGGCCGATCGCCAACCCGACCGCCGGGTCGACCCAGGTCCACCCGGTGGCCCGCAGGACCAGGGCGCCGACGATGACGCCGAGCGATCCGATGGTGTCGGCGGCCACCTCGACGAACGCGCCTTCGACGTTGAGCGACTCCTTCGCCCCCCGACGGAGCAGGGCGAAGGCGACCAGGTTGGCGGCCAGGCCGATGACGGCGACGACCAGCATCGGCCCGCTGAGCACGTCGACCGGGTCGGCGAAGCGCCGGATCGCCTCCACCAGCACGTAGATCGCCACCCCGAACAACAGGACCGAGTTGGCCAGGGCGGCCAGGATCTCGAGGCGGTACAACCCGAAGGTCCGGTCGCTCCGCTCGCTCCCGCGGTCGGCCAGCTGGATGGCGGCCAGGGCCATCCCCAAGCCGACGACGTCGGTGAGCATATGACCGGCGTCGGACAGCAGGGCCAGCGAGTTGCTCAGCACGCCGGTCACGAACTCGAGCACCGTGACCCCGGCCAGCAGGATCAGGGCGACGCCGAGCGCCCGCTTGTGCCTGGCCCCGGCCCGGACCGAGCCGTGGGCGTGCGCCGGTCGGCGGGGTCCCCGCTCCATCTCCACCAGTCTGCCGGATGGCGGATTCCATCGATCCGCTGGTAGCGTGACCGGCCGGTTTGTCCCGGTCCGTCGACCTGCATCCCCGAGCATCCCCGAGCATCCCGAGGTTCTCCTTCATGGCCGCTGTGTGTGAGGTGTGTGGCAAGCATCCCTGGTTCGGGATGCGGCTGAGCCATTCCCATCGGCGGACCAAGCGCCGCTGGAACCCCAACATCCAGCGGGTCAGGGCGCTCGTCGACGGCTCGCCCCGGCGGGTGAACGTGTGCACCGCCTGCATCAAGGCCGGCAAGGTCCAGAAGGTCGTCCACTGACGACACCGCCCGACACCGCCCTTTGGCTGGTCGCTCGCCTGGGCCGTTAGCCTCGGTCGACCGTTACCGATCCGAGGAGACGGTCCGTGCAAGGCGTGATCAAGTCGTACGACCCAGGGACAGGTGACGGCCTGGTGCTCTGCGACAGCGACTACCGCGAGTATGAGCTCGGCCCAGACGCGTTCGCCGGATCGGTGTTCCGGATGGTGCGGCAGGGTCAGCGGGTGATCTTCGACATCGACGACCGCGGCCTCGCCACCAGGCTCCGCCTCGGGTCCGAGGTCGACATGGGGACACCGGGATTTCCGCCGTCGGACCGCCAGCCCCTCGAGCCGGAGGCAACGTGACCGCAGCACCCACCACCAACCGCAGGCTCCTGGCGTTCGTCGAGGAGGCGGCCCGGCTCGCGCAACCCGATCGCGTCGAATGGTGCGACGGCTCGGCCGAGGAGTACGACCGGCTGTGCCGTCTCCTCGTCGAGGCGGGCACCTTCCGCACGCTCGACGAGGCCAAGCGGCCCAACAGCTACCTGGCCGTGAGCGACCCGGCCGACGTGGCCAGGGTCGAGGACCGCACGTTCATCTGCACGCCGCGTCAGATCGACGCCGGGCCGACCAACAACTGGCGCGACCCGGAGGAGATGCGGGCCACGCTGACCGGTCTGTTCGCGGGGTCGATGCGGGGGCGCACGATGTACGTCGTGCCGTTCTCGATGGGCCCGCTCGGCTCGCCGATCGCCCACATCGGCATCGAGATCACCGACTCGCCGTACGTGGCGGTGAACATGCGGATCATGACCCGCATGGGCCGGCAGGTGCTCGACGTGCTGGGCGGCCACGGCGAGTTCGTGCCCTGTCTGCACTCGGTCGGCCACCCGCTGGTCGACGACGACGGCAACCGGCGGGACGACGTCGCCTGGCCGTGCAACGCCGACAACAAGTACATCGTCCACTTCCCCGAGACCCGCGAGATCTGGTCGTTCGGCTCGGGCTACGGCGGCAACGCCTTGCTCGGGAAGAAGTGCTTCGCCCTCCGCATCGCCTCGGTCCTCGCCCGCGACGAGGGCTGGCTGGCCGAGCACATGCTCATCATCGGTGTCACGCCGCCCAACGGGCAGAAGCGCTACCTCGGCGCTGCGTTCCCGTCCGCGTGCGGCAAGACGAACATGGCGATGCTCATCCCGACCCTGCCCGGGTGGAAGGTCGAGACGATCGGCGACGACATCTGCTGGATGAAGTTCGCCGACGACGGCCGGTTGCACGCGATCAACCCGGAGGCCGGGTTCTTCGGCGTGGCCCCGGGCACGTCGGAGCGGACCAACCCCAACGCGATGGAGACGCTGTGGGGCAACTCGATCTTCACCAACTGCGCCCTCACCGACGACAACGACGTCTGGTGGGAGGGCATGACCGACGAGCCGCCGGCCCACCTCGTCGACTGGAAGGGCAACGACTGGACGCCCCATGGCGCCGGGGCCCGGCCGGCGGCCCACCCCAACGCCCGGTTCACGGCCCCGGCGGCCCAGTGTCCCTCGATCGCCCCCGAGTGGGAGGACCCGGCCGGCGTGCCCATCTCGGCCATCCTGTTCGGCGGGCGGCGGGCGTCCAACGTTCCGCTCGTCACGCAGTCGTTCGACTGGCGGCACGGCGTGTTCCTCGGGTCGATCATGTCGTCGGAGACCACGGCCGCCGCGGCCGGGGCGGTGGGGCGGCTCCGGTTCGACCCCTTCGCCATGCTCCCGTTCTGCGGGTACAACATGGGCAACTACTTCGCCCACTGGCTCCGCACCGGCGAGCGGGCCGACGCCAACAAGCTGCCCAGGCTGTTCTGGGTCAACTGGTTCCGCCGAGGCGCCGACGGCTCGTTCCTCTGGCCGGGCTTCGGCGACAACAGCCGGGTGCTGAAGTGGATCGTCGAGCGCCTTGACAACGGCGCCGACGCGGTCGAGACCCCGATCGGCCACGTGCCGGCCGCCGACGCCATCGACACCACGGGGCTCGACATCGACCCTTCGACGATGGCGGAACTGCTCCAGGTCGACGTCGAGGCCTGGCGGCAGGAGGTTCCGCTGATCGAGGACCACTACACCGGATTGGGCGAGCGGCTGCCAGCCGAGCTCAAGGAGGAGCTGCGCAACCTGGAGAAGCGGCTGGCCAACTGAGCCGCCACGCGGCGCGGGTCGCTCGCGTCCGCCTACGATCGGCCGACCAGCACGACCAGCACATCGAAAAGGGGGGTCCGAATGGCGGTGAGTGCGTACATCCTGATTCAGACCGAGGTCGGGAAGGCCGCCCAGGTGGCCACCGAGGTCGGTGGCATCGACGGGGTGATCTCGGCCGAGGACGTCACCGGGCCCTACGACGTGATCGCCCGGGCCGAGGCCGACTCGGTCGACGACCTGGGCAAGATGGTGGTGAGCCGCATCCAGATGATCGACGGCATCACCCGGACCCTCACCTGCCCGATCGTCCACCTGTAGCACCGCGCCAACCCGCGTCGGGATCCCGGTCCCGGTCCCCCCGTTTGCGCGCGCTCAGGTCCGCCATTGATACCCCAGCGCCCACAAAGGTCAAAAGCGGGCGTCGGGGCGGGTCAGCGGGCGCCGACGAGGAGGGCGCGGATGCCCAGTGCCATCAGGAACAGCCCGCCGAGCCCGTACACCAGGTACACCCGCCGGCGCACCCAGGCCGACGTCGACCGGTAGCTGTACAGGATCCCGACGGCGATGATGGCCACGAACCCGTAGAACAGGTGGAACGGCGGCGGCTCGATCCCGAGCCCGGCCACCAGTCCGACCCCCAACCCGGCCTGCACGAAGATCGTCAGCTGGGCCGCGATCGTGAACCACCACAACGCCCGGGTCCGCAGCGGCTCCCACCAGTGGGCGGCCAGGGCCCACCCCCCGGCCATGGCATTGCCGACGATCACGACCCACGCCCAGCCGGTGTGCAGGTCGATCAGCCAGAGCGCGGCGCCGAGAACGCGAGCCGATCCGATGGCCGGATGGTAGGGGTCGCCTCGTCCCCGTCTACAAATCCGCAAGACTCACCGGGATGTCCCGGGTGCCGACCGCGCCGACCTCGACCGCCGCCGAGCTGACCGAGCGGCTCCACCGGTCGTTCCCCGAGACCGGCATGCAGGCCCGCATCACGGTCGACGAGGTCGGCGACAAGCGGCTCCGCCTGCGCTACCGGGTGAGCGCCGAGGGCGCCGAGATCCGGCCGGGCGGCACCGTCTCCGGGCCGACGCTCATGACCATGGCCGACACCGTCGCCTGGCTGCTCACCCTGGCTCAGCTCCCGGCGGGCGTCGACGCGCTCACGTCGAGCCTCACCATCAGCTTCCTGCGCCCGCCCGCCCCGTCCGATCTCGTGGGCGAGGGCCGGCTGCTGCGCATGGGTCGCCGGTTGTCGGTCGTCGACGTCACCATCACGTCCGTCGGCCAACCCGACCCGGTCGCGGTCGCGACCGTGACCTACGCCCCTCTGCTCGGTTGAACACCCGGTCGGTCCGGCTCGTATCTCCCAGGACCAACTCACCACCGGGAGGTACGTCAACGTGCCCACGAAGCTCGCCGCCGGACTGGCGGCGCTCGCACTGCTGTTTGCCGCATGCGGCGACGACGACGACGGCGCCGACGACGCCACGACCGACACCACCGCCGCCGCGGCCTCCGACGCCACGGTCGACGTCGCCAACACCAGCCTCGGAGATGTCCTGGTCGATGCGCAGGGCTTCACGCTGTACGTCTTCGACATGGACGAGCCCGGAACCAGCAACTGCTCGGGTGAGTGCCTCGACAGTTGGCCGCCCGCGATCGTCGACGAGGGCTTCGAGGTCGCCGACGGGCTCGACCAGGCGATGTTCGGCACGATCGACGCGCCGAGCGGCACGCAGCTCACGGTCAACGAACGGCCGCTGTACACCTTCGCGGCCGACGCCGCCCCCGGCGACGTGAACGGCCAGGCCGTCAGGGGCGTGTGGTGGGCGGTCGGCGCCGACGGCAACCCGATCGAGGGCTAGGCCGCCCGGTCAGCCCCCGGCGCCCAGCCGCTCGGTCAAGGCAGTCGGTCCGGCCCGCGGTGTGGTTGTCGCCGGCCTCGGCCGACGTCAGGCCGTCGTGGGTGAGGACGAGTTCGGTCAGCCCGCGGTCGAGATCGCCGACCGAGATGCACGGTGGACTCGTCGTCCTCGCCGTCCCATCGCCACGTGATCACCAAACGGCCGGGTACGTGACCTCGACGACGCGACCGGAGACGCCCATGTTCTGACCGTCGGGCAGCCCCGTGCTTTCGGATGGCATAGACCCCGCCGACCCGAGGGTCGAAGGCGGCCTCCGTGGCGAACACGGTAGGCCAGAACCACATCTTCAGCTCGTTCGGATCGGTGAAGGCGCGGAACACCCGGTCACCCGGGCAGTCCAATCGAGGAGCGAGGTCTCCCGCAAGCCGGGCTCGGCCCCGACGTGGATGAACCACTCCGTGCCGAACGCCATGGCGAACATCTCGGGCGGGATGGTCAGGAACCAGGAATCGGGCGGGATCTGGCTGGCGTGGGCGGTCATGGCCGCCCGTTTCCGGTCCAGCCAAGATGTGACGTCGACCGCGGTGGTGAGGCTGGCCTCGGGGACGGCGAAGTTCTCGTCGAGCTCGATCTCGGCCATCAGTTCGGCGAACTGACGCAGGCGCTCGTCGTGGGCGGCCGCGGGCCGGCCATGCCGGAGTCGATGTAGCCGAGGAACTCGACTCGCGCCACGCCGAGGATCCCGGCCGCGGCCATAGTCTCCTTCACCCGGCGTTCGGTGAGCGTCTCACCCGGGTCGAGGAACGCGTCGGGCACCTCGCCTCCCTCCCCCTTGGTCGCGACGACCAGCACGACCCGGTGGCCCTCATCGGCCATCCTGGCCATCACCCCGGCCGTCGCGATGGACTCGTCGTCGGGATGGGCATGGGAGAAGACGATCGCGGCCACCGGTCAGGACACCACACCCGCGTCGCGGAGCTTGGCCACCCGGTCGGCGTCGAGACCGAGCTCGGCGAGCACGGCGTCGGTGTCCGCTCCGGGCCGAACCGCGGGCCCGGCCATCGCGCTCGGCGTCCGGCTGAACCGGGGGGCGGGTGCTGGCTGGGGCACCCCGTCCATCTCGACGAAGGTGCCCCGCGCCACGAGATGCGGGTGCCGCGGCGCCTCGGCCAGCGAGAGCACCGGTGCGAAGCAGACGTCGGTGCCCTCCAGCAGCTCGGTCCACTCGGCCCTCGTCCTGGTCAGGAACACCGCCGCCAGCCGTTCCCTGATCGCCGGCCAGCGCGCCCGGTCCATGCGCTGGCGCAGGTCGGAGTCCGCCTCCGAGCCGTCGAGGTCGAGCCGGGCCAACAGCTCGGCGTAGAACTGCGGTTCGAGCGACCCGATGCTGACGTGCTCGCCGTCGGCGCATTCGTACACGTCGTAGAAGGGGGCCCCCGTGTCGAGCAGGTTCGTGCCCCGCTCGTCGGACCACAGGCCCGCGGCCCGCAACGAGTGGAACATCGTCATCAGCAATGCGGCCCCATCGACCATGGCCGCGTCGACAACCTGGCCGACACCCGACCGCTGCGCCTCGAACAGCCCGCCGACCAGGCCGAGGGCGAGCAGCATGCCGCCGCCCCCGAAGTCGCCGACCAGGTTGAGGGGTGGGACCGGCGGCCCGTCCCGTCGGCCGATCGAATGGAGGGCGCCGGCCAGGGCGATGTAGTTGATGTCGTGCCCGGCCGTCCCGGCCAGCGGTCCGTCCTGGCCCCATCCCGTCATCCGCCCGTAGACCAGCTTGGGATTGCGGGCCAGGCAGTCGTCCGGGCCCAGACCCAGGCGCTCGGCGACGCCGGGCCGGAACCCCTCGATGACGGCGTCCGACCCGGCGATCAGGTCGAGGACGACCGCCGCCCCGTCGGGATGCTTCAGGTCGACGGCGAGCGAGCGCCGGCCCCGCAGCAACAGGTCGGCCGGTGCATCCGACGCGGCGGCCGCCGGGCGTTCGCATCGGATGACCTGGGCGCCCATGTCGGCCAGCACCATTCCGCAGAACGGACCTGCACCGATGCCTCCGAGCTCGATGATGCGGACGCCGGCCAGCGGTCCGGCCACGGTTCCTCCTCGCCTCGCAGGTCTGCATCCTGCCATCACCCCATGGCGCGGCGCCCCGACCACCCCATCGCCACGTATCGCATCCCGACCGATCGGGTAGCGAGATCGCCGGTTGCTGGCGTGCCGGCCCCCGGGCCGGCGCTTTCCACTACGGAGGACCCACGATGGGCCTTGGCGTGAGCATCTTCTTGATCGCGGTCGGCGCCATCCTCACCTTCGCCGTCGAGACCACCGTCTCCGGCATCGACATCAACGTCGTCGGCATCATCCTGATGATCGTCGGCGGCATCGGCCTGCTCTTGTCGCTGTTCATGATGAACAGCTTCCGGGCACGCAGGACCGTCGTGCACGACGGCGCCGTGGTCCGTGACGAGCGGGTCGTCCATCAGGAGCCCCACGCGGTCTAGTGTCCTGACACAGAAGTTGTTAGAGCGTTGTTGGTGGGTGGGAATTTCGGTTGGTGCGGGCGTGTTCGCCCCGGTGAGCCAGCATGGGAGGAACGCTCATGGCCCGCCGAGGACGCCCCACCGTCGAGATCACTGTGACCGCCGAGGAGCGAGCGACGCTGGAACGGTGGTGCCGGCGCCGCAAGACCGCCGCCGG
>JBOGGX010000116.1:0-13663 GCA_050744245.1 Acidimicrobiales bacterium
GCATCGCCGCCGGCGAGCAGCTCATCCCCTCGGTGATCGGCTTCGACGAGACGGTCCTCCCGCAGCTCGAGAACGCCCTGCTGGCGGGCCACGACATCATCTTCCTGGGGGAGCGGGGCCAGGCGAAGACCCGCATGATCCGCTCACTGGTCGAGCTGCTCGACGAGTGGATCCCCATCGTCGCCGGCAGCGAGATCAACGACGATCCCGAGAATCCGGTGTCCCGCTACGCCCGCGACCTGGTCGCCGAGCACGGCGACGCCACCCCGGTCGAGTGGGTCAGCCGCGACCAGCGCTTCGGGGAGAAGTTGGCCACCCCCGACACGTCGGTTGCCGACCTCATCGGCGAGGTCGACCCCATCAAGGTGGCCGAGGGTCGCTACCTCTCCGACGAGCTCACCCTCCACTACGGCCTGGTGCCTCGCACCAACCGCGGGCTCTTCGCCATCAACGAGCTCCCCGACCTGGCCGAGCGCATCCAGGTCGGCCTGCTCGACGTGCTCGAGGAGCGCGACGTGCAGGTGCGGGGCTACAAGATCCGGCTGCCGCTCGACCTGCTCCTGGTCGCGTCGGCCAACCCGGAGGACTACACCAACCGGGGCCGCATCATCACCCCGCTCAAGGATCGGTTCGGCGCCCAGCTCCGCACGCACTACCCGTCCGACCTGGCCACCGAGGTGGCCATCGCCCGCCAGGAGGCGCGGCTGCTCGAGCTGGCCGGACTGCGGGCGTCGGTGCCCGACTACCTGGCCGATGTGGTGGCCACGCTCAGCCAGCTGGCCCGGGAGAGCCCGCACATCAACCAGCGCTCCGGCGTGTCGGTGCGGCTCACCGTGTCGAACACCGAGACGATGACGGCCAACGCCGCCCGCCGGGCCATCCGGTTGGGTGAGAAGGAGGTCGTGCCCCGCGTGTGCGACCTCCAGGCCCTGGTCGCGTCGACCGCGGGCAAGGTCGAGATCGAGACCCTCGACGAGGGACGGGACGAACAGATCATCGACCACCTCCTCGACTCGGCGGTGCTCACCGTGTTCCGCCAGCGGTGCCCGATCGAGCGCATGCTCGAGGTCATCTCGGCGTTCGATGGCGGCAAGGTCGTGCATGCGGGCGAGGACGTGCCCGCGGCCGACTACGCCCGCCTCGTCCGCGACATCAGCCCGTTGCGCAGGCCGGTCGCCGAGCTGACCAAGGGCGACGAGAGCCCGGCCGAGGTGGCCGCCGCCGTCGAGTTCGTGCTCGAGGGGCTCCACCTCTCGAAGCGACTCAACAAGGACGCCATCGGCGGCCGCGCCACGTATCGAGGGCGCTGAGCTCGGTCCAAACCTGCGTCGAGAATGCGCGGGTCGGGCTACGTGATGATGTACTTGACCTTGGTCTGGGCGCTGGGGTCGAAGCCCGGGGCGAACGTGACCGCCTTCACCGTGGTGGTCGAGTTCAGCGTGAACGGACCGGTGTAGGCCGGTGAGCTGGCGGTGGGCCTCGATGCGTCGAGCGTGTACCGGATGACCGCACCCGGCTCGCCGGCCGCCATCTGCACCTGCACCGAGCCGGCGTAGGTGCCCTGCGGCGGCGAGATCGTCGGCGGCGACGCCGTCTGCTGCCCGATCTCGAACGAGGCCGAGGCCACCGCGCTCGGTTGGTGGCCGGCACGGAAGCCGACGGCCCGCACCTCGGTGTCGCTGGCGACGGTGAACGGTCCGGTATAGGGGGTCGAGCTCTCGGTCGGGTCGGTCCCGTTGGTGGTGTACCTGATCGTCGCGCTCGAAGTGGCCGTCGCCAGCGAGACCTGGACCGGCCCGCCGAACGTGCCGCCGGGCGGCGTGATCGTCGGGGTGGCGACGACCGGCGTCGCCGACGCCGGGGTGATCGTCACGTTGCCGAAGCTGGCGTCGACATGGTGGGCGACGAGCAGCACCGACCCCGTCGCAGCCTCGGACAGCGGCGCCGATCGGGTGAGCGACCATGCCGCTGGCTCGGGCTGGTTCTGGGGCCACACCTTCAACAGGTACCGGCTCTCGCTGGGGTGGGTCTCCACCCGCATCTTGAAGATGTAGGTCACGCCGGTGACCAGCTCGAAGTCGTCGTCGATCGCCACCGGTTGCCCGTCGCCGTTTCCGATCACCAGCCGGTCGCCCTGGTTGTAGCGGTACCAGCCGAGGGCGCCGTGGCCCCGGAAGTCGGTGTAGGGCACTGCCTTGGTCGGCTTGTGGCCCGTCCAGCGCATCAGGAAGCCGATGCCGGGGCCCGTGCTCGGCCATGGATTGCCGTTGACCCGGTCGACGAAGTGGACCGTGACCGGCGCGGTGATCTCGTAGTCGGCCCAGCTCACGTCGCCGATGTCGACGAGCCGGTCGTAGCCGATGTCGGCCGTCCGCAGCACGCCGCCGCCGACCGTCCAGCGGCCGTCGACGACCTGGGCCACGCTCTGCACGTTGCTCACCAACGACCAGTTGATCGTGTACGGCCGGGGCCACACCGGGCCGACCACCTTGCGCACGGTGACCGTCTTGGTCGTCACGAAGCCGGCGCCGTCCGTCGCCTGAATGAGCAGCGAGTTGGCGCCCGTGGCCAACTGATCGAAGCCCAGCTGCGCGTTGAAGTCACCCGGGCCATACACCCGCCGGTCGGTCGGGCCGACGAAGAGCTTCGTCATCGGCCCGCCGTTGAGGCTGTAGCGCAGGCGGGAGATCCCATCGGGATCCGACACCCGACCCAGGATGTTGACCCACGTCTGGGGCCGGCCCAGGGCGCCGAAGGTCTGGTCGTTCCCGTACCACACGTCGATGCTGGTGTCGATCGGCCCCGCCGCCGCCGTGGAGCTCAATGGCCCCGCGACCACGGCGCATGCCGCCACCAGCCCGGCCAGCAGCCGCCAACGATGGGCCCGTCCCGCCTGTCGTGACATCTCACCCTCCCTGTTGAAAGATCCCCGCCGTCCGCCGACGGATCACGCTCGTATCGGTTGCCTCCACTGCCCGGCCTTGGTCCGCACCGCGTCGACCACGTTGTCGGCCATCAGCCGTCGCCGCCGGGCCACCCACCCGGCCACGCCCTGGTAGGCCCGCAGCCGCTCGGAGGCGGGCAGGCCGGCCCGGTTGACGGCCCTGGCGTACTCCCATCCCAGCCGCCACGTGGGCAGCGCCGGATGAGCTCCCCGGCCCGGCTCGAACCAGGCCGCCGAGGCAGAGGCGGTCCGGTAGCGCCGGATCGAGCGGTCCTCGTGCTCCCGGTGGAGGAACAGCTCCTCCGGCACCTCCGCAAAGTGTCCGAGCAGCGCCAGCTCGGCCAGGAGAATCCGGTCAGACGCCGGATAGCGCTGCAGCAGCCGGGTCCGGCCCAGGGTCGCCCGGCGGATCAGCCCGAAGCTCTCGATGCACGAGGTCGTCCGGGCCAGGACGTCGGTGAAGCGCTCGGCCGGCCCGGCCGCCGGGTTGAGGAACGCCTTGGGGCGACTGCGGGTGACCTTGACCAGGTTGCCGTCGGCGTCGATCTTCACCCGGCGGGTGTAGGCCAGGGCGGCGGTCGGCGCCTCGGCGAGGGCGGCGACGCATCGACCCAACCAGGCCGGCCGCAGCTCGTCGTCGTGGGCGGCCCACTTGAAGAGCGGGCCTGACGTCACCGCGACGACGTGGTTGAAGTTCCAGGCCGCCCCGCGGTTGGTCTCGTGCCGCAGATAGGTCACCCGATCGTCGTGGGCCGCGAAGTGACGGCCGATCTCGGGGGTCGTGTCGGTCGACCCGTTGTCGGAGATCACCAGCTCGAAGTCGCCGTACTCCTGCTCGAGGATCGACTGGACCGCCCGGGCCAGGAACCGCTCGCCGTTGTAGACGGGCAGCCCGATGCTGATGGGCGGTGCCCGGCGGCCGTCGCCCGAGCTCACGCCGGCCCTCCTGGGGTGTACACGAGAAGGCCGGCGGCGGCCGCGTGGGTACCGTCGTCGAGGCGGGCGACCAGTTCCTCATCGAGGGCGGCGCCATCCGAGGTCCTGGTGAAGTCGCGCAGCGCGGCGCCCTGGGGGCGCGAGTCCATGTTCGGCGCGGCCGCACCCGACCGCAGATCGTCGACGTTGACCGTGCGGAAATCGATGCTGAAGCGGGTTCGACCCGACGTGTTCGGCACGGTCGAGTGGAGATGGGCCCCGGAGAAGAGGATGACCCCACCGACCGGGCACACGACGCGGACATCGGGCTCCAGCTCGACGGGCACCTCCGGACGCGGCTGGACCCTCGTGTCGCCGTGGATGTGCTTGGCCGCTTCCTTGCGTCCGTTGGCGTTCCACTCGTAGTAGTTGAACGCGTCCGACCGGTTGCTGACCGCCGCCGACCAGTACCGCGGGTGGAAGGCCATGGCGCCGTCGGCGTCGAAGGCGTAGATCGGCAGCCACCAGTTGAGCTGGGCCATCGGCGCCGAGTACCACGTGTCGCGATGGGGGTGATGGGCGAACCCCACCCCGCAGGTCAGATACGCGTCGCTCGTGACCCCCCGCAGGCGCGGCACGTCGAGGTAGGTCGCCTCGGGCCGGCAGCCGGCGGCGGCGAGGACGTCCCCCGGCAGCTTCCTGGTGCGCGGGTGGTGGATGAACGCCGGCTTGACCGGGGCGAACACCTCGACGAACCGCTCGACCGGCATGTGGAACTGCGCCTCGCGCGGATCGTGGGGGGCGAAGGCCTCGGCGAGCATCTCTCGGGCCCAGTCGACGAGCGCGGTGGTGGCTGGGTTCGGCGGGAGGACGAAGAGGTCGCCGGCGTGGATGCGGCGGCGGCGCTCGTCGTCCGGCAGCTCGGCGTTGAAGTGGAGAGCGGTCATCCATGACTCCGTCGTGGTGATAGCGGCTCACTCACGCGCACAGGACCTGAGGGTCGAGACCGAGCTCGCCGAGCTGGGCTCGGATCTCCGGCTCGTAGTTGGCGTTCATGACGACGACCGTGGCCGGGCGCAGCTCCCGCAGCGCCTCCGGCCCGATGACCTCCTGGCCCGTGCCCGGGATGAAGCTGCCGTGCTTGCGCGGGTTGAGATCGACGACGACGTCGACGATCTCCCCGGCGACCGTCGAGTTCAGGAACGTCACGCTCTTGGACCCTGCGCCCCAGACGACCGTCGTGCCGTACCGGTCGCGCTCGCTGATGAGCGTGTTCCAGCGGTGGATGATCCGCTCGAATCGTTGGGCCACGGCCGAAATCCGCATGCGCCCCGACCGCGCCTCGGGGGTCGCCGCCGTCACGTTCCGCCGGTCGGCCGGTGCGGCCTCGACCCCGAGGAACTGGCCGCCGAAGTCGGACCGGGCGTCCAGCACGTCGAGACCGCACCGTTCGACCATGGTCCGCAGCGCGGACGCGGTGAAGTACGACACGTGCGGGTAGATGACATCCCACAGCCCGGCGTCACCGAGCACGAACTCGCCGTTCGGCACCTCGACGTACACCGTTCCTCGCCCGGCGTCATCCCTGATGCTGGTGAGGAGGCCGGCGGGGTCCGTCACGTGCTCCAGCACGTGACGACAGCACCAGAGGCCGGCCCCGACGTCGGCCAGCTGTCCGAGGTAGGGGTCGCGGATCACCCGGAGCCGGCCCGAGCGTTCGAGCTCGGCCCGCTCGCCGGTGTAGCCGGGGTCGACGCCGATGCCGTGCCGGACCCCGGCCTGTAGGAAGAGCTCCAGGAGCTCGCCCTGGCCGCAGCCGATGTCGACGACGGTGCCGCCCGCGAGCCCATAGCGGTCGACGAGGCGCGCCACGAGGTCGCGGGCGTACTCGGCGAACGTCGCCGAGCAGAACTGCGAGCTCTCGTAGTCGCCCGCGTAGTCGACCGCGGTCGGGTCGAACGCCAGGTTGCGGACCAGGCCGCAGCCGCCGCAGACGCACAGGTCGATGTCGCCCCTCGCGGCCTCCACCGCCACCGCCCGGGGGGACATGAGCGAACCGACCGCCACCGGCACCGCCGGGAGCCGCAGCACGGGTTCCCAGCGCTCGCCGTCGCAGACCGGGCAGTGGAGCGAGATGGTCACGTCACACCGCCACCCTCTGGTGGCTGCGCCCCCAGACCCCATCGCCGGCCGGCTCGCTGGCGCTCGCTCGTCCGGCCGGTGCTCGCTCGCTGCGCTCACTCACACCGCCACCAGGTCGGTGTCGATCCCGAGCCGCACGAGCTCTCGCCTGATCTCGCCGAGGTAGACGGGGTTCATGGCGATCACCAGGCCGGGCCGGTCGACCCGCAGCTGCTCGGGCGGGACGATGCGCTGGCCCCCGCCGGCCATGTACATCCCGTGCTTGTGCGGGTTGATGTCGACCGCAAGGTCGATGCCGCACGGCCCGAGCGCGTCGAGGAAGGCAACGCCCTTCGAACCGGCGCCCCAGATCACGACCCGGCCGCCGGCGCCGGCCACCCGGGCGACCCGGTCCCGCCAGCCGTCGACGCGCTCGCGGTAGGCCACGGCGAACCGGTCGACGCTGACCCTCATGAGGGCCACGTCGTCCTCGATGGCGGGGACCGCTCCGGGGACGCCGTGCCCGCTCGCGGGCCGAGCCTCGATGATCAGGTACTGGTCGTCGTACTCGAGGCGCACGTCGACCACGTCGAAGCCGCGCGATCGGAACAGCCGGGCCAACGACCCGGCGCTGAAGTACGAGCAGTGCTCGTAGTAGACGTCCCAGAAGGCGGCCTCGTCGAGCACGCGGCGGACGTCCGGCACCTCGAACAGCACGGCGACGTCGGGCCGGTCGCCGATGGCCAGGCGGATGGTGCCGAGGAACTCGCCCACCGGCGCGATGTGTTCGAGCGTGTGCCGGCACACGACGGCATCGGCGTCGATGACGGCGTGTTGGGGCCCGTAGAGGCCGACGATCCACTCGATGCGATCCGCGGCCGGGCTGGTGATCCGCGCGGGGTGGGTGCCCGGGTCGATGCCGATGCCGCGGCCGGCGCCGGCCTCGATCATCTCGACCAGGAACTCGCCCTTGCCGCAGCCGATCTCGAGGACGGTGCGGCCGTTGAGGTCGTAACGCTCGACCCAGCGCTTGGCCAGATCACGGGCGAACGAGTTGAAGGTCTCGGAGAAGGCCTGGGTCTCCTCGTAACGGGCCGAGTACTCGCTCAGCGCCGGCCGGAAGGCGGTGTTCCACACGAAGCCGCACGCCTGGCACCAGGCCAGCTCGATGTCGCCGCGGGGGTAATCGACGGCCTCGGTCCGCGACGGGAGCAGCAGGCACGAGTTCACCGGGGCGGCCCGCTGGGCGTGGAAGGGCCGGCCGGAGCCCGCACCGCACGCAGGACACGTCATGGCACGACCGCCGGTTCGGGCACGGGGACGATGAAGCGACCACCCCGCCTGAGGTACTCCTGCTGCTGGGCCATGATCTCGTCGGCGAAGTTCCATGCGAGCATGACGACGTGGTCCGGCTGCTCGTCGAGCAGGGCCTCGGTCGGCCGGATCGGCAGGTGGACGCCCGGCATGAAATGACCGTGCTTGTGCGGGTTGCGATCGACGACGAAGTCGATCGACTCGACGCCGATGCCGGCGTAGTTCAACAGCGTGCTGCCCTTGGCCGCGGCCCCGTAGGCGGCGACCCGGCGGCCCTCGGCCTTCAGGTCGTGGAGCAGTCGGCGCAGGCGGTCGCGCAGATCCCCGACGCTCCGGCCGAAGTCGGCGTAGTAGGCGAAGTCGGTCACCCCGGAGGCGTCCTCGGCGGCCAGGAACTCGTGCACCGCCGGGCTGGGTGCCTCGTCTCGGCCGATGGTCCAGCGCAGCGTTCCGCCGTGCAGGCCGGGGAAGTACTCGACGTGGTTCAGGAACAGCCCGTGCCGGCGCACCAGCCGGTCGATCGCGGTGCACGAGAAGTAGCAGAAGTGCTCGTGGTAGATGGTGTCGAACGCCACCCGGTCGACCAGGTCGCGCACCCAGGGGTTCTCGACGGTGACGACACCGTCGCGGTCGACCAGCTCGGCCAGCCCCCGGACGACGCCGTTCAGGTCGGGCACGTGGGCCAGGACGTTGTTGGCGATGATGACGTCGGCGGGCCCGCGCTCGGCCACCAGCCGACGGGCCAGGTCGAGCCCGAAGAACTCGGTGAGGGTCGGGATGCCGGCCGCCCGGGCCGCGGCGGCCGGGCCCGGCGCCGGGTCGATGCCGAGCACCGGGATGCCCCGCTCAACGAAGGTGCGCAGGAGATACCCGTCGTTGCTGGCGATCTCGACCACCAGGCTGTCCTGGTCGAGCCGGCGATCGGCGATCAACGATTCGGCGTGCCGTCTGGCGTGGCCCAGCAGCTGGTCGGACCACGACGAGAAGTACAGGTAGTTGTCGACGAAGAGCCGGTGCGGGTCGACCTCGTCGAGGATCTGCACCAGCGTGCAGTCGGGGCAGAAGGCGACGCGGAGCGGGAAGCGGTCCTCGTGGCGGTCGAGGCTCTCGGCGTCGAGGAGGGCGTCGGCCAGCGGCGTCGTCCCGAGGTCGAGGAACGGGCGAAGGCCGTCGCCGCCACACGACCGGCAGTCCCGCTCAGCCACCGGCCGCCCCCATCGGTGCGGCCTCACCGACGGCGGACCTGGCGTGGTTCCAGCGGAGGTCGGCATCCACGTGCCCGGCCGCCTGCAACGCCTTGATGTGCTCGATGCGCAGCAGCCTGGAGTTGAGGTCGTCGATGGTCAGCCCGTTGGCCAGGTAGGCGTCGTACAGCTGGCGCACCCCATCGGCGACCGTCCACCGGGGAAAGGCCGAGGGCAGCACGGCGGCCAGCTTGGCGCAGTCGACCCGGTAGTTGCGGAGGTCAGGGCCGGCGCCGGCGGCGAAGCGCACGACGCTGTCCGGCACGATCGACTCGACGATCTCGGCGACGTCGCGGATGCGGTAGTTCTCCGCCGTCGACCCGACGTTGAAGGCCTGGTCGTGGACGAGCGGGCGGGGCGCCTCGACCGCGGCCACGAATGCCCGGGCCATGTCGTCGACGTGGACCAGCGGGCGCCACGGCGTCCCGTCGCTGCGCATCAGGACCTCGCCCGTGGTGAAGGCCAACCCGGTCAGGTTGTTGACCACCAGGTCGCCCCGGAGCCGGGGCGAGACGCCGAACGCGGTCGCGCTCCGCAGATAGGTCGGGCTGAAGTCGTCGTCGGCCAGCGCCCGCAACGACCGCTCGCTGAGCATCTTCGACTCGCCGTAGGGGGTGACCGGTCGCAGCTCGGCTTCCTCGTCGATGGCGGCGTCGCCGTGGGCGCCGTAGAGGCTGCACGACGAGCTGAGCACGAAGCGGGCGACACCGGCCCGCTTGGCCAGCGTGGCCAGGCGCACGGTGGCCCGGTGGTTGATCGCCATCGTGCAGGCCGGCCGCAGGTCACCCAGGGGGTCGTTCGAGATGGCGGCCAGATGGACCACGGCGTCGACGCCGACGAGATGGTCCACGCCGACGTCCCTGATGTCGACCGCTCCGCCGTTCCGAAGCGACGCAGCGGACGCGTCGGGGCCGAAGCCGCAGTCCTGGAAGAGAAGGCTGTCGACGCCGACCACGTCGTGCCCCGCCGCCGCCAGCATGGGGGCGAGGACGGTGCCCACGTAGCCGTCGTGACCGGTCAGCAGGATGCGCACGAGGGTCAGTCCCACACCTTCCACGGCGGCTTCGAGAGCCAGAGCTCCTCGAGGAGCTTCTTGTCGCGGATGGTGTCCATGCACTGCCAGAAGTCGTGGTGGCGGAAGGCCATCAGCTCGCCGTCGGCCGCCAGCCGTTCGAGCGGCTCGCGCTCGAACTGGGTGCTGTCGCCGTCGATGTAGTCGAACACGCGGTGCTCGAGCACGAAGAAGGCGCCGTTGATCCAGCCCTCGCCCACCTGGGGCTTCTCCGAGAACTCGACGATCTGGTCGCCGTCGAGCTCGATCCGGCCGAAGCGGGCCGGCGGCCGCACCGCGGTCATGGTGGCCACCTTGCCGTGGCCGCGGTGGAAGTCGAGCAGGGCGTGCAGGTCGACGGTCGACAACCCGTCACCCCACGTCAGCATGAACGTACCCTCGCCGACGTGCGGGGCCAACCGCTTGATGCGACCACCCGTCGCCGTGCCCTGGCCCGTGTCGACCAACGCCACCTGCCAGTCGTCGACGCCGTTGGCCCCGCCCTCGATCGAGGTGACCCGGTTGGACTTCAGGCTGACCGACAGGTCGGTCATGAGCGCGGCGTAGTCGAGCATCCACCGCTTGATCAGCTCGCCCTTGTACCCAAGGGCGATGACGAAGTCCGCCAGCCCGAAGTGGGCGTAGTACTTCATGATGTGCCACAGGATCGGCCGACCGCCGATCTCGACCATCGGCTTCGGCTTCGTCTCGGTTTCTTCCGCGAGGCGACTCCCGAGCCCACCCGCCAGGATGCCGACCTTCATACCGCCCGCCTCGACCCGCTCGGTACTTCCCGCCGCCCCCTTTAGGGCGCGACGACCACTCTAGGACACCGTGCCTGGCCTGTTCTAGTGGCTGAGCTGGCGTTGGCAGTCCCTCAGAAGCTCGGCCGATGGCTTGGGCTTGCGGTCCCGATCGAAGAGGCCCCGCTCGGTGGCGAAGCCACCGTCGACCTCATAGCCGTCGACCGCGGTCCAGTGGAAGTAGCCGCCGACGTTCGACCCGGCCTCGATTGCCTGGGCCACGCCGTCGATGACGGCCCGCAGGTGCTCGACCCGGCGATCGTCGTCGTCGACCGCCAGCTCGGTGGCCCGCACGACCAGCGGCACGTCGGGCGCGACCTCGCTGACGCGGTCGATCACGTCGGCCACGCTCTCGGTGACCGCGGTCGGCGATGGCTCCTGGTCGGCCGACAGGACGAACGGCGGGCCCTCGTCGTCGTCCGGCTCGACGACGTCGATGGTGTGGTCGGCGACGAAGCCGATCATGTCGAAGGCGTCGATCGCATCCGGGTCGGTCCACGACTCCCACACGACCATCTCGGCCTGGTCCTGGTGGGGCCGGAGCGGGGCCAGCCAGTGGCTGCTGATCACCGGGGCGTCGCCGCCGCGCAGCAGCCGGGCTGCGTCCACGTTGGCCCGCTGGACCGTCGCCAGCACATCGGGGAAGTCGGCCGGGTCGGATCGGCCGGGCGGGATGCGCCCGAAGAGGAAGCCTTCGATGGCGTACCTGGACGGCTGCTCGATCGGCTGCCATCCGTCGACCAGATCGCCGAAGGCGTCGGCGCAGAAGTCCACGTGGGCCGACCATCGGTAGCGTCCGGCCCGCTCGTCGCGGAACCCATGCAGGTCGTCGGTGAACCAGCGGGGCAGCGTGAGGTGGTGGAGGCAGACCCACAGGGCCAGGCCCGCGTCGCGCCCGGACCCGAGAACCTCACGGACGAGTTCGACCTCGTCGAGGTCGCGGCGGCCGTCCCTCGGCTCGATCCTGGCCCAGTCGACCGCCAACCGGTAGTGGGTGAGGCCGTGCCCGGCCAGCAGGCGGAAGTCGTCGGCGTACCTGGTGCGGAAGCCGTTGCCGGCGGCCGACGGCGGGACGCGGCCCTCGGCCTCCCAGCTGGCCCAGTCCGACGCCGGCGCCGCGCCCTCGGACTGGAGCGAGCTGGTGGCCACCCCCCAGGCGAAGTCGTCGGGCCAGCTCGGCGTCACCGGAACAGCCTGCCCGATACCCTGCGCCCATGCTCCGGCGGCGGGTGCCCCGTGTGCGCTATTCCCGATGGGACGGCAGCCAGGCCGGCTTGGACATCGACGCCGACTCCGTGTTCTCGGAGCTCACCGACGACCTCCTGTACCACGGCGACCTCAACGCCGCCCTCCGCCGCCTGCTGCAACAGGGCTTCCGCGACCGGGCCGGCGAGCGCATCCAGGGGCTGCGGGAGCTGCTCGACAAGGTCCGTCGCCGCCGACAGGACGAGCTCGAACGGCATGACCTCGGCGGCGTCTACGACGAGATCGCCCAGGAGCTCGGCGAGGTGGTCGAGATGGAGCGGCGTTCGCTTGACGACCTCGAGGCCGCGGCCCGAGCCTCGAACGACCCCCGCCGGCAGGAGCTGACCGAGCAGTCGGTGGCGGAGCGACGGATGCAGCTCGACCTGCTCCCCCCCGATCTGGCCCATCAGGTCAAGTCGCTGCAGGACTACGACTTCACCTCGGCCGAGGCCCAGCGCCGCTTCGAGGAGCTGATGGACCGGTTGCGCCAGCAGCTCATGCAGCAGTACGTCAACGAGATGGCGGGGTCGATGCAGGCGCAGTCACCCGAGGAGCTGCAGCGGCTGAAGGACATGCTGGCCGACCTCAACCGCATGCTCGGGATGCGCGAGCGGGGCGAGGACACCCAGGCCGCGTTCGACGACTTCATGGCCCGGTACGGCGACTTCTTCCCCGAGAACCCGAAGACGCTCGACGAGCTGCTCGAGGTCATGGCCAGGCGGATGGCGGCGATGCAGGCGCTGCTCAACTCGATGACGCCCGAGCAGCGGGCCCAGCTCCGGGCGCTGGCCGAGGAGCTGCTCGACGACATGGACCTGCGGTGGGAGGTCGACCAGCTCGGCGCCAACCTGGCCGCGGCGTTCCCCGACATGGGCTGGGACCAGCGCTACCGGTTCAGCGGCATGGACCCGCTCGACCTGGCGTCGGCCGCCGAGGTGTTCGACCGGCTGGGCGATCTCGACCGGCTCGAGAACCTCCTGCGCGGCGCCACCAGCCCGGGCGCCCTGGCCGAGGTCGACATCGACCGGGCCCGCGAGCTGCTCGGCGACGACTCGGCCGGGAGCCTCGAACGGCTTTCGGAGCTGGCCAAGCTGTTGGAGGACGCCGGGCTCATCGAGCATCGGGAGGGGCGCTTCGAGCTCACCCCTCGCGGCATCCGGCGCATCGGCCAGAACGCCCTGTCCGACCTGTTCCGCCGGCTGGCCAAGGACCGGCTCGGCGGCCACGAGCAGGCCAGGGTGGGGGTGGGTCACGAGCGGGTGTTCGAGACCAAGCCCTACGAGTTCGGCGACCCGTTCAACCTCCACATCGAGCGGACCGTGCGCAACGCCATCGCCCGCTCGGGGCCGGGGACCCCGGTGGCGCTGGCGCCCGACGACTTCGAGGTTGAGCGAACGGAGCAGACGACGCGTGCCAGCACCGTCCTCATGCTCGACCTGTCGTTGTCGATGCCGATGCGCGACAACTTCCTGGCGGCCAAGAAGGTGGCGATGGCCCTGCAGTCGCTCATCTCGTCGCAGTTCCCGCGTGACTTCCTCGGGATCGTCGGCTTCAGCTCGGTCGCCCGCGAGCTCAAGCCGAGCGAGCTGCCCGAGGTGTCATGGGACTTCGTCTACGGGACGAACATGCAGCACGGGTTTCAGCTCAGCCGGCGCATGCTCGCCCGCCAGCAGGGAAGCAAGCAGATCATCATGATCACCGACGGTGAGCCGACGGCCCACTTCGAGCCGGGCATGCGCGAGCCGTTCTTCTCCTACCCGCCGGTGCGGGAGACGGTCGACGCCACGCTGCGGGAGGTGCTGCGCTGCACCCGCGACGGCATCCGCATCAACACCTTCATGCTCGACGCCACCGGGTACCTCAAGGCGTTCGTCGAGAAGCTGACCCGCCTCAATCAGGGCCGCGCCTTCTTCACCACCCCCGAGACCCTCGGCGACTACGTCCTCGTCGACTTCATCGAACACCGCCGCACCGCGTAACCCGCGCCCGACCACTACGAATGTGGGGTGGTTGTCGCGCCTATAGG
>JBOGGX010000117.1:0-13384 GCA_050744245.1 Acidimicrobiales bacterium
GGGGTGGTTAGCGCGCCTATAGGCGCGACAACCACCCCACATTCGGGACTCGGCTACAGGATCGGGGGTGGGGTGTAGGTGGCGGCGTCGGGATGGCGGGCCACGATCGGTTGTACGGCGGCGGCGAACCGGCGGGCCTGGTCGGGGGCGACGCCGGCGAAGGCCAACCGGTCGGCCAGGAGCGCGTCGAGCGCGGCCCGGTCGAGCGGCAGCCGCGGGTCGGCGGCCAGCCGCTCGACAAGATCGTCGCCTCCCGTGCCGCCGCGCTCCCGCATGGCCAGGGCCGCGGCCACTGCGTGCTCGCCGATCACCTCGTGGGCCTGCTCCCTCCCCACTCCCGCTTTCACCGAGGCCAGCAGCACCCTGGTCGTGGCCAGGAACGGCAGGTAACGCCGCAGCTCCCGTTCGACCTCGGCCGGGTAGACGCCGAACTCGTCGAGCACGGTGAGGAACGTCAGGAACAACCCGTCGGCCGCGAAGAACGCATCCGGCAGCGCCACCCGGCGGACGACCGAGTCGGACACGTCGCCCTCGTTCCACTGCCCACCCGAGATGCCGGCCACCATGGCCAGGTGGCCCCCCAGCACCACGGCCAGCCCGGTGATCCGCTCGCAGGACCGGCTGTTCATCTTGTGGGGCATGGCCGACGAGCCGACCTGCCCGGCGACGAAACCCTCGGTGGCGAGCTCCTGCCCGGCCATGAGCCGGATGGTGGTGGCCAGGCTGGACGGCCCGGCCCCGGCCTGGGCCAACGCCGACACGACATCGAGATCGAGCGAGCGCGGGTACACCTGGCCCACCGTCCCGAGCACCCGGTCGAACCGGAGGTGACGGGCCACCGCGGCCTCGAGCTCGGCCACGGCCGCGGCATCGCCGCCGAGCAGGTCGAGCTGATCGGCGGAGGTGCCCATCGGCCCCTTGATCCCCCGCAGCGGGTAGCGCGCCGCCAGCGAGTCGAGCCGCTCGTAGGCCAGCAGCAGCTCCTCGCCCGCCGAGGCGAACCGCTTGCCCAGGGTCGTGGCCTGGGCCGCGACGTTGTGGCTGCGGCCCACCACCACCAGTCCGGCGTGCTCGACGGCGAGCGTGGCCAGCCGGGCCAGGGCCGAGACCATCCGATCTCGGATGACCCCGAGCGACTCCCTGATCTGGAGCTGCTCGACGTTCTCGGTGAGGTCGCGGGAGGTCATCCCCAGGTGGATGTGCTCGTGGCCGGCGAGGTCGGAGAACTCCTCGATGCGGGCCTTCACGTCGTGGCGGGTCCGGCGCTCACGGGCCTCGATCGAGTCGAGGTCGACGTCGTCGACCACCTTCTCGTACGCCTCGAGCACGCCGTCGGGCACCTCGACGCCAAGGTCGCGCTGGGCCCGCAGCACGGCCAGCCACAACCGGCGCTCGAGCACCACCCTGGTGCGCGGCGACCACAGCTCGACCAGCTCGGCCGAGGCGTACCTCGCGGCGAGGACGTTGGGCACCGGCGGGATCGACGTCACGGGCGGGGCGCGGCCCTGACCTCGTCGAGCCTGGCCGCCAGCTCGGGATCGTTGATGGCCAGCATCTGGACGGCGAGCAGGGCGGCGTTCATCGCACCGTCGACGGCAACGGTGGCCACCGGGATGCCGGGCGGCATCTGGACCGTGGCGTACAGGGCGTCGACGCCGTTGAGCGCGCCACCCGACAGTGGGACACCGATGACCGGCAGCGTGGTCTGGGCCGCGACCGCCCCGGCCAGGTGGGCGGCCATGCCCGCGCCGCAGATGACGGCGGCGTAGCCGTCGGCCCGTGCCGTCGAGGCGAACTCGGCCACCTGGCGAGGCGTGCGGTGGGCCGACAGCACCCGGACGTCGGCTTCGATGCCGAAGCGCTCGAGCGTCTCGGACGCAGGCCGCATCTTCTCCTCGTCACGCGGCGAACCCATGAGCACGGCGATCTTCACTAGCTGGGGACCTCCTCGCGCGCGGCGCGGCTGGCGATGTCGTGTCGGTACTGCATGCCGGGCAGGCCGATCATGCGGACGCCGGCGTAGGCCCTGACGCGGGCGGCGGCGATCGACGGGGCAACGCCAACCACGTTGAGCACGCGGCCCCCGGCCGACATGAGCAGGCCGTCCGGGTTGCGGTCGACCCCGGCGCAGTACACCGAGACCCCGGGCAGGCTCGCACAGGCATCCACGCCCTCGACGATCCCCCCGAGCCGCGGCGCACCCGGGTAGCCGGGCGAGGCGACGACCACGCCGACCGCGGCGTCGTCGACGAACCTGGGCTCCGAGCGCAGTGCGCCGTCGGCGGCCTCGGCCAGCATGGCGGCCAGGTCGAAGTCTGGGGCCAGGCGGGGCAGGACGACCTGGGCCTCCGGGTCGCCGAAGCGCACGTTGTACTCGAGCAGCTTCGGACCGGTCGGCGTGAGCATGAGCCCGGCGTAGAGCACGCCGCGGTAGTCGATCCCGTCCCGGCGCAGCCGGGCCAGCGTGGGCTCGACGAAGCGATCTATGACCTCGTCGACCAGCGCCGGCCCGGCGACGGGAACCGGCGAGTACGCGCCCATGCCGCCGGTGTTCGGCCCGGCGTCGTGATCGCCGATGCGTTTGAAGTCCTGGGCCGGAGCCAGCGCCACCGCCCGGGTGCCGTCGCACACGGCGAGCACCGAGAGCTCGGCACCGGTCAGCCCCTCCTCGATCAGGACCGTCCGACCGGCGTCGCCGAACAGGACGCCCGACAGCTTCGCCTTCACGTCATCCTCGGCCTCGATCAGCGACTCGGTGACGAGCACGCCCTTGCCCGCGGCCAGGCCGTCGGTCTTCACCACGTAGGGCCCTGACATCTGGCGGAGGAAGTCGAGTGCGGGGCCGACCGCGTCGAACGCGCCGTGAGCTGCGGTGGGGACGCCGGCCTCCGCCACCACCTCCTTCATCCACGCCTTCGAGCCCTCGAGGTGGGCGCCGTCCGCGCCGGGGCCGAACACGAGCCGGCCCGCGGTCCGCAGCCGGTCGGCCAGCCCGGCGACCAGGGGCGCCTCCGGACCGATCACGAACAGGTCGGCGTCGATCTCCTCGGGCCCGGCCGAGGTCGAGCCGGGAATCCCTGGGTTGCCCGGTGTGACCACGACGTCGGCCGACCGCCCGAGCACGTCGGCCAGGGCGTGCTCCCGGCCGCCCCGGCCGACGACGCAGACGCGCATGGTCAGTTCGCCGCCTGGCCGAGCACCTGCACGTACTGGTCGCGGCCGGGACCGACCCCGATGAGGTCGATGGGCACCCCCACCTGTCGCTCCAGGAAGGCGACGTAGGCCCGGGCCGCGGCGGGCAGGTCGTCGGCCTCGGTGGCGGTCGTCAGGTCGACGTTCCAACCGGGCAGCTCCTCGTACACCGGCGTGACCCGGTGGAGCAGCGACTGGTTGTCGGGGAACGAGGGGAGCCGGTGCCCGTCGACCTCGTAGGCCACGCACACCTTGACCGTTTCCAACGGGTCGAGCACGTCGAGCTTGGTGAGGGCGACCTCGGAGAGCGAGTTGAGCCGGAGCGCGTGGCGCAGCATGACCGCGTCGAACCATCCGCACCGGCGCCGGCGCCCGGTGTTGGTGCCGTACTCGTGGCCCCGCTCCACCAGCAGGTCGCCGACGGCGTCGTGAAGCTCGGTCGGGAACGGCCCGGACCCGACCCGGGTGACGTAGGCCTTGGCCACGCCGACGACGCGATCGATCGCCCGCGGTCCGACGCCGGAGCCGACGCAGGCGCCGCCGGCCACCGGGTTCGACGAGGTGACAAACGGATAGGTGCCGTGGTCGAGGTCGAGGAACGTGGCCTGGGCCCCTTCGAGCAGCACGTTGGCGCCGCCCTCGAGCGCCCGGTGGACGAGGTCGACCGTGTCGGACACGTAGGGCCGGAGCCGAGGGGCGTAGTCGTCGAGATAGTCGGCCATGATCTCGGCCCGCTCGATCGGCAGCTGGTTGTAGACCTTGGCCAGCACCTGGTTCTTCTCGCGGAGGGCGACGTCGAGCTTCTGCCCGAAGATCTTCCTGTCGTACAGGTCCTGCAGCCGGAGGCCGACCCGGCTCGCCTTGTCGGCATAGGCCGGCCCGATGCCGCGCTTGGTCGTGCCCAGCTTGTTCTTGCCCAGGTAGCGCTCGGTGACCCGGTCGAGCTCCTGGTGGTACGGGAGGATCAGATGGGCGTTGGTCGACACCCGCAGCCGGCTGCAGTCGATCGAGCGTCGCTCCAACGCCTCGATCTCGTCGAGCAACACCTTGGGATCGACGACCACGCCGTTGCCGATGACCGGCGTGATGTGCGGGTAGAGCACGCCGCTCGGGATGAGCTGCAGGGCGAAGGTCTCGCCGTCGACGACCAGGGTGTGACCGGCGTTGTGGCCGCCCTGGTAGCGGACCACCAACTCCATCTCCTTGGCGAAGAGGTCGGTGAACCGCCCCTTGCCCTCGTCACCCCACTGCGTGCCGACGACCACGGTTGCGGGCACGTGGCGGCATGGTAGTGGTCCGCCCGAAGCCGGCCCGAAGCCGGCCCGGAAGCCGGCTCCGGGCGACTCGTGCCTCGTCAGGCTCGTCGACGACGCCGGCTGGCTCCGAAAAGACCGCCGCCCGCCATCAGCAGGCCGGCGGCGACCACGATGAGGGAGACGGTCGAGAGCCCGGTGCGGGCCAGCCCGGACGGGGCGGACCGGGCCGGCGGGGCCGTCGCCGTCGGGGCCGAGGTGGTCCGCACGGCCTGCGGCGCGCCCGGAACGACCGGGGTCGGCGCGGTCGTTGGCGTGGGCGCCGGCGTGGTCGTGGGCGTGGTCAGGATCGTCGGCGTCGTCGACGTCGTCGGCTCGGTCGGTTCGATCGGATCGGCGCAGTCGGCGCAGGGGTCGGTGACCACGACCACGGGCTCGCAGTCACGGGTGACGTCGTCGTCGAAGAGGATCACCCCTCCGGAGGCGACGGTGATCCGCACCGTCTGGTCCTGGACCACGGGAACCACGTGGACGACCTGGCCGTGAGGGCCCACCGTGACGTCCACCCCGTTGACCGTGAACACAGCGTCCTCGCCCCCGTCGTTGACCAAGGACACGGCAATCCCGTCGGCCGCACCCAGCTCGGCCGCGCGACGCTCGGCTGCGGGTGCAGGCAGTCACGGGTCACGTCTCCATCAAAGAGCACGTCGCCCAGCGTGACCTCCACGATCTCCACCCGAACCGTCTCGTTCTCTCTCGCCGCGACCATCTCGACCGCGGTCACATCTGGTTGCGGCCGTCGGGGCCGACGGTCCGGGAGCCGGCCGAAGCCGGCCCCCGAGGTCGTCGGGATTCGCCGCCAGAGAAGGGTGGGGAGGTGCCTCAGCTCAGCTTCCCCGTGTCCTCGATGAAGTTACCGCGCGGTAACTAAAGCGACAACGACCGCGGCCCGAAATGGGCCGGATTGCCTACGCGGGGTCGGGCGCCGCCGTGCTGTGCACGACGAACTCGTCGCGTTCCACGTCGACGACGGCGACATCGCCCTCGTTCACCTTGCCTTCGAGGATGGCCAGGGCGATGCGATCGCCGAGCTCGCGCTGGATGAGCCGCTTGAGGGGTCGGGCGCCGAAGGCCGGGTCGTAGCCCCGCTCGGCCAGCAGGTCCTTCGCCGCGGTGCTCATCTCGAGCTCGACCCGCCGGGCCGCCAGCCGGTCGTGCAGGTGGCGAAGCTGGATGTCGACGATGCGGCGGAGGTCGTCGCGGTCGAGGGCCCGGAACCGGATGATCTCATCGATTCGGTTGAGGAACTCCGGCTTGAAGTAGTCGCGGGGCTCGACCGGCAAGTTCGAAGTCATGATCACGACGGTGTTGGTGAAGTCGACCGTGCGCCCCTGGCCGTCGGTGAGCCGGCCGTCGTCGAGCAGCTGGAGCAGGACGTCGAACACCTCGGCGTGGGCCTTCTCGATCTCGTCGAGCAGCACGACGGAGTACGGGCGGCGGCGCACGGCCTCGGTGAGCTGACCACCCTCCTCGTAGCCGACGTAGCCGGGCGGGGCGCCGATGAGGCGGGCGACCGTGTGCTTCTCCTGATACTCCGACATGTCGATGCGGACCATGGCCCGCTCATCGTCGAACAGGAAGTCGGCCAGCGCCCGGGCCAGCTCGGTCTTGCCGAGGCCGGTCGGCCCGAGGAACAGGAACGACCCGATCGGGCGGTGTGGATCGGAGAGCCCGGCCCGGCTGCGGCGGATGGCGTTGGCCACGGCGCGGACGGCCTCGGTCTGGCCGACGACCCGCTCGGCCAGCAGCTCCTCGAGGTGGACCAGCTTCTGCATCTCGCCCTCCATGAGCCGGCTGACGGGCACGCCCGTCCACTTGCTCACGACCTGGGCCACGTCCTCCTCGTCGACCTCCTCCTTGAGCATCTTCTGGGTGGCCTGGAGCTCGGCCAGCCGCTTGGTGGCCTCGTCGAGGCGGCGCTCGAGCTCGGGGATCTCGCCGTAGCGGATGCGGGCCGCGGCCTCGAGATCGGTCTCGCGCTCGACACCGTCCCGCAGGTTCTCCAGCTCCTCCTTGAGCTGGCGGATGGCCGTGATGGCGTCCTTCTCGGCCTGCCAGTGGGCCTTCATGCCCGACATCCGCTCCTGGAGGTTGGCCAGCTCGGCGTCGAGCGCGGCCAGCCGCTCGGCGGAGACGGCGTCGGTCTCCTTGGCCAGGGCCAGCCGCTCGATCTCGAGCTGGCGGATGCGCCGCTCGACCACGTCGATCTCGGTTGGCATCGAGTCGATCTCGATCCGCAGGCGGCTGGCCGCCTCGTCGATCAGGTCGATGGCCTTGTCCGGCAGGAAGCGGCCGGTGAGGTAGCGGTCGGAGAGCACGGCCGCCGCGACCAGGGCTGCGTCCTGGATGCGCACCCCGTGGTGGACCTCGTAGCGCTCCTTCAGCCCGCGGAGGATGGCGATCGTGTCCTCGACCGACGGCGGGTTGACGAGCACGGGCTGGAAACGCCGCTCGAGGGCGGCGTCCTTCTCGACGTGCTTGCGGTACTCGTCGAGGGTGGTGGCGCCGATGAGGCGGAGCTCGCCCCGGGCCAGCATCGGCTTGATCATGTTGCCGGCGTCCATGGCGCCCTCGGCGGCGCCGGCGCCGACGATGGTGTGGAGCTCGTCGACAAAGGTGATGATCTCGCCCTCGGAGTCGGCGATCTCCTTGAGGACGGCCTTGAGCCGCTCCTCGAACTCGCCCCGGTACTTGCTGCCGGCGACCATGGCCCCGAGGTCGAGCCCGACGACCCGCTTGTTCTTCAGCCCTTCGGGCACGTCGCCGGCCACGATGCGCTGGGCCAGGCCCTCGACGATGGCGGTCTTGCCGACCCCTGGCTCACCAATGAGGACCGGGTTGTTCTTGGTCCGGCGGGACAGGACCTGGATGACCCGGCGGATCTCGTCGTCGCGGCCGATGACCGGATCGAGCTTGCCGGCCCTGGCGTCGGCGGTGAGGTCGCGGCCGTACTTCTCGAGCGCCTGGTACTGCTCCTCCGGGTTCTGGCTGGTGACCCGGTGGCTGCCGCGGACGTCGCGTAGGGCGGTGAGGACGTCGTCGCGCGGCGCGCCGATGCGGTCGGCCATGGCCAGGAGCAGGTGCTCGGTGGAGAGGTACTCGTCGCCCATCTCGGCCCGGGCCTTGTCGGCCTGGTCGAGGACCTGGTTGAGGTCGCGGGACAGGCGGGGCTCGTCGCCGCCGTAGGCCTTGGGCAGACGGTCGATGGCGTTGTCGGCCGCGTTGCGCAGCGTGAGCGGCTGCTGGCCCAGCTTGTTGATGATCGGGAGGACGACCCCGCCCTCCTGGCGCAGCAGGGCGCCGAGGAGATGGTCGGGCGTGACCTCGGGATTGCTCCTCGACTTGGCCGACTCGATGGCGGCGGCGAAGGCCTCCTGGGTCTTCAGGGTCCAGCGGTTGGGGTCGATCGGCATCGCCAAAGTCTAACCCCGGTGAAGCAAACTTGACACGAGGACTGTCAACTTTGTCCCACCCACTCTCGGCTACTCTCATGCCGCTTCCCCCACAAAGTGACCTTTAAGGGCGCTGAGGGCTCACATGCAGACCTGAGCGCGCGCGAACGAGGGGGAAGCCCATGGCGAGCGCTCGGAGCGTCGGTCAAGAGGTCGATCGGATCGGTGGCGGCCAGTTCGGTCTGGTCACCGGGTTCCAACTTGTTCCCATTGTCGGGCCGGTCGGGATCAAGCGCTGGCTGGCGTCCGGTCTCATCATCGCAGTCCATCGTGGCGTGTACCGCCTCCGAGGCGTCCCGGTGACCGACGAGCAGCGGCTGTTGGCGGCGGTGCTCGCCGCCGGCGTGCCCGCCTTGGCGTCGCATCGATCGGCGGCATGGCTGTGGAGCATCCTGCCGACCCACGCGTTTCCCATCGAACCCGAGATCACCGTCCCGGCCCCTCGACGGCCACGACTGCGAGCCGTGATCGTGCACCGGTCGCTTGATCTCTACTCCGAGCGCCCGTCGATCCGGCAATCGATCCCGGTCACCAATCCGCTCGTGACGATGGTGCACCTCGGCGCGGTCGTCGGCCAGGAGACCCTCGAGGACGCGCTCGACCTCGGACTGGAGAAACGGCTGTTCACGGTGGCCGGCGTCCAGGCCGTACATGCGCGCTATGGCCGGCCCGGGCGCAACGGTGCAGGAGCGCTGTGGCGCATGCTCGATGACCGGGCACTCGGAGCTCAACGAGCAGAGGGGCTCCTCGAGCCCCGAATGGCGCGTCTGCTGCGGGCCTACAAGTTGCCCGCCGCGGCGTTTCAGCATGAGGTCTCGATCGGCGGCCGCCGATATCGCATCGATTTCGCCTACCCCGATCGTCGCATCGCCATCGAGGTCGACGGGTATGGCTCGCACGGCAGTCGACGACAGCGCCAGCGCGACCTCGACCGTCAGAACGATCTTGTCGCCGCCGGCTGGACCGTGCTCCGCTTCACCTGGGCCGACATCCTCCGCCGACCGGAAGCCGTGGCTCACCGCATCGAGCGAGTGCTCCGCCAGCCGAAGTAGTCCCCCCAACTGCCCAGCGGCAGCGTTTGCGCGCGCTCAGGTCCGTATGGCGACCCCCACCGTCCTTAAAGGTCCGAACTGGGGGTGGGGGGGTGGGGGGATGGCGTTGACAGTCGTGGCGCGGGGCGAGCAGTATCCGGGCGACAACACAAGCCCGAGGTGGCGGTCGTCGGAAGGCATTCCGGGGGTCGCCGAAGAGGGAAGCCGGTGCGAGTCCGGCACGGTCGCGCCACTGTGACCGGGGAGTGAGCTCGAGGAATGCCACTGGGGAGATGCCCTGGGAAGGCTCGGGCGAGCGCTGATCCGGGAGTCAGGAGACCTGCCTCGGGAAGGGAACCGTGCCTCGCGGAAGGCACCGGGCCCGAACCCAACCTCGTGCCCGACGGAGCCGCAGGGCTTCGCCACCTTCCGGGAGGCCGACACACGCGGTCGCGCGTGATCGACCGAAAGGGTGACGACATGAGGCACCGATGGCTCAGAACCGGGCTGGCGATGGCCGCCCTCGCACTGGCCGTGGCCGGCTGCGGCGACGACGACGACGACCCCGCCGACCCGGCCGCCGGCGACGCCGACGACGACTCGGCCTTCCCCGTGACGATCGAGGCGGCCAACGGTCTCGTCACCGTCGACGCCCAACCGGCGGCCATCGTGTCGATGTCGGCCACCGCCACCGAGATGCTGTTCGCCATCGGCGCGGGCGACCAGGTGGTGGCGGTCGACAGCACGTCCGACTACCCCACCGACGTCCCGACCACCGACCTGTCGGCCTTCGAGCCCAACGTCGAAGCCATCGCCGGCTACGAACCCGACCTCGTCGTGGCGTCGGACGACATCAACGACCTGGTCGCCGGGCTCGAGGCGCTCGACATCCCCGTGCTCCTGGCCCCGGTGGCGGCGGTCATCGACGACACCTACACCCAGATCGAGCAGCTGGGGGCGGCCACCGGCCATGTCGGTGAGGCGGCCGAGCTCGTGGGCCAGATGCAGACCGAGCTGGACGAGATCGTCGCCGACCTTCCCGAGCTGACCGAGCCCCTCACCTACTATCACGAGCTCGACGACACCTTCTTCTCGGTCACCTCGGCCACGTTCATCGGCCAGATCTACGACCTGGCCGGCCTGCGCAACATCGCCGACGAGGCCGAGGGCGGGGTCGATGCCCTGTACCCGCAGCTGTCGGCCGAGTTCATCATCGCCGCCGACCCCGACATGATCTTCCTGGCCGACGCCGAGTGCTGCGGCATCACCGCCGACGCGCTGGCCCAGCGGCCGGGCTGGGCCGACCTCACCGCCCTCCAGAACGGCGGCGGGGGCGTGGTTGAGCTGGATGAGGACATCTCCTCCCGATGGGGACCCCGCATCGTCGACTTCCTCCAGACGATCAGCGACACGGTCAACCAGGTGAGCGTCGCCGGCTAGGCCGGACGGACCGGCGATGGCAGTCGGCGCCCTCGACCCGACCCGGGCCAGCACCCCGGCCAGCACCCGGGCCGGCCCCCCGGCCCCGGCCGATTCCGCAGGGCTGGACCGGGCCCGACGGCTGACCGCGGGTCCGCTCGCCATCGCCACCGGCACCCTCCTCGGCGCGGCGCTGGCCGGGATCCTGGCCGGCGCCATCTCGCTGCCCCCGCTCGGCATCGTGGAGGAGCTGCTCGACCGGTTGCCGTTCGTGTCGATCGACTCGGGCCTGACCGAGCGCCAGGCGACCATCCTCTGGGAGCTGCGGCTCCCCCGCGTTGTCCTCGGCGGCCTCGTCGGCGCCACGTTGGCCATGTCCGGCGCCGCCTACCAGGGCGTGTTCCGCAACCCGTTGGCCGACCCCTACCTGCTGGGCGTGGCCGCCGGGGCGGGCCTGGGCGCGACCCTCGCCCTGGCCTACCTCCCCGGCGCCACCGACTGGCCGGTCGACCCGCTGCCCATGGCCGCCTTCGTCGGCGGGCTGGTCGGCGTGGTCCTCACCTACGCCCTCGGGCGGTCGGGATCGCAGATCCGCAGCACGGCCACGCTGATCCTTGCCGGCGTGGCCGTGGCCGCGTTCCTCACCGCCATCCAGACCTTCGTGCAGCAGCGCCACTCCGACACCCTGCGCGAGGTGTACGCCTGGATCCTGGGAACGCTCGGCACGGTGGGCTGGCGGGAGGTGGCGCTCATCCTCGGGTACGTGGTGGTGGGCGGGATCGTCCTCCTCCTCCACCGCCGCCTGCTCGACGTCATGGCGCTCGGCGACGAGGAGGCCGACAGCCTCGGCATCCGGGCCGGCCGGGTGCGGATCGTCGTCGTGGTGGCCGCCACCCTGGCCACGGCCGGAGCGGTGGCGGTGAGCGGGCTGATCGGCTTCGTCGGCATCATCGTCCCCCACACCGTCCGGCTGGTCTTCGGCACCAGCTACCGGCTGGTGCTGCCGTTGTCGGTGTTGTTCGGGGCCGCGTTCCTCATCCTGGCCGACCTGCTGGCCAGGACCCTGGCCGCACCGGCCGAGGTGCCCATCGGGGTGGTGACGGCCTTCGTCGGGGCCCCGTTCTTCCTCCTGGTGCTGCGCCGGGCCAGGAGGGTGTCGTGAGGCTGACCATCGACCGGGTCTCGGTGGCCTACAACGGCACCCGGGTGGTGCACGACGTCAGCCTCGCCCTGGCCCCGGGCTCGTGGATCGCCCTGATCGGACCGAACGGGGCGGGCAAGAGCACGCTCCTCAAGGCGGTCGCCAGCCTGCTCCCCTACGAGGGCAGGATCGCGTTCGACGACGACGCCGTCGCCTCGCTCAGCCGCCGCCGGGTGTCGCAGCTCGCGGCCTACGTGCCCCAGCGGCCGGTGCTGCCGGACGGGATGACTGTGGCGGAGTACGCCCTGCTCGGCCGCACGCCGTACATCAGCTACCTCGGTACCGAGAGCCGCCACGACCGCGGCGTGGTCGCCGGGCTCCTCGATCGGTTGGACCTGATGACGCTCGCCGATCGTCCGCTCGACTCGCTGTCCGGCGGTGAGGTGCAACGGGCCGTGCTCACCCGCGCCCTGGCCCAGGATGCGCCCGTGCTCCTGCTCGACGAGCCCACCGCCGCCCTCGACGTCGGCCATCAGCAGCAGGTGCTCGAGCTGATCGACGAGCTCCGCGCCGAGCGCGAACTCACCGTCGTCACCGCCCTCCACGACCTGACCCTGGCCGGCCAGTTCGCCGACCGGCTGGTGATGCTGGCCGGCGGCGGCGTGGTCGGCGAGGGCGCCGCGGCCGAGGTCCTCACGACGGCCAACATCCATGAGCACTACGGCGCGTCGGTCAGGGTGGAACGGCAGGCGGACGGCAGCGTGCTCGTGATCCCCATACGCAGCCGGGCAGCGGCCACCACATGAGGGCGCCCGGGCTGACGTTTCTCGTCGGCGGGGCCCGCAGCGGAAAGTCGCGACTGGCCCTCCGGCTGGCGATCGCGAGCGGCCGGCCGGTGGCCGTCATCGCCACCGGCGCGCCAGGCGACGACGAGATGGCCGAACGCATCCGCCGCCACCGCGCCGAACGCCCGCCGTCGTGGACCACGATCGAGGAGCCGCGCGACCTCGAGGCCGCGCTGGCGAAGGTGGGCGCCGACACGACGGTCATCGTCGACTGCCTCACCCTGTGGGTGGCCAACCTGCTCGGGCAGGACCTGACCGACGACGAGATCGAGACCAGGGCGAGCGCGGCCGCCGGGTTGGCCGCCGGCCACGCCGGAGGGGCGGTGGTGGTGAGCAACGAGGTCGGGATGGGCGTGGTCCCGGCCAACGCCCTGGCCCGGCGCTACGCCGACCTGCTGGGCCGGGTCAACGCCACCTGGGCCGGCACCGCCGACCGGGCCTTTCTCGTGGTGGCGGGCCGCGCCCTCCGGCTGGACGCCATCGATGGATGAGCTCCCGGCCGTCCTCGCCGACCTGGCCGACCTGCCCGGACCGGACGAGGATGCGATCGCCGCGATCCGCCGCCGGGCGTCCGAGGTGCTGCGTCCGACCGGGGCCCTGGCCCGGCTGGACGAGGCCGCGGCCTGGCTCGCCGGCTGGCAGCGGACGGCCCGCCCGCACGCCGAGCGACCTGCGGCGGTGATCTTCGTCGCCGACCACGGCGTCGCCCGCGAGGGGGTCAGCGCCTACCCGGCCGACATCACGCTCGAGATGCTCGACGCGCTGCGGCGGGGGGTCGCCACGGCGGACGTCATGGCCGCCGCCATCGGGGCGCGGCTCGACGTCGTCGACGTCGGCGCCGGCCGGCCGGCCGGCAACATCCGGAACGAGCCGGCGCTGACGCAGGACCGGTTCGCCGAGTGCGTCGCCGCCGGCCGCCGGGCGGTGGCCGCGGCGACGGGGACCGGGGCCGACCTTCTCGTCCTGGGCGAGATGGGGATCGGCAACACCA
>JBOGGX010000118.1:0-2448 GCA_050744245.1 Acidimicrobiales bacterium
GGGATGATCCCCGCCGCTACTACCCGGGCGATCCGACCGACGTACTGCAGACTGCCATCTGTCTCAATGGCGACCGCGAGAACGTGTGGTCCGTCACCCAGGCTGCCCCCGTCGAGCAACTGGAGCCCGAGCCCCTCGGTGGGCCCAGCGTCGAGCTGTAGCAGCGCGCCCGTGGTGGTCCGGTGCGTCGACTCGGCCGTCAACGACCGCAGCAGTACTTGTACTTGCGACCGCTGGCGCAGGGACAGGGCTTGTTCCGGCCGATCTTGGTCTTCCTGACGGTCGTCGACGGGACCAGCGTGGCGGAGACCCACCCCGTGCGGCCCTGCCAGGCGGCTCGCTCCTCGCGGCACGCCTCCACCGCGTCGCCATGGCGGGGCTGTTCGGTGAGAAACGCGATCAGATACTCGTAGGCGGTATCGACGGCGGAGGGGTCGTCGCCGTGCTCGGCAAGCTGCACTGCACGTCTGACCCTGATATTGCAGCCGGGTAGGCGGGCCGCTGCGGATTGACGCGACAAGTGCCCCGCTACCTGGGACGATGCGGCTTGCGACTGTCGTATCCGCCCGGGCAGAGGAGCACCTGACAGGTGAACGCTACCGCGCTTCGATTCGAGCTCGACGACAAGGTCATAACGCGTCCGGTTCCGGGGGTGGCCCGCTCGGTGGTGGAGGTGGGCGAGGACTCGGTGACCGGTGTGGCCGGGATCGCGTTGTGGGGCGAGCTGCTCGATCACCTCGGCCTGGTTGGCGAGTGCGACCGGCGGGTGCTGCGGCCGATCGGCCCGGGCGGCTACACCGGTGGCGAGTGCTATCGGGCGGTGGTCGAGCTGCAGCTCGCTGGCGGGGAGTTCTTGTCGGACCGGTCGCTGCTGGCCGATGAGGCCACGCAACGTTTGCGGGGCGAGCACGCCTTGGCGTCGCACACGACGCTGTGGCGGTTCTGCGCCGGTGCCGACCTCGGCCGGGCCCAGAAGGCGGCGGCGGTGAACCGGGCCATGCTGCGCCGAGCATGGGCGCTGGGCGCCGCCCCCACCCCGGGCCTGTTGACCGTCGACCCTGACGCCACGTGGGTCTCGACGTACGGGCCGGGCAAGGAAGGCTCGGCGTTCTCTTACAAGCACGAAGTCGGCATGAGCCCCATGGTCGGCGTGTGCGGCGAGACCGGCGACGTGCTGGCGCTTCGAGCCCGAGCCGGCAACGCCCAGGCGGGTCGGGCGCTGGGCAGCTTCATCGACGAGTGCGTCACCGCCATCCCCGAGGCCTGCCGTGACGACTACCAGCTGTGGGTGCGGGTCGACTCGGCCGGCTACCAGCGTCAGGTGGTCGAGGCCGCCGAGCGCCACCACGCCGCGTTCACCATCACCGCCAAGCAGAACAAGCGGGTCCGCGCCGCCATCGAGACAGTCGCACGCGACCAGACGACGGTGTGGACGCCCGCGCTCGGCGCCGAAGACGCCAAGGGGTCCGAGGTGGCCGAAACGGCGTTCCAGTTCGCCGGACGCGACCTGCGCATGATCATCCGCCGCCAACCCATCGTGGCCGGCGACCAGTTGTCCTTCGACGACCTCGACGGCTACCGGTTCCACACCATCATCACCAACATCCCGCCGATCTTCGGCTCGGCCGCCCAGGTCGAGCACCACCACCGGCTGCGCGGCGGCGCCCCCGAAGAAGCCATCCGCCAGCTCAAGGGCGACTTCGGGCTGTGCCACGCGCCCCTCGAGAACTTCTTCGGGAACTGGCTGTGGTGGCACGCGGCCGCCCTCGCCTACAACGTCGCCCGCTGGGTGCGCGTCCTCGCGCTGCCCGAGGCGTTCCGCACGTGCCGGGGCAAACGGCTGCGGCTGTCGTTCTTCAACGTCGCCGCTCGTGTCGTCCGCCATGCTGGACAACTCCACCTGCGCCTGCCTCGCGCCTACGCGCACGCCGCCGCGTTCATCGAAGCCCTCACCCGGATCCGGCGGCTTCCCGTCTTCGCCTGAGCCGGACAGGCAGCGCCGACCACGCCGGAGACAACCGACCAGACCACGAACTCCTGGTCCGACGCGTGCTCGAACACGACGAACACCGTGAGCCACCCGCAACCCGCTCACTCACGCTCCCGCTACAGGCCTCGCGGCGCTGTGGATGTCGGGCTGCAATATCAGGGTCAGAACGGGTTGAGAGGAAGGTACGAATCGAGCCCGCGTAGGCGCATCGGGCAAACCCTGAAAGTGCCGGCTCGGACGATCAGGACTTCGACGGATGCTCGCACCGCGCATGGCCACCACGTCTCTCACCGTGATCCAGTGGACTGAGAACACGTCATCGGGCACGAGCCATGCCCGGCGCGAGTCGGGGCCGCTCACCGGGCAGTTCGACACCTTGTGGCGCACCGCGAACCGGCCGTGCCTGTTCGTCAGGTGGGCAGGCCAGTCCAGAGGATGACCGCCGATGCGACCTGACC
>JBOGGX010000119.1:0-3137 GCA_050744245.1 Acidimicrobiales bacterium
CGGACATCAGGAACTCTTGCTCGGCGGACATCAGGCCTCCCGGCCCACGGACAGCAGGATTCCCGGTGGGCGGACAGCTGATCTCCCGGTCGGTAGCTCAGTTGAGTGGCACCACCCCCTTGCCGGCCATGGCTTCGGCCAGCCGGTGCGAGTTGCCTTCGGTGACGACGAGGTGAGCGTGGTGCATCAGGCGGTCGACGGTGGCCGTGGCCAGGCCCTTGGGCATGATCGTGTCGAAGCCGCTGGGATGCAGGTTGGATGTGACAGCGACGGAGCGGCGCTCGTAGGCGGCATCGACGACCCGGTAGAAGGCCTCGGCCGCGTCCTGTCCGGCGGGAAGCATGCCGATGTCGTCGATCACGATGAGCTCCGAGCGGCAGATGCGGGCCACGGCCCTGGGGGTGCTGGCATCGACCTTGGCCCGACCGATGGTGACGGTGAGGGACTCGAGGGTGAACCAGGACACCTTCATGCCGGCATCGATGACGGCATGGGCGAGCGCCTCGACGAAGTGCGTCTTGCCCGTGCCCGACGGGCCGGCCACGGCCAGGTTCTCGGCCCGCCCCACCCACTCCAGGGTGCGCAGCGCCTGCTGGGTGGCGGCCAGGATGCTGGAGTCGTCGTCTCGCCAGGACTCGAAGGTCTTGCCGGCCGGGAAGCCGGCCGCCTTGCGTCGTTGGCGCCGGGTGGCGGCGTCTCGACCGCGCACTTCCTCTTCGAGCAGGACCCGGAGCACCTCGGCGGGGTCCCAGCGCTGGGCCCGGGCGGTGGCCAGCACCTCGGGGGCGGCGGCGCGCACGTAGGGCAGGCGCATGCGCCGCAGCACGGCGGTGAGCTCATCGGGCATCGCCGGGGCCGTCCTCATCGCTCACCGCCGTAGACGAAGCGCTCGCCGTCGCCGCCGAGCAGGAAGGCGAAGCGGGCCAGCGCGGCCGCCAGCTCGTCGATGCCGAAGCCGCCGCCGGTGAAGCGGCCCAGCCCCTCAGCCAGGGCGTCGGGGGCGTCGTCGATCCAGTGGTGGAGGAACTCGAGCATCTCGCCGAGCTCGACGGCGTCCTCGGCGGCCATCATCACCGGTGCCACCTCGCCGCTCATCGCCCGAGGTCCTTCCATGAACCGGTCCCGGGCTGGGTGGAGTGGGTCTCGTCGGCGACGACGGCGGCGAGGACCTCGATGGCGGCGTCCTCGACCCGCAGGCGGTCGAGGATCGAGGCCAGGTCCCCGTCGTCGAAGCGGCCGGCCACCGCCGCCAGACCGAGAGCACGGTCCACGATGTCGGCATCGAACAGGGCGGCCAGCTCGACGGCTCGGGCCATCTTGGTGCGCACCCGCTGGGCCCCGGAGGCCGCCGCTTCGATGAGCCAGCGCTCGGCGCCGTCTCCCAGGGCCAGGAACCCAGCCTCGGCGTCGCTGCGGGCCTTGGGTCTCGGCGGTCGTGGCCCGTTGCCGGCCCGATGGTGGGGGTAGTGCTCGTCGGCGATGCGGGGATGGCCGGGGGTCGACAACCGGTGGCGCGCGATCTCGCCCAGCCCGGTCGAGCCCCGCCCGACGATGACCAACTCGTCGCCCTCCACCCGGCACCACACCTCGGCGCCCTGGTGGCCGTCGGGGGTCGAGTAGCGCACCGAGCCCCAGCGGATGGTCTGGTCGTCCTCCACCCGCCGGGTCTGGCCAAGCGCGGCGGTGTGGGGCTGGGTCGGCAGCACGTGCACGTGTGACCGCTCCTCGGCCAGCATCTCGATGGGGGCCCGCCCCGTCTCGCGATGGGGCCGAGCGTTGACTCGCTCGCAGAACTGCGCACAGGCCTCGACCAGGGCGGCGAAGCTCACGTACTCCTCGACCAGGTTGGCCTCGGTGGGCACCAGATCACGCTTGGCGATCTTCACCGTCGCCTCCACGCCGCCCTTGGACTCGGGGTCATAGGGCACGCAGGTCTCGACCACGCAGCCGTAGTGGCGGCCGGCCGCCACCATCTCGTGATGGCGCACGGCCACGCCGGCCACGTGGTCCATCGTCACCGTGCGCTCGTTGTCGGTGAGCAAATAGGTCGGCGTCCCGCCGATACGGTGCAGGGTGGCGTCGATGCAGGCCAGCAACGTCGCCATGGTGCGGTCCCAGGTCGGGATCACCACCCGATAGCGGCTCCACGCCAACCAGGCGCAGAACAGGTTGGTGCGCCGCCCGCCGACGCGTGGCCCCTCGCCCCAGTCGAACTGGCATCACATACCCGGCTCGGGCACCCAGGGGCGGTAGCGGCGACGATGCTGGGTGGCCCAGTGCTGCTTGGCCTCGGCCACCGCTCGGCGGGTGGATCGCTCGTCGCCGGCGAAGCCCATGGCCACGATGCGGCGGTGCACGACGTCAGCCCGGATCTTGGCGCCGGAGCACTCGACCAGCTCCTCGACCTTCTCCAGGAACGGATCGATGGCCCGCCGCCGGCGACGCCGCTCGAGCGGGTTGCGGCCGGCATCGCGTTGGGCCGCGTAGCGGCGGACGGTCTTGGGGTCACAGCCGGCCAGGGCGGCGGCTGACTGGGCGCAGTGGGTGAGGTCGAAGGCCTCGAGGATCTCCATGATCTCCTTGTCAGACTTGGACAACGGTCCTCCCGGTGGGGGCTCGGTGGTGGTCAGAGACCGCGAGCCCACCCGCCGGGTGGATCGTGTTGGTGGACGGTCCGGGAGATCTCGTGTCGCCCACCGGGAGGACCGGTGTCCGTCAGCCGGGACTCTCGTGTCCGTCTATCGGGAGTATCCACTGTCCGCCGTCAATCGGGAACCAGCGGACCGCTCGAGTTCCGGCGGAGTCGAGCGCCATGGTCACTCGATAACGCCCCCTCCTTGGCTCGGAATGTCGAGGTCGTGGCCACTGACCTGGCAGTCGCCACGTTGCCCGGAGCGTCACCGACGACCAGCTCCGTCGTTGGTTCTGGTCGGCGAGGAATCGGTGCTTGCAGGTGATTCTGTGCGGTCGGCTTGGGTCTCGGCGCGGGAACCGTCGATCCGTCGCGAGGCAGCGGCCAACGTGCCAGGACAAATCACGTCAAGCCGTAACTCGCGTGGGCCGGTATCGCAGGGCGACCGCCCCCGACCGGAACTCATGGCGATCCACGAGCTCGAGCTGGATGCGCTCGCGCAGAC
>JBOGGX010000120.1:0-3574 GCA_050744245.1 Acidimicrobiales bacterium
CAACTGGGCACAGTTGCATGTGGTGCATCATTCGACAGGGTCGAGTATCGAGCAACCATATGGGATCTCGGTTCTGTCGTAGCCGCTTGAGCGACCGGCCGATCATCCGATACTCCTTGTGACGTAAGGGCATCCACCCCCTTTGGTTGCATTAGGTGCAACGATGTAGCACCCAGCATGGTGCCGGGCGGAGAGGCGGAATGCTGGTGGCTGGAGCGGGTCAGTCGGCGCGGCTGGTGCTCGTCGACGGCGCCACCTTGTTGCACCCCGAGGCGGCGGTGTTCGAGGCGATCCTGGCGGGCTGGCGGCTGCAACAGGAGAGCCGGCTGTTGGCGCCGCCGACGGTGGACAGCCGGGACAAGACACTGCGGCGCTTCCAGGACTTCACCGGCGCCTACCCCTGGCAGTGGGGGCCGGCGGATATTGAGGAGTGGTCGGTGTCGTTGCGCTCGGCTGGCCGGTCGCGCACCACCATCCGGGCCTACCAGAACGCAGTGGCGATGTTCTGCGACTTCGCCTGCGACGCCCGCTATGGCTGGACGGCCGAATGCGAGGAGCGGGAGCATCCCAGCCAGATCTGCCACGACTGGAACACCGCCGATCACGTCGCCGACTACGAGGGCGACCCGGCCCGCCGTCCCTTCACCCGCGACGAGCTGCAGGCGTTCTTCGACTTCGCTGATGACCGGGTGGCCGCCGCCCGGGCCCATGGCCGCAAGGGCGGGCTGGCGGCGTGGCGGGACACCGCCATGTTCAAGGTCACTTACGCGTGGGGGCTGCGCCGCCGGGAGGCGGCCATGTTGGACACCACTGACTTCTCCACCAACCCCGCCGCCCCCGAGCTCGGCCGTTTCGGGATGTTGTCGGTGCGCTACGGCAAGGCGATGCGGGGCAGCCCGCCGCGGAGACGCAACGTGGCGACCGTCATGGGGTGGGCGGTCGAGGCGGTGCAGGAGTATCTCGCTGAGGTCCGGCCTCTCTATGAGCCGGGGGCGAGCGGGGCGCTGTGGTTGACCGAGCGTGGAGGTCGCATCAGCGTGCGCCACATCAACGAACGCTTCGCCGCCTACCGCGACGCCATGGGCTTGCCAGCCGAGCTGACCCCGCACTGTTTGCGTCATTCCTATGTCAGTCATCTCGTCGAAGACGGGATCGATCCGCTGTTCGTCCAGCAACAGGTGGGCCACTCGTGGGCGTCGACGACGGCCATCTACACCTCGGTGTCGGGCGACTACAAGAACAAGGTGATGCGCGAGGCCTTGGCCCGCGCCTTCGAGGAGGACCAATGACACGCACCGTCGGTTACCGCTGGCATCTGCGGGCGGTGATGGCCGCCCGGGGGATGTTCGCCACCACCGAGCTCGGACCGTTGCTGGCCGAGCGGGGTGTGGGGTTGTCCCGCGAGCAGGTCTATCGGCTCGTGACCGGCACACCAGAGCGGCTCAACCTCACGACGCTGGCGGCGCTGTGCGACATCCTGGCCGTCACCCCGGCCGACCTCGTCGAGGTCACCGTCGAGTCCCGCCGCGCGTCGAGGACGGCGACGTCGACGGCGCCGGCAGCGTCGGCGTCGGCGCGCGACCTGCGGCCGCGCCGAGCCCGCATCGTGCGCGACGACAAACGCTGAACGAATGGGGGCCGACGGCAGGCCATGTGATGGATGCGGTCGAGTGAGGCCCATCACCTCAACAAAGGGCGGCCGGGCCCTGTGCGGCTCGTGCTACAACCGCTCCGACCGCCGTCCCCGCCGGGCCTGCGCACGATGCGGGCGCGTCGAGCGGATCTGCGTGCAGGCCACTGCGACCGACGGCGACATCTGCGTCAACTGCTACACGTTGCCCGTCGCCGTCTGTGGCCAATGCGGGCGAAGCCGGCCGTGCCAAGGGGTGGAAGCCGGCACGCCGGCCTGTCTTCGTTGCGTGCCCCGAGCGACGGCGCGTTGCGCACACTGCGGCCAGGACCGGCCACCGACCGCCCGCTGGGCCGAAGGCCCGGTGTGCGACCCTTGCTACAACGCCGCCCTGCGGCGGCGGGGAACATGCGCCGGCTGCGGCGTCGAGCGCCGGCTGGTGTCACCACCGGGCCCCGATGCCAGCCGATGCTGCGACTGCGCCGGGCTTGCCCCGATGCACACCTGCTCGGTGTGCGGGCGCGAGGACAAGCTCTACGAGCGGGGCCGCTGCGATCGATGCGCGCTCGCCCGGCGCGCCACCGAGGCGATGGCCGGTCCCGACGGTGTCGTGCCCGCCGCCCTCATCGGCGTCCGCGACACGATCATCTCCTCGCCGACGCCGCGCAAGGCGCTGAACTGGTTGCGCCAAGGGGCCGGCGCCACCATCCTCGCCGAGCTGGCCGCGGGCACCATGGCGTTGTCCCACGAAGCCCTCGACGACCATCCCCGGCCGATGGCGGCCAACCACATCCGACAGATGCTCGTGGCCCACGGCGTCCTCGCTCCCCGCGACGACAAGCTCATCACCCTCGAGCGGCTCAACGCCCAGACCGTCGCCGCCATCGACCGCCCCGAAGACCGCAAGACCGTCGCCGCCTTTGCCACCTGGCGGGTGCTGCACCGTGTTCGGCGCCGAGCCGAGCAACACAGCACCGAACGCACCGCCATCAGCCACGCCCGCAACCAGGTCCTCGGCGCAGTGCGCTTCCTCGACTGGCTCGCCGCCCACGGCATCACGCTGGCCGCCTGCACCCAGACCGACCTCGACCTGTGGCTCGCCACCGGCCCGCGCTCACGCCACGACGTCCACCACTTCGTCGAATGGACCGCTGAGCGCAACCTCAGCACCAAGCTGGTCGTCCCGCCGGTGCGCTCCGGGCCCGGCGACGCCCTCGATGCCGAGCACCGCTGGGCCATCATCGCCACGCTCCTACGCCACCCCGGCGTGGACGTCGCCGACCGAGTCGCCGGGAGCTTCGTGCTCCTCTACGCCCAGCCGCTCAGTCGCGTCGCGGTGATGACCGTCGATGCAGTCACCATCACCGCCACCGACGTCTCGGTCCGCTTCGGCGCCCAAGCCGTCCTCATTCCCGAGCCGCTCGCGGCCCACGTCACCGGCCTCGTCGCCACCGGCCGCGCTCACCACGTCGGGATCGGCTCGACCAACCCGAGTCGCTGGCTGTTCCCCGGTCACCGGCCAGGTCGGCCCATCACCGCCAACCGACTCGGTCAGCGACTCGGTGTATTCGGGATCGACGCGCGAGCGGCAAGGCGTGCTGCGCAACTGCAACTCGCCGCCCAGGTCCCCGCCGTGGTGCTCGCCGAGCTGCTGGGCATCACCGTGCGGACTGCAGTCGACTGGGTCCACGCCGCCGGCGGTGACTGGGCCAACTACGCGGCCATCACTGCCGCCAATGCCACACCCCGCTGAAAGCTCACCAGATGCAACGCGTCGAGTCGAAGGGCAAGGCATTCGACATGGTTGGAATACCGCACTGCACCAGTTTCGACGCCGGCGTGCCGCTCCGCGACGTCCAAGAGGCGGCCAGTCACGCCGACCCGCGCACCACGATGCGCTACGACCGTGCTCGAGTGTCGCTCGACCGGCACGCCACCTACGTC
>JBOGGX010000121.1:0-7228 GCA_050744245.1 Acidimicrobiales bacterium
GCTTGACGAAGTACCCGGACTCGCCCGTGTGGACGAGATAGTTGAGATTGCGCCGGGAACGCTCGACCACCCGCACACCGTCTCTCACGACGGTGTGCGGGTCGAGCAGCCCCGACTCGATGAGGTACGGGACGACGTCAGCCGGTCGCAGCGGCGCCGTCCGGCGAGGGCCGGTGCGGCCTCGACCACCCACGGCTACCCCTCGGGCGTTTCGGTTTCCGGCTCTTCGTCGCCGGGATCGTCCGGGCCCTCGCCGTCGCCATCGTCATCGTCGTCATCGTCATCGTCGTCGTCGTCGTCGTCCCGGTCGTCGTCATCCTCGTCACAGATCAGCGGGACGCTGATGTCCTCGCACGAGGGCGTGACACACAGGTTCCAGGTGATGGCGATCGTGGCGCAGACCATCGTCGTGGTGAAGGCCGACACGATCATGTCGTCGGTCACGGTGTTCGGCAGGTACCGCGTGATGATCTCGCCGCTGAGCAGCTCACCCTGCATCACGCGGGCCGAGCGCCCGCCGTGGCCGACGGCTGCATCCTTCTTGACCCACAGCACCGTGCCGCCGCCGGTCCCCGGCCGGTCGTCGAGGTTCTCGCGGTGCACGATGTCGCCCTCGGCCACCTCCAGCCAGGACCGCATCTCCGGGTCGACGTAGAGCCGCACGTGCCCCGGGCGATCGCTCGGACCGAGAAGTCCCGTGAAGTTCACCGCCCCGCTGGGCCGACCGGGCCGCGGCCGCACCTGACGGACCAGCCGGTTCGCCGTGAGGTCAGGCCCTCGTCGACCTCCGCCTGTTGTACTCATGATCCTGCTCCTCGTCGTTGGCTTCGAATGGCGGCACCGTCGCACGACGGCGCTAACCACGCGTTAGCGAGCGACAGAGGATCAGTTGCGGCCGATGAGGTCGACCACGTCGGCGCCCGGAGCCTGCACCAGCAGGATCACGGGCTGGGCCAGCCGCACCGCCGGGGTGGCGACGACCTCGGCCATCACCTCGCGGGGCCCGAAGTTGCGGCTGTAGAAGATCACGGTCGGCAGCTCGACCGTGCCGTCCGGCCGGACGACGACGTCGACCGGCGGCAGCGCGGGGATCGTGAGCCGCACCGTTGCACCGGGCGGCCAGTCGAGGCCCTCGACCCCGATCACCCCGCCCGAGTGGACGACGGCAGGGTTGAGGATGATGCTCGGCTGGATGCCGGAGCCGGTGAGCTCGACGAGGTCGACCGATCCGCTGCCGCCGCTCCGGAACTCGATGAACGCCGGCCGGTCGCCGATCGCCGACGGCGTGAAGACGACGGTCACGACACACGGGTCACCCAGCCGCACCCCGGTCGGCCCGAGGCAGTCATCTGCCGTGATGGTGTAGTCGGTCGCCCCCGGTCCCGTGACAACGATCTCCGCGAAGGTCACCCCGCCGACGTCGGGCGGTTCGCCTCGGATGAGAACGGTGACAGGTGTTGCGGCCGTCGCGATTCCGAGCGGTTGGGCCCCGAAGGCGAGGGTCGACGGCTCGAACACGAGTCCGCCCGGGGCGCCCACGGCGACCAGGACCCGGGACGCGAACTGCGGCTTCGCGACCTCGTCAGGCTCCACGATCGTCGGGTTCGAGTCGAACTCGACGAACAGCGGCTGTCGACGCTCCCCAAGGGCGGTCGAATGGAACCGGGCCAGGGCCAGGATGTTGCAGATCTCTCCTGGCTGCACTGCGGGGCATCCGAGTGGGCCGAGGGTGAAGTCGATCGGCGTTGGGTCGAAGAAGGCCCGCCTGGCCATGACCGGACCGAACCCGAACGGGTTGGCCTCGAAATCGACGAACTTCGTCCTGGTCGTTCCGACAGCGACGTCGTCGAACGGAAATGGCACGGTCGTGCCCAGCAGCTCGGCGCTGGTGAACGACCGAACGAAGAGATCCTCGTCGAACGCGCCGAAGGGGTCGGCGACGTCGTCGAGGTTGTTGGCGAAGGATACGAAGGCGACGAAGGGCAGACCACTCGGGACACCCAGGGCGCCGGAGTGCGACGAGACGGCGGCGGCGTCGCTCTCCGCGTTGCCGAGAAAGTCCTCAGGCAGCGGATCCTGGGGAAACGATCCATTCGGGACGAATTCCCCAACCGAGACCAACTCGTTCTCGGCCGACGGGTTGAGGCGGTCGCGCACGACGACCTGTCGGCTGGGGTCGACGTCGACCCTGAGGACGTTGGACGCCCGAGTTGTGTAGGCGACGTAGCGGCCGTCGCTCGAGATAGAAGGCCGGCGGCTGTCCGGTGAGCACTCGGCGCCGCTGCACACACCGAGCTGACCCCCCACACCTGAGATCAGCTCGACCGTGCCGGAGGCCTGGTCGCGAACAAACACCTGCCGCTCGCCGTCGAACTCGGCACTGAACGCGAGATGTTGGCCATTCCGAGACGCGGACAGGTCGCTGATCACCTCATTGAAGTTTTCGTCGCTGAACGCGCCGATGGTCACGCCATCGAACACCGTCGGCAGCGCCGTGATCGTGTTCGGATTCGCCAGGTCGAAGCGGGCCAGGAGATGGTCTTCGAGCTCCTGGCAGTTGAACTGATTCGTCGCCCCCCTCACCACGAGGAAGACAAACGCTCCATCGCCGCTGAGCACCGGCGTCTGCTGGGTCTGGCAGACCAGCGGCACGCCGTTGCCGCCGGGAAAGTTCGGGTCCTCCAGAGGGACCATCTCCGGTTCACCCAGCAAGGCTGATCCCTGGATGCGCTGTACGAGGATCGTGTCGAATCTGCAGAGGGCAGGCACGGCGGCCGCGAACGCTCGGATAGAGGTTCCGCCGAAGCTGCAGTCGTGCCTGAACGCGACCCTCGTCCCGTCGTCGGAAATGGTCGGCTCGAACGACTCCTCGACATCGAAGCCAGTCGGCGCCCGGCTCGATACCCACACCGGCGGCGCGTCGGGGGCGAGCCGGTCCCATCGGTAGACGTCGAGACCGCTGAAGTCCTGGCTGTCGGGGATCAGGTTGGACGCGACCGACGTGAACACAACGAACCGGCCGTCGCCCGAGATGTCGGGTTCGTAGCTGTCGCCGTCGGCCGGCTCGCGCCCGGGTCCGGGTGTCGGCTGGGCCCGGAAGAACAGGGTCACCCCGCCCTGGACGAAGCCCAGGGTGACCAATGTGGTCGAGGTTCCCTCGGGCTCGTCGTAGAGGCCGTTCTGGTCGGTGTCCCGGTCGGTGATGTAGACGTTCGAGATGTCGGGGTCTTCGTCGGGATCGGCACCGGGATCGAGCCTCGAGAAGGCGATGAAGCGGCCGTCGTCGGACATGGCGATGCCCGAGTCGTCCTCGACCTGGAGGACAAAGCTGTCGGCGTCACCGACCAGGGTCGTGCGTCCCCTCGCCAGATAGTCCTCGGGCACCGCAGGCGGTCCGGGCGCTTGGGCCAGGCCGGCCAGCCGGGCCGAGCGGCCCGCGTCGTCCACACCGGCGACCGTGCCGAAGATCAGCAGCCCGGCCAGGGCGGGCGCGACCCGTCGGTGCACCCCGTTGAGGCGCCGTCCGCGCACTACCCGCATCCCTTCCCTCCTCGGGACTCCGCCCCACCCCGGGGCCGGCGTCGATCCCAACGCCGGCCTACCTAGATGCTACGCCTCGTAGCGGGGGGAGTCACTGGGTGCGCACTTCCGGCCCTGTCGACTTGCCCGAAAGGGCAACGTCAGCGGCGGCCGACGAAGTCGCCGGGCTGGGTGGTGCCGGCGGCCACCAGGTAGGGCGCGGCGGCGGTCAACGGCAGGCCGGTCGCCGGGTCGGTCGTGGCCGCGGTGAGCGTGCGGTTCCCGAAGGTCTCGCTGGGCAGGACGAGCACGCTCAGGATGAACGTGCCGTCCGGTCCGGCGGTCGTCGGGGGAATCGAGTCGATGCCCTGCGACCAGTCGAAGGTGACGGTGGCGCCGGGCGGAAAGCCGGTCCCGGTGGCGACCGTCGTCTCGCCCGCTCGCCCGACGCGGGGATTGAAGGTCACGGTCGGGGTGACGACCGGTGGCGGTGGCGGATCGGCCGGCTCCTCCGGATCGGGCTCCGGCTCCTCGGGCTCGGGCGCGACGACCGTGACCGGGTGGTACCGGGCGGCCAGCACCCGCGACCCGCGCTCGTCGTCGACGCCGCCGCCGATGACGATCCGCCCCTGACCGTCGAGCGCAACGCCGGCGGCCGCCTCGCCGCCGCCGAGGTCGGTCAGGACGAGCCCGGCCGCGCCGAACGCAGCATCGGGCTCGCCCGCCGCGGTGAGCCGGGCCACCAGCACGTCACCGCTCGTCGTACCGCCGGCGACGACGACGTTGCCGGTGTCGTCCAACGCCAGCCCGCCGACCGATGCCGGGAACGTGTCCCGGGTGGTGAACAGACCGTCGTCGGCGAACGACGGGTCCCGCGAGCCATCGGCCAGGACCTGCAGCACGGTCGCGAACGGTGACGCCGGCTCGTCGGCGGCGAGACCGCCGACGACGATGCGCCCGTCGGGCCGGACGGCGACCCCGCTGGCCCGGTTGACGGCGTCGCCGATGGTCTCGAAGAGCACACCGGGCGAGTCGTCGTCGCCCGATCCGAATCCCTCGTCGGGGGATCCGTCCTCGTTCAGCCGGGCCACGACCAGCTGGCCACAGCAGACGTTGTCGGCGATCTCGAACCGCGACCCCGCGACGACGATCTTGCCGTCGGGCGCGACCGCGACCGCCCGACCCTCGGCCTGCCCCAAGTCCAACGGGATCTGCACCGGCTCCCCGTCGTTGAAGGACGGATCCGGTGACCCGTCCGGCAGCAGGCGCACCACGATCATCTCGAACAAGCGGCCGAGCGAGGCCTGGAAGTCGTCGCCGGTGCCCACGGCCACGATCCGGTCCTCGTCGTCGACGGCGACGGCCCGCAGCTCGATGCCGTCGTCGGGCGCGTCGATCCGCACGGGGAAGCCGTTGCCGAAAGTCGGATCAGCCGCCCCATCGGGCGTGAGCCGGGCCACGACGCCGAACGCGCCGGTGCCGCCGTCGAAGTCCTCGCCCACGGCCAGGACGCGGCCACCCGAGTCGACCGTCACGCCGTGGACGGGATGGTTGAAGTGGACGACGCCCGGCTTGGCGAAGCCGGCGCAACTCGATCGGTTCCCGCCGAACCCGGTGTCGAGCCGTCCGTCCTCGTCGCGGCGGAGCACGAACCCGAGCCGTGACTCGCAGCCTTCGAAGCTTCCTCCAACGATGACCGCGGCGTCCGGGGCCACCGCGACGGATTCGCCCGCGTCGTCGCCGCCGCCGGTGAAGGCGGCCACCCCGCCGTCCCCGAACTCCCGGTCAAGTTCGGGCTCGGTGGTCACCCGGGTGAGCATGAGCTGGTCGCCCTCGGTGCCCTCGAGGTCGCCCCCGAAGCCAGGATCGAGGTCGAGATCGGACTCGAGCCGCACGGCGGCCACCGCATCGGGGACCTGGCCGCCGACGGCGATCACCATCCCGTCGCCAGCGGTGACCGCGGCGTCGAGCGGGCGGAAGGTGGTGGACGAGCCGGCCGGCGGGGTGATGACGCGGACGTCGCCGGCCACGCCGTCGGGGGAGATGCGGCCGACCGCCGGCGTCTCGTTGAACCCGGCCCCGGTCTCGGCCACCCCGATCAGGACGACATGACCGGTCGACTGGAGGACCAGGCCGACGTTGCCGGACGAGGTGTCGAACGAGCCGGGCGGGAGGAAGGGGATCTGGTCGGCGCCGCCGTCGTCGTCGACATCGGTGCCGAAGCTCGGATCGATGCGGCCGTCGGCCAGGAGTCTGGCCGCGCCCAGGGTGGGCCCACCTGCGGCGGCCACGAAGCCGGCGACGACGAAGCGCCCGTCCGGCATCGACGCCAGCCGGGTCGGGAAGATCTGCGGGTCGGTCGCCACATCGACCACGCCCTTCCCATTCCCACCGAACCCGGTGTCGAGGTCGCCGTCGGCGTCGAACCGCCACACGTCGCTGTTGGCCAGCACCAGCAGCTCGCCGCGCGCGGTGCGGGCGATGTCGTCGGCGGCGATGTTGTTGACGATCGCCGTCTCGGCCACGCCGGTCGTGTTGAACGAAACGTCGAGGTCGCCTGCGTTGGGTTCCGCTCCCGAACGGCCGATGCCGACGGCGAGCGAACCGAGCAGCGTGACCGTGGCCAGAAGCACACGGCCCGCGCGACGTGAGATCGGCTGCGGGAGCATCGGCTTCGGGTACGAGGCGGGGGACGACCCGGTTCACGGCTCGTCCGGTTGCCCGAAGGGGAAGCTCCCGTTGCCTGACCTCGTTCCCCTCCGTCCGGTGACCGGCTGCGACCAGAGGGTACGTTCCGGCCCCATGGGCGCGAGCGCATCGCTGCTGACCCCTGCCCTGGCCGTCGATCCGGGCGGGGAAGCGGTCTCCGAGATCAAGGTCCGCAACACCGGCGGAGTGGTCGACCAGTTCGTGGTCGACGTGATGGGCGACGCCGCCGCCTTCGCGCGGGTGGAGCCCAACGTCCTCAACCTGTTCCCCGGGGCCGAGGGTACGGCGACGATCAGGTTCCAGCCCCCGAAGGCGCCGAAGACGCCGGCCGGGCTGGTGCCCTTCGGCGTCCGCGTCTGGTCCAAGGAGGATCCCGAGGGCTCGACCGTCCAGGAGGGTCAGCTCGAGGTCGGCTCGTTCCTCGACACCTCCGCCGAGCTCCTCCCCCGCACGTCGCGAGGCCGGCGCCGGGCCAGGCACGAGCTCGCGGTCGACAACCGCGGCAATACGCCGCTCAACGCCGGCGTGTCGGTCATCGACCCCGACGACCTGGTCACGGCGAAGGTCAACCCGCCCACGGTCGTCGCGCCGCCCGGATCGGCCGTCTTCCACAAGATCGAGGTCATCCCCAGGAAGCGGTTCCTGAAGGGACCGGCCAAGACCATCCCGTTCCAGGTCATCATCAGCGGGGAGGGCCAACCGCCGGTGACGACCGACGGCGCCATGCTGCAGGAGCAGATCCTGCCCAGGTGGCTCCTGCCCGCCGCGCTCCTCGCCCTGGCCGCGCTGATCGCCGGGTTCATCCTGTGGCAGACCCTGCTCAAGCCGCAGATCCAGTCGGCGGCCCGCGTGGCGGCCCAGGAGGAGACCTCGGAGATGGAGGCGGCGGTCGAGGAGGCCCAGGAGACCGCAGCCGCCGCCCAGCAGAGTGCGGCGGCGGCCCAGGAGAGCGCAGCCGTGGCCGCCGCGGCCGGTGGAGCCGGCGGCGCGCCGACCACCA
>JBOGGX010000122.1:0-2894 GCA_050744245.1 Acidimicrobiales bacterium
GGCGGGCGAGGACCGCACCGCTGCCGCTACCAACGTGATGAGCAACACCAGCACCCGAAGCACCATGCCCCAAGTGTCTCAAGAACACCTCAGCCTGTCACTCTATTAGGCGAACCTCTTTAATAGGCAACGAGCTGGCGCCGCCCTTCGAACGCGTCGAGCAGGGTTACCGGGCCGTGCGGTCCGAGCAGCGGGCTGTCCGCAGCGACCTCGACCATCGGCAGCCGGCGGCGGGCGGCAGCGATTGCGTCGCCTTCACGGGTGTGCGCCTTCTCCCTCGCCCGCAGGGCCTCCAGCTCCTGCTCGAAGGTCGCACGGTCGACAACTGCCGGCCGTGTCTCGCTCGGGTCCTCGGCCATGGACGCCTCCGGTGTTTGCCTCGAACTGCAACGGGTCGCCCCTCGGGACCATACTGCGCTCCGGATCACCGTGGTGCCCAGCGCGCGACCGTGCTCCCGGACCAAGCGAAGCGATGGCTGCTGCACCGGCCGCTGCAGCGCTGCCGTCGAGAGCACCGATGCGACACGGTCGTGCGTGTAGGACAGGACGGCTCGGGCGCTCGCCGAACTGTCGCTCACAGCGTCACCCATTGACCTTCTAGCTACTTCGCCCTGAAGAACTCGGTGTTGCCTGCTCGCTGAGGTCGTGGGTGGGTCGTGTTCGCTTGCCCTCCCGCTCCGCTGCTCGGTCTCGGTCCTCGTTTCGGCCGTTTCGGTGGCCGACGGACGCGAGAGGAGCAGCGGGCGGCGGTGATCAGGCGGCGATTGGCGGCGGCGGCCCGGGTGGTGGGCCGGTGGCGGCGGGGTCCGGCTGGCCGTGCCGTTCGGGCTGCTGAGGGGTGGGCTGGTCGCGTTGGCTGAGGAGGCCGGCGACCTTGGTGGCGTTGTTGGCGAGGATCCCCCATCCGCACCACGTGTGGGCGCCGGCCAGGCCGTCGTTGAGGGTCCGGCGCCACCCGTAGCTCCGCTTGACCGACGAGATGCGGCCTTCGCTGCCGGTGTGCCACTTCACCAGCCGCCGGAACCCGCGGCGACGCTCGACGGCTTGGCGGGCGGCTCCGGGGCGGCCTGCTCGGGGGATCGCGACCCGGCGCACGCCGAGGGCTTCGAGGTCGCGTTCCACGCTGGCTTGGCCGTAGCCCCGGTCGGCCGCGACCGCGGCAGGAGCGCGACCGAAGCGTTGTTTGATGCGGGCAACGGCGGGTGCGAGCAGCAAGGTGTCGTTCGGGTTGCCGACCATGACCGTGTGATCGAGCACGACGCCGTCGGCGTTGTCGACGAGCTGGGCTTCGTAGCCGAACTCGACCGGGCGGCCGAGGCGGCCCTTGGCGATGGGGCGGGCATCGGGATCGTGCAGCGACACCACCCGGGTCGACCCTTCGGGCACCTCGCCGCCAGCCGCACCCGGGTCTGGGCGGCGACCCGCTCCACCAGACCGGCGGTGCGCTCGAGCTCGGTGATGAGCGCCGCCGTCTTGGCCGACACGCCCTCGCCGGCCCGGCGCAGCCCCCGGCGGGCGTTGCGGACCACCGCCCGGGCGTCGGTCACCGCGTGCTCGGCGATGCCGGCCATCTCGCCGGTGATGGCCCGCACCTCTTCTCTGGCATCGTCGCTGCGGCGCCGCAGCCACGCCCCGATCCCATGGGCACGGCGGCGCACCGACCCGGTCCGGTCCCGGCTCTTCGTCCTCACCGCCAGCCCCGCCTCCTTGACCTTGGCGGTGAGGCGGGCCAGCTTCGCCACCCCCTTGGCCAGCAGGCCGCTGTCGGTCGGGTAGGCCACGTTCGCCTCCACCACCGTCGTGTCCGCCCGCACCCGATCCGTCTTGATGAGCTTCTGCCCGTGCGCCTTGGCCAACAGCGCCTCGTTCAGCCCGTCGATGGCGGCCGGCCCGCACCGAGAAGTGATCTTCATCGGCGTGGTCGGGTGCGGCACCCGCTCACCCAGCGGGATGCGGCAGAACCGCCGCCACGCCAGGCTGTCAGCCACCTCGGCGCACAACGCCTCGAACCCCAGCCGGTACCGGTAGCGCAAGAACATGAGGCGCAGGTAGGTCTCCATCGGGATCGACGGGCGCCCGATCACCGGATCGAAGAACGCACCGAAGGGCTCAAAGAACCGGGGATCGTCCAACAAGGCGTCGATCTCGGCCAGGTAGCCCGGCAGCCCCCGCAGGCATTCGGGGATCACCGACTCCCACAGGGTCGGCGACGGGTTTACGGTACGCAGCACGATGGCTCCAATCCCTCGTGCAGTAAGGGGTTGGAGCCATCATGACGACACTCGCACCAAAACGCGAGCACCCTCACCCCACGAAACCCTTATCCCGCAAGGGATCCGTCGATCACTTTCTCAGGGCGAAGTAGCTAGCCTGCCGTGCCTCACCGACTACAGCTCGGCGTGCAGTTGCGGTGCCGTTGTGGCGAGCGCGGAAGCTCCTCAGACGCCGAGGGTGGCCGGGCCCTGCTCGTGCCCTGCGCGATCGAGCTTGAGGTTGGCCATGCGCCGGTCTCTCTTCAGCTGGTTCAGCTGCGCGTAGCGCTCGGACCACAGAACAGGCCAGCTCCTGAAGTCCGGGCCGACGTTCGGAACGCGTTCGACCTCGCATGGCGTGAGCCGTGCGCTGCCGGGGTGACCGTGTTCCCCGAGGTCGCGGCGCGCAGAGCGCGGCGCCTTAACCGCGCGCTCGCACCCGACCGATGTCCCGAACGTGCTGTCTCCTGCGCCTGCGCTCTCCAGCGAGCCGAGCCGTCGACTCTTCTCCGCGCCCGAGTCGGCAGGGAGGATGGGGCTACCGCTTGATCGACTGGTATCCACCGATGGTCGGTCGTTCCCCGGTACGGTCGGGCGGCTTCTGGACTTTGGCCTGACTCGAGAATCGGCTGACGCGATCAG
>JBOGGX010000123.1:0-19572 GCA_050744245.1 Acidimicrobiales bacterium
GGTCGGTCCAACGTTTAGGTCACTGCGACCACCGCGGGGTCAGGGATCGTCAGGGATCGGTTCTGACCCGTCGCCGGCCCCGGCCGCGGGTCCAGCAGGCGGATCCGCTGCCACAGTGCTGCCACACTGGCTCGCAGACTCTGCCCAGTCGTGGCAAGGGGTGGCAAGGCCCGTCTGGAGGGCTCAGCCGGCAAAAGTGCTGGTCGATGGCATTCTGGCCGCTCAGGCGGTGGGGAGCTGATAGCCGGCGAACTTGGCCCTGAGGTCCTTCTTAGAGAATTTACCGACCGATGTCTTCGGCACCTCGTCGACGAACACCACGTCGTCGGGCAGCCACCATTTGGCCACCCTTGGTTCGAGGAAGGCGAGCACCTCGTCCTTGGAGAGCTCCTCGCCCGGCTTGACGACCACGCAGGCCAGTGGGCGCTCCTGCCATTTGGGGTGGGCGATGGCGATCACCGCGGCCTCGGCGACCTTGGGGTGACCCATGAGCTCGTTCTCTAGGTCGACCGAGCTGATCCACTCGCCGCCCGACTTGATGACGTCCTTGGTCCGGTCGACCAGGCGCAGGTAGCCATGTTCGTTGATCGTGGCCATGTCACCGGTCTTGAGCCAGCCGTCCTCGGTGAAGGACTCTGCGCCGCGGGGATCGTTGTAGTAGCTGGCCGCGATCCACGGTCCCTGGACCTGGAGCTCGCCGGACGACGCGCCGTCGCGGGGCTGGGGTTCGAGCGTGACGGGGTCGACCACCCTGACGTCGACGCCGATCGAGATCTGGCCGATGGTGGCCCGCAGGTCGATCTTCTCCTCCTCGGTGGTCGTGTCGACCAGAGTGGACTTCAGACGACCGACCGACGCCACCGGGCTGGTCTCGGTCATGCCCCACGCCTGCATGATCGGCATCCCGATGGCCGCCTTGTAGCCCTCCGACAGCGCCTTGGGCACGGCCGAGCCACCGCAGGGGATGGCCCGCAGGCTCGACACGTCGCGACCGGCGAGCTCGGGGAGCACGCCCATCCAGATGGTGGGTACGCCGGCGGCCACCGTCACCCGCTCGTGTTCGATCAGGTCGGCCAGCGCCGGTGGGGTGAGGTTGGCGCCGGGCATCACGAGGTTGGCGCCGGCTGCGACGCCGGCGTGGGCCAGCCCCCAGGCGTTGGCGTGGAACATCGGGACGACGGGCAGCACGGTGTCGGTTTCGCGGACCCCGAGACTGTCGGCGCTCAGCACACCCATGGTGTGCAGGAAGCTCGACCGGTGGGTGTAGACCACACCCTTGGGGTTGCCGGTGGTGCCGCTCGTGTAGCACATCGAGGCCGCCTGCCGTTCGTCGTCGACGTGGAACTCCACCGGCGACGCGGCGGCCAGCAGCTCCTCGTAGTCGTGGACCTCGGGCCCGCCGTCGAATGCCGGGATGTCGCCCTTGCCGTCGTCCATGACGACCAGGTGCTTCACCGTGCCGAAGCCAGGCACTCGGGGGAAGAGCAGGGCGGCCAGCGAGCGGTCGACGAAGATGACCTCGTCCTCGGCGTGGTTGACGACGTAGGTGAGCTGGTCGGGGAACAGCCGGATGTTGAGCGTGTGCAGCACCCGGCCGGTGCACGGCGCGGCGAAGTACAGCTCGAGGTGGCGGGCCGTGTTCCATCCGAACGTTCCGACCCGCCCATGGTCGGAGACGCCGAGCGTGTCGAGCACGCCGCCGAGCCGCCGGGTGCGGGCCGCCCAGTCTCGATAGTTGCTGCGTTCGACCCCGGTTGGGGTGGCCGTGGCCACCCCCTTGTCGAAGTACAGGTTGTCGACGCGGTCGAAGAAGTGCACCAGCGTCAGCGGGTAGTCCTGCATCGTCCCCTGCATCGCGTCCCCCTCGTGGTCCAGACCGTCCGGCTCCTAAGGTTGGCAGACCCGCGAGCGGTACGTTTGTCCCCGGCGCGGCGGGAGCCCGAAAGGGGTTGATGACGTGGACGCGGTGTGGATCACGCCGGATGGCACCAAGCGGTGTTCGGTCGCCGAGCTCGCGTCGCTGCTGCCCGCCGACGACGGCTTCGGCTGGGTCGACGTCCCGCGGCCAGACACCGAATCGCTGCCCATCCTGGGCGAGCTCTTCGGCTTCCACCCCGTGGCCCTCGACGAGTGCACCGAGCGCATCCCGGTCCCCAAGATGCACGTCTACTCCGACCACGCCTTCGTCGTGGTCAACGGCCTCGAGCGCGGCCGCGACGGCGGGGTGCACCTGTTGCCCCTGAAGCACTTCGTCGGACTTCGCCTGCTGGTCACCGTGCACGGCCCGTTCCATCCGTCGATCGACCCGGAGGTCGGGCGGCGCGAGACGCGCGCCGTGCTCGAACGGCTCGAGCTCGGCCGGCTCCATCCCGAGAACGGCGTCGAGTTGGCCCATGCCGTGGTCACCGGGCTGGTGCGGCGGCTCCACGAGTTCGTCGGCGAACACGCCGGCCGCATCACGGAGCTCGAACGGCGGGTTCGGGCCGGCGAGATCAAGGAGTCGGAGACGATCATCGAGCAGATGTTCCGCGTGCGGCACGACCTGCAGACGGTGCGGACCACGGCCGCGCAGAGCCGACAGGTCTACGCCCGGTTGGCCCGGCTGCGCACGATGCCAGAGGAGGCCGTCGTACACCTGCGCGACATCGAGGAGCAGTTCGATCTGCTGCGCAACATCTGCGACGACGAGAAGGAGTACCTCCAGGAGCTGCTCGACCTGCACCAGACCCGCATCGCCAACGAGCTCAACCGCTTCGTCCGCCAGCTCACCGCCTGGGGCGCCATCGGCCTGGCCGGCACCCTCATCGCGGGCATCTACGGCATGAACTTCGTCTACATGCCGGAGATCGACTGGCGCTACGGGTACCCGATGGCCCTGGCCCTCATGGTCGTCGTCGGGCTGGTCCTGGCGGTGCTCTTCCGGCGCAAGGGCTGGTTCTAGGGCGGGTCCGAGGTTCTACCCTTCGGCCATGGCCGACATGAAGCCCCGCAGCCGAGAGGTGACCGACGGGTTCGCGAGGGCGGGCGCCCGGGCCATGCTCAGGGCGATCGGGATGACCGACGACGACTGGGACAAGCCCCAGGTCGGCGTCTGCTCGTCGTGGAACGAGGTCACGCCGTGCAACCTGCCGCTGGGCCGGCTCGCCCGGCGGGCCAAGGACGGCGTGCGCGATGCCGGCGGCTTTCCGCTCGAGTTCACCACCATCGCCGTATCGGACGGCATCTCGATGGGCCACGAGGGGATGCGGGCCTCGCTCGTGTCGCGTGAGGTCATCGCCGACTCGGTCGAGACGGTCATGCACGCCGAGCGATTCGACGCGATGGTCACTCTGGCCGGTTGTGACAAGTCCTTGCCAGGCATGCTCATGGCCGCGGCCAGACTCGACCTTCCGTCGGTGTTCGTGTACGGCGGGTCGATCATGCCGGGCCGGGTGGGGGAGACCGTGGTCGACATCGTGAGCGTGTTCGAGGCCATCGGGGCCTACGGGGTCGGGTCGATCTCGGCCGCCGAGCTGAAGGCGATCGAATGCGCCGCGTGCCCGACCGAGGGCAGCTGCGCCGGCATGTTCACCGCGAACACGATGGCCTCGATCTCCGAGGCGCTGGGGATGGCCCTGCCGGGCTCGTCCTCGCCGTCGGCCGTCGACCCACGCAGGGAGGTGATCGCCGAAGACAGCGGGCGGGCGGTCGTGCGCCTGCTCGAGCTCGGGCTGCGCCCCCGCCAGATCATGACCAAGGAGGCGTTCGAGAACGCGATCGCCGTCACCATGGCCCTGGGTGGGTCCACCAATGCGGTGTTGCATCTGCTCGCCATCGCCAACGAGGCCCGCGTCGAGCTCGAGCTCGACGACTTCAACCGCATCGCCGCCCGGGTGCCCCACATCGCCGACACCAAGCCCCACGGTCGCTACCACATGATCGACGTCGATCGGGTGGGTGGTGTGCAGGTCGTGCTGCGCCACCTGCTCGAGGCCGGGCTGCTGCACGGCGACTGTCGCACGGTGACGGGGAAGACGATGGCCGAGAACCTGGCCGATCTGCAGCCGGCCGTGCCCCCACCGGACGGCGAGGTCATCCATCCGCTGTCGGATCCCCTGCACCCGATCGGCGGCATCGCCGTGGTCCGTGGCTCGCTGGCCCCGTCGGGCGCGGTGGTCAAGGTGGCGGGGATCGACGCGACGAGGTTCGATGGTGTGGCCCGGGTGTTCGACGGTGAGGACGCCGCCATGGAAACGATCCTCGCCGGCGGCATCCAGCCCGGCGACGTCGTCGTGATCCGCTACGAGGGACCGAAGGGCGGGCCCGGCATGCGGGAGATGCTGGCCGTCACCGGCGCCATGAAGGGCGCGGGTCGAGGCGGCGACGCCGCCCTGGTCACCGACGGTCGGTTCTCGGGCGGCACCCATGGGTTCTGTGTCGGGCACGTGGCGCCCGAAGCGGTCGACGGCGGTCCCATCGCCCTGGTCGCCGAAGGCGACCGGATTGTCATCGACGTCTCGACCAACACCATCGATCTGCTCGTCCCCGAGGCCGAGCTCGAACGCCGACGCGCCGGGTGGAAGACGCCGGCGCCCAGGTACACGTCGGGCGTGCTGGCCAAGTACGCCCGGTTGGCTCAGGGCGCCGAACGGGGGGCGATCACCGCGCCGTAGGTCGTGCGCCCTACGCCGACTCCGGCGAGCGCCCTGACCCGCCGCGGTGGTCGATGAGCCAGCTGAGTGCCGCGGCGCACGACCTGAGGACCGAGACGTGTCCGTCGCCGGGGCGCAGCCACAGCTCGGCCCCGTCGATGTGGTGGGCGAGCCACTCGCCATGGCTGCTCGGTACGACGCGGTCGTCCTCGCCGTGGACGAGGAGCACGGGCGCGGTGATCGCCGACGGATGAAACCCCCATGGCCCGACGTAGGCCAGGTCGTCGTCGACGACGCCGCCGAAGCCGCTCGCCATCGCCTGTTGCGCGATGGCGCCCAGCCCGCGCCAGTCGTCGGCCAGGGCGGCGTGGTCGGACGGGGTGAAGATCTCGGGATCGAAGTCGGTGGAGCCGAGGTGGTTCGTCAGCGCCTCCGGCCCGCGGACCGCAGCGTGGAGCTCGGCCGCACCGGCCTCCGCCATGCCGGCGAACCAGTCGAGCCCGTCGGCGCCGAAGGGCGCCAGGCCGGCCACGCTCACCGCGCCCGTGACGCGGCCGGGCAGCAGCGCGGCGCAGGCAAGCGCGTGCGGCCCGCCCCCCGACGCGCCGATCGTCGCGAACTCCTCGATGTCCAGCTCGTCCGCGATGGCGGCCACGTCCGCCGCCGCCGAGGCGATGTCCCTGCCGCGGTGGGGGGCAGACGCGCCGTACCCCGGGCGGTCGTACGAGACGCAGCGCAGGCGACGCTCGCGCAGCATCGGCAGAAGGGGCTCGGGGGGCTCACCGGTCTGGGGCGTGCCGTGGTGCCAGACCACGACGGCGTCGGTCTCGACCCCATCATCGCCGGTGTCGTACACGTGCAGGACGCGTCCGTCGGGGGCGACGACCTCGCGGGGGCTCGTCATCGGAGGAGGCTACGAGTCGCGGTTCGGTCGGCCGCTCGCCGGGACAGGCGTCAGTACTCGATCACGTCGGACTGCTCATACGCCATCGGCACCATGCCGGCCTGGTGCTGGCAGCGTTCGCAGTAGGCGGTGTCGCCCTTGACCGCACAAGGGCGGTTGTCCGGGTCAGGGTTCGGGTCGAGGCTGGTCCCGCAGAAGCAGACCCCGGTCTCGGTCACCTCGCACGAAGCGCACATGGGCCAAACCTAGCCCCGCCGGCTAGCGCTCCGTTAGCGCCGGCCCGCGATCGTCGCCGGGAACCAGTGAGGAAAGGACGATTGCGTGTCGATGATCGAGAGCTATCCGGATCTCCGCGCCGGCGACTCGGGCGAGTGGGTCACCTACCTGGCAGCAGCAGCTGGCCGCCCTGGGCTACGACCCCGGGCCGATCGACGGTGAGTTCGGGCCCCGCACCGAGTCCGAGGTACGCCGTCTCCGGGCCGGCGGTGGGCTGTCCGAAACGGGAGGCGTCGACCAGGGTGCGGGGTCGCTCGTCCACGGCAGCTGGCCGGCGCAGGACGCCGGTGCCGACCCCGGCAGTCCGACCGAGCCCGCCCCCAGCCTCGGCGCCACCGCCACGGCCGACGCCTTCGTCGAGCTGTGCCTGGCCCAGGAGGGCGACGACTACCACTACGGCGTCGACAGTCGACCTCGAAGACCCCGACCCGGCGTCGTTCGACTGCGCCGAGCTGGTCGAGTGGGCCCTGGCCCAGCTGGGCGTGCTCGACGGTCTGAAGGGGGACTGGAACTGGTCGCAGGGCCAGCGAGCCGCCATCGAGGCGGCCGGGCTCGGCCGCAGCGTGGACGAGGCCCGCAGCATCCAAGGGGCGCTGCTGTTCAACTCGCACCATGTCGCGGTGTCGCTCGGCGACGGCGTCCAGACGATCGAGGCCATGGGCGAGGCCTTCAACGTCCGCAAGGGCAAGATCGACGGCACGAGCGGTGGGGCCCGTTTCGACGGCGCCGGGCTGGTGCCGAACCTGCAGTACTGACCCGGTTCGAGGGCCCGGCCCTCAGCGGTCGCGGCGAAACCAGCCGGTCAACCGCTGCCGAGGGGGCAGCCCGACCCCGACCGACTCGGGCAACAGCTTGTCCTTGAACCGATCGTCGATGACGTCGACCGTGCCCGCGTAGCCCTTGTAGACCCAGGCCTCCTCGCTGTCGCCCAGGTCGACCCGGCCGGCGAGGAACCCCTTCACCTCGCCGAACCGGTGCGTCCGCGGCAGCCGGCGCAGCTCGCCCTTGGGTTGGAACCGGAGCTTGGAGGCATCGAGCACGACGATGTCGTCCTTGGTGACGGCGACCACCCGGCTCTGCATCGGGATGTAGACGGCCAGCACCCAGGCCACGAAGGCGGCGCTCAGCGTGATCGCGATCAACAGGCCGGCCACCGACCCGGTCGGCACGAGGACGCTGATGACACCGACCGGCAGCGCCGCGATGGCGATCGCCGGGTTGCCGCCGACCTGGGCGACGAACGCCTGCTGGAGCGGGGCGCCGCCCAGGTACGGCCTGAGCATCTGGGCCAGCCGAGGATGGGGCGGACGCGGTGCCGGCATGGTGCCCCGTTTGTAGCCGATCCGTCTTGCCCAGTGCTCGCCGCGCGTGGGAGCATGACCGGGCCATGACCGCCGGCCAGCCCTCGCGCCTCGACCTTCTCGTACTCATCACGTAGGCGCGCGCGGACACCCGCGCCTGCGCCGCCAAGACCTCCCAGCCGGGAGGTCTTTTCATATCTCGGCCCAGAACACCTCGGACCAGCCGGACAGGAGCCCAGCCCGACATGCGGATGAACGGAGGACAGGCCCTCATCAAGGCCCTCGAGCTCGAGGGCACGGAGGTGGTCTTCGGCCTGCCCGGCGGGGCCATCCTCCCCGTCTACGACGCCATCCTCGGCAGCTCGCTTCGGCACATCCTGGTGCGCCACGAGCAGGGCGCCGGGCACATGGCCGAGGGCTACGCCCACGTCACCGGGCGTCCCGGGGTGGCCATGGTCACGAGCGGGCCGGCGGCCACCAACATCGTCACGCCCTTGTGCGACGCCTACATGGACTCGGTCCCCATGGTCGTCATCACCGGCCAGGTGCCGTCGATGGCGATCGGCACCGACGCGTTCCAGGAGTGCGACACCGTCGGCATCACCCGTTCGGTCACCAAGCACAACGAGCTCGTCACCGAGGCCGCCGACATACCGAGGGCGGTGAGGGAGGCGTTCCGCATCGCCACCACCGGCCGGCCCGGCCCGGTCCTGGTCGACATCCCGAAGGACATCGTCGATCCGAAGAACCCCCGCTCCCAGATGGACTGGGTGTGGCCGACCGATGACGAGGTGGCCGCCGGGTTGCCCGGCTACCGCCCGAACATCAAGGGTCATCCTCGCCAGATCAGGGAGGCGGCCGAGTTGATCCTCGCCGCCCACCGACCCGTCATCTACGCCGGCGGCGGGATACTCAAGGCGAGGGCGGCCGATGCCCTGCGCCGGCTGGCCGAGCTCACCCGTACACCCGTCGTCACCACGCTCATGGCGAGGGGCGCGTTCCCCGACGACCACCCAATGGCCCTGGGCATGCCCGGCATGCACGGCACCTACACCGCGGTCACCGCCATGCAGCGGTCCGACCTGCTGATCGCCCTGGGCAGCCGGTTCGACGACCGGGTCACCGGCCGGGTGGACAGCTTCGCCCCCGAGGCCAAGATCATCCACGTCGACATCGACCCGGCCGAGCTGGGGAAGGTGCGGCGGGCAGACGTCCCGATCGTCGGCGACTGCCGGCTCGTCATCGAGGAGCTGCTGACCGTCCTGCACGCGGCGTTGTCGGAGGACGACCGCGGCCTCGCCGACCGCTCACCGTGGCACGACCAGGTGCGGGCCTGGCAGGAGCGGTACCCGCTCACCTACGACCGCTCGGAGCCCGGCGGAGCCCTCAAGCCCGAGTACGTGCTGGAGGAGCTGCGCGACCACACGCCCGACGACACCATCGTCGTGTCGGGCGTCGGCCAGCACCAGATGTGGGCCTCGCAGTTCTGGCGGTTCAACCACCCCTACACGTGGGTCAACTCGGGCGGCCTGGGCACGATGGGGTTCGCCGTGCCCGCCGCGGTCGGGGCCAAGGTGGGCCGACCCGATCGCGTCGTGTGGGCGGTCGACGGCGACGGCTGCTTCCAGATGACGGCCCAGGAGCTGGTGACCGCCTCGGTCAACCGCATTCCGGTCAAGGTGGCCATCCTCAACAACGCCCACCTGGGCATGGTGCGGCAGTGGCAGGAGCTGTTCTACGAGGAGCGGTACTCCGAGGTCTACCTCTCGCCCGACGTCCCCGACTACCGGCTCTGGGCCGAGGCCATGGGCTGCGTCGGGCTGCGGGTGGAGCACCCGGAGGAGGTCGTGCCCGCCATCGAGAAGGCCAACCAGATCTACGACCGCCCCGTCGTCATCGACTTCCGCATCGACCCGATGGAGAAGGTGTACCCGATGGTCCCGGCCGGGGCCTCCAACGACGACATCATCGTCCACCCGTCCCAGCGGGGCGCCGACCCGGGAGCACCGGCATGAGCGCGGTGCCCGGGGCCGACGTCACCCACCACACCCTCGTCGTGCTGGTCGAGAACAAGGCGGGCGTGCTGGCCCGCATCTCCGGTCTGTTCGCCCGACGGGGCTACAACATCTACTCGCTGGCGGTGGCCCCGACCGACGACGAGCGCTTCAGCCGCATCACGATCGTGGTCGACATCCAGTCCTCGCCGCTCGAGCAGATCACCAAGCAGCTCTTCAAGCTGATCCACGTGGTGAAGATCTCGGAGCTGTCGCCGGCCGAGTCGGTCGAGCGCGAGCTGCTCATGGCGACGGTGTCGGTGGCGCCCGAGGTGCGGGGCCAGGTCATCGAGCTGGTGCAGGTGTACGCGGGTCGCATCGTGGCCGTGGCGCCCGGGGCGCTGACCATCTGCCTCGACGGTCACCCGGACACCCTCGACGACTTCGAGGAGCTGCTGCGCGACTACGGCATCGTCGAGCTCCAGCGCAGCGGCCGCATCGCCCTGCCCAAGCTGCTGAGAGGCACCCGCCCCTCGGCCAGGGTGCGAAGCATCGGAAGGGCGAGCTGATGACGGCCAACGTCTACTACGAGAAGGATGCCGACCCGACCCTTATCGCCGGGCGCAGGGTGGCGATCATAGGGTACGGCTCCCAGGGCCACGCCCACGCCCTCAACCTCAAGGACTCGGGCGTCGACGTGCGGGTCGGGCTGCGCGAGGGGTCCTCGTCGGTCGAGAAGGCCGAGGCGGCCGGGCTGCGGGTGTTGACCATCGCCGAGGCCGCGGCCGAGGCCGACCTGGTGATGATGCTCGTCCCCGACACCGAGCAGCGAGCCACCTACGACGCCTTCGTCGCCGCCAACCTTGGTCCCGGCGACGCGCTGTTCTTCGCCCACGGCTTCAACATCCGCTTCGGCCAGATCGTGCCCCCGGAGGGCATCGACGTCTGCATGGTGGCGCCCAAGGGGCCGGGCCACCTGCTCCGCCGCACCTACGTGGAGGGTGCTGGCGTGCCGTGCCTCGTGGCCATCGAGCAGGACGCCACGGGCAAGGCCCGCGACCTGGCCCTGTCCTACGCCCACGCCATCGGCGGCACCCGTGCCGGCGTCCTCGAGACGACCTTCGCCGAGGAGACCGAGACCGACCTGTTCGGCGAGCAGGTGGTGCTGTGCGGTGGGCTGACCGCACTGGTGCGGGCCGGCTTCCAGACCCTGGTCGACGCCGGCTACCAGCCCGAGGTGGCCTACTTCGAGTGCCTCCACGAGCTCAAGCTCATCGTCGACCTGATGTACGAGCAGGGCATCAGCGGCATGCGCTACTCGATCTCCGACACGGCCGAGTACGGCGACCTCACCCGCGGCCCGATGGTCGTCGACGATGCGGTGAAGGCCAAGATGCAGGTCATCCTGGGCGCCATCCGGTCGGGCGAGTTCGCCGACGAGTGGATCGACGAGAGCCGGCGGGGCCGCCCCCGCTTCCGCGAGCTGCGGGAGGCCGGCCGCAACCATCCCATCGAGCAGGTCGGGGCCGAGCTGCGCGAGATGATGCCGTGGATCTCGGCCGGCAAGCAGAAGGTGGAGGACGCCTCGGGCGGCGGCTGACCTCCCAGACGATCTGGCGCCCCGGGTCCTCTCCCCCTGCGGTGGTGCCGGACGCTCGCCCCGCCTGCCTCGGTGGGCGGGGCGAGCCCGTTTTCAGAGGAGGCGGCGGGTGAACGAACTCGACGCATCTCGCGCCGCCGGGCGGCGCGTCGTGCGTCGAGTTTGCGTTCGGTCAGAGGAGGGCGGCGACCAGTTGGTGGCCGACCCATCGGCCGAATCGGCGATTCGACCAGCACTCGCCGGCTACGGGATCCCGCACTACCACTCACTCGTGGAGTTCGAGGACGTCGAGATCGTCGACGTGGTGCTCGTCAGCTCGCCAGCCGCTCGACGACGTAGTCGATGCAGCGGGTGAGCGCGGCCACGTCGTCGGGTTCGATGGCCGGGAAGAGGCCGACCCTGAGCTGGTTGCGACCCAGCTTGCGGTACGACTCGGTGTCGACGATGCCGTTGGCGCGCAGGATCCGGGCCAGCAGGAGGGCGTCGATGTCGTCGACGAAGTCGATGGTGGCGACGACGTGGCTGCGGTCGGCCGGGTCGGCCACGAACGGGGCGGCGATCTCCGACGCCTCGGCCCATGAGTAGATGATCTCGGCCGAGCGGTCGCAGCGGGCCGCGGACCACGGCAGGCCGCCCTGTCCGAGCAGCCACCGCACCTGCTCGGCCGCGAGAACGATCGTCGCCAGCGCAGGCGTGTTGTAGGTCTGGTCCTTCCGGCTGTTCTCGAGGGCGAGGCGAAGATCGAGGAACGGCGGGGTCCAGCGGCCCGACGACGCCAGCCGCTCGATGCGTTCGATGGCGGCGGGGGAGCACGCGGCCAGCCAGAGCCCGCCGTCCGACGCCAGTCCCTTCTGCGGGGCGAGGTAGTAGACGTCGACCTGGCTCGGGTCGAAGCGCAGGCCGGCGGCGGCCGAGGTGGCGTCGACGAGGACCAATCCGGTGGCCGCCGGGCGGACCGGCTCCATGGCCACGCCGGTCGAGGTCTCGTTGTGGGGGAAGGCGTAGGCGTCGACCGCGTCCGACGCGACCAGGTCGGGATGGGTGCCGGGCGGCGAAGTGATGACCTCGGGCGCATCGAGGAACGGCGTGGCCTCGACCGCGGCGGCGAACTTGGCCGAGAACTGGCCGAACGACAGGTGCTGGCTCCGCCGCTCGATCAGCCCGAAACAGGCTGCGTCCCAGAAGGCGGTCGTGCCGCCGTTGCCCAGCAAGACCTCGTAGCCGTCGGGGAGGGCGAACAGCTCGGCCAGCCCGTTGCGCAGCTCGGCCAGCTTGAAGCGCACGGTGGGCTGGCGGTGGCTGGTGCCGAGGAAGGTCGTCCCGGCGGCGGCCAGGGCGGCCACCGCATCGGCGCGCACCTTCGACGGGCCGCTGCCGAAGCGCCCGTCGGCCGGTCGCAGGCCGGCCGGGATGACGATGTCGGGTGGCTCGTCCGGGGCACGGGCCATGGCGTGTCACTATCGCGGTCGTGGACAGGATCTCCAATCGAGTCGGGGCCATCGCCGAGTCGGCCACGCTGGCGGTCGACGCCAAGGCCAGGGCGCTCAAGGCCGCAGGCGAACCCGTGATCGGGTTCGGAGCGGGCGAGCCCGACTTCCCGACGCCAGAGCACATCGTCGAGGCGGCCGTCGAGGCGTGCCGCGACCCGAGGAACCACAAGTACACCGCTACGCCGGGCCTGCCCGAGCTCAGGGAGGCCATCGCCCAGAAGACGGCCAGAGACTCCGGTTACGCCGTCGATGCGGCCCAGGTGCTGGTCACCAACGGCGCCAAGCACGCCGTCTTCAACACCTTCCTCACCCTCCTCGACCCGGGCGACGAGGTGCTCCTGCCCGCGCCGTACTGGACGACGTACCCGGAGGTCATCACCTTCCCGGGCGGCGCACCCGTGGTCATCGACACCGACGAGCGCACCGGGTTCCGGGTCACGATCGAGCAGCTCGACGCGGCATTGACCCCTCGCACCAAGGCCCTCCTCTTCGTGTCGCCGTCCAACCCGACGGGCGCCGTCTACCCCAGGTCAGAGGTCGAGGCGATCGGGCGCTGGGCGGTCGAGCGCGGCGTCTGGGTGGTCACCGACGAGATCTACGAGCACCTCGTCTTCGGTGACAACCGGTTCACGTCGATGCCGGCGGTCGTCCCCGAACTGGCCGAGCGGTGCGTGGTGCTCAACGGCGTGGCCAAGACCTACGCCATGACCGGGTGGCGGGTGGGGTGGGCGATCGGCCCGCTCGACCTGATCAAGGCGGCCACCAACCTGCAGTCACACCAGACGTCCAACGTGTCGAACGTGGCCCAGCGGGCGGCCCTGGCCGCGGTCAGCGGGTCGCTCGACCGTGTGTTCGAGATGCGCGAGGCCTTCGAACGGCGGGCCACGACCGCCCACCGGCTGCTCAACCAACTCCCCGGCGTCGGCTGCCTCATGCCGGAGGGCGCGTTCTACGCCTTCCCCAATCTCGGCGGGCTGCTCGGGGTCGACCTGCATGGACGGTCGGCCACCACCACGATCGAGCTGGCCGAGATCTTCCTCGACGAGGCCAAGGTGGCGTTGGTGCCGGGCGAGGCGTTCGGGTCGCCCGGTCACGGACGGGTGTCGTGCGCCCTCGGCGACACCGATCTGGAGGAGGGCATGACCCGGCTGGCCAAGCTGGTCGCCGGTTGACGTTGCGCGCGATGGCTCTGGGCGCGGTGGTGCTCGTCGCCGGCGTGGCCTGCTCGGGTGGCGACGGCTCGAGCTTCGACGGCGGCTCGACGATATCGCGGAGGTCGCCGAGCGGTTCTACGGTGTCGCCGAGCTCGAGCCGCATCTCGCCGACCTGCTGGAGTAGCTCCGCTCCGATGACGTTAACCGGCCGGAGGCCGAGCGGGTTCTCGCCGCTGTGATCGACGCGTGGCCGCCGGGATCGGTGGAGGCGCTCGAGTTCACGATGAGGATGCTGCGGCGGGATTCGATCAGGACCGCCCTCGAGGCGCACCTGACCTCCGATGTCGACTACAGACTGAAGAATCCGACGCGCCAGGTGCTCGAGGTGTACGAACCGGAGTGGCCCGGCGGAGTGATCTACGCCGACCGCGACGATGACGACGAAGGCTGACCGACGCCGGCCGATGTTGCCGCGCTGAGCGACCTCGGCGGTAGCTGAGCGCGACACGAACGTCGGCGAGCGAGCCCGCGGCGTTCGGGTTGGCGGGGCGGCCGCTCCGGCGGCGAAGATCGACGCGTGGGTCGCGTCCTGGTCACCGAGGAGATCGCCGAGAACGGCCTCGACCTGCTGCGGGAGGCGGGGCACCAGGTCGACGTCCGGCTGGAGCTCTCCGCTGACCAACTGCTCGACGCCGTGGCGGGGGTCGACGCCATCATCATCCGGTCGGCGACCAAGGTCACGGCCGAGGTGCTGGAGGCCGCCGCCGACCTGGTCGTGATCGGCCGGGCCGGGATCGGCCTCGACAACATCGACGTCGACGCGGCCACGGCGCGGGGCGTGATGGTGGTCAACGCCCCCCAGTCCAACGTGTTGTCGGCGGCCGAGCACACCATGGCGCTGCTCCTGGCCCAGGCCCGGAACATCCCGCAGGCGCACACCGCCCTGACCGCGGGCCGGTGGGAGCGCTCGCGTTGGGAGGGGGTCGAGCTGGCGGACAAGGTGCTGGGGGTGGTCGGGCTGGGCCGGATCGGCAAGCTGGTGGCCCAGCGGGCACTGGCCTTCGGCATGCGGGTGATCGCGTTCGATCCCTACGTCGCACCCGAGCGGGCCCGCCAGCTCAACGTCGAGCTGGTCGAGCTGGGCGAGCTCATGGCCCGGTCCGACTTCGTCGCCATCCACGTGGCCAAGACGGCCGAGACCGTCGGGCTCATCGGTCGCCAGGTCCTGGCCCGGGCCAAGCCCGGCGTTCGGATCGTGAACGCGGCCCGGGGCGGCATCGTCGACGAGGAGGCGTTGGCCGACGCGATTCGGGCCGGCCGCGTGGGCGGCGCCGCGTTCGACGTGTTCGCCGAGGAGCCGACCACGTCGTCGCCCCTCTTCGGACTGGAGCAGGTCGTCGTCACGCCGCACCTCGGGGCCAGCACCCGCGAGGCGCAGGACAAGGCCGGCGCCACCATCGCCCAGCAGGTGCTCCTCGCCCTGGCCGGCGACTTCGTCCCGCTCGCGGTCAACCTGGCCGCCTCGGAGGTGGCCGAGGCGGTTCGCCCCTTTGTGGCCCTGGCCGAACGGCTGGGCCGGCTGTACGGGTCGCTCAACCAGGGGACGCCGGCCCGGCTCGAGGTCGAGTACCACGGCCAGCTGGCCGACCACGACACCCGGGTGCTCAACCTGGCCGTGCTCAAGGGCCTGTTCGGCGAGGTCAGCCACGAGCCGGTCACGTTCGTCAACGCCCCCCGCATCGCCGGCGACCGGGGCGTCGAGGTGGTCACCCGCTCGTCGGCCGCGGCGCAGGAGTACGTCAACCTGATCATCGTCCGGGGCGGCGACCACGCCGTCGGCGGGACGCTCGTGGGACTCAGGCACGAGCCCAGGATCGTGATGCTCGACGACCACTCGGTCGAGGTGCCGCCGTCGCCCAACCTGCTGGTGGTGCGGAACGAGGACCGGCCGGGGATGATCGCCACCGTGGCAACGGCCCTGGCCGAGGCCGACGTCAACATCGACGACATGCACCTCGGCCGGTCGGCCGACGGCAAGCCCGCCCTCCAGATCCTCGCCACCTCGGTGCCGGTCCCGGTGGCGGTCCAGGAGCAGATCAGGAGCCACGCCGGCATCGTCTCGGTCCACGCCATCCGCCTGCCGGAGTGACCCAGACCTAGTCTGTTCCGAGGCACCAGGCTTCGACGAGGGGGTAGGCCGATGGGCACGGCGGTGTCGTATTCGAACGGGGCCTCGACGGTGCCGTTGCTCGGGGAGACGATCGGCGACAACCTCGAACGCACGGCCCGCCGGTTCCCCGACCAGGAGGCGCTGATCTCGTGCCACCAGGATCGGCGGTACACCTATGCCGAATTCGACGCCGAGGTCGACCGGGTGGCCCGGGCGCTTCTCGCCCGGGGGTTCGACAAGGGCGACCGGGTCGGCATCTGGAGCCCCAACTGCGCCGAGTGGGTGCTGGTGCAGTACGCCACGGCCAAGGTGGGCGTGATCCTGGTCAACATCAACCCCGCCTATCGCACCCACGAGGTCGAGTACGCGCTGCGTCAGTCCGCGTGCAGGGTGCTCATCTCGGCCACCGAGTTCAAGACCTCCGACTACCGCGCCATGGTCGACGCCGTGCGCCCGAACCTCGCCGAGCTCGAGTCGGTCATCTACCTCGGCACCGACGACTGGGACGGGCTGCTCGCCTCGGCCGCCAACGCCTCGGCCGCCGACCTCCGCGACCGCCAGCGGGGACTGGCGTTCGACGACCCGATCAACATCCAGTACACGAGTGGGACGACCGGCTTTCCCAAGGGGGCGACGCTCAGCCACCACAACATCCTGAACAACGGGTTCTTCATCGGCGAGGGCTGCGTCTACTCCGAGGTCGACCGGGTGTGTATCCCCGTTCCCTTCTACCACTGCTTCGGGATGGTGCTCGGCAACCTGGCCTGCACCACGCACGGGGCGGCCATGGTCATCCCCGAGGCTGCCTTCGACCCGGCGGCCACGCTGCGGGCGGTCGAGGCCGAGCGCTGCACCAGCCTCTACGGGGTGCCGACCATGTTCATCGCCGAGCTCAACCTGCCCGACTTCGCCGACTACGACCTCTCGACGCTGCGGACGGGCATCATGGCCGGCTCACCGTGCCCGGTCGAGGTCATGAAGCGCTGCATCAACGAGATGCACATGGACGAGGTGACCATCTGCTACGGCATGACCGAGACGTCACCGGTCTCGACCCAGACCCTCACCGACGATCCCATCGACAAGCGGGTGTCGACCGTCGGCCGGGTCCACCCTCACATCGAGGTCAAGGTGATCGAGCCGGCGACCGGGCTCGCGGTCGACCGGGGCCAGCCCGGCGAGCTGTGTACGAGGGGCTACTCGGTGATGCTCGGGTACTGGGGCGACCCCGAACGGACCGCCGAGGCCATCGACGCGGCCAGGTGGATGCACACCGGCGACCTGGCCACCATGGACGACGACGGCTACCTCAACATCGTCGGGCGCAACAAGGACGTCGTCATCCGGGGCGGCGAGAACGTCTACCCGCGCGAGGTCGAGGAGTTCCTCTACACCCACCCGGACATCGTCGACGTCCAGGTGATCGGCGTGCCCGACGAGAGGTACGGCGAGGAGATCATGGCCTGGATCAAGCTGCGGCCGGGCTCCGAGCCGCTCACCGCCGAGTCGGTGCGGGCGTTCTGCCACGGCCAGATCGCCCACTACAAGATCCCGCGCTATGTCCACCTCACCGGCGACTTCCCAATGACGATCACGGGGAAGGTGCAGAAATTCAGGATGCGGGAGGACTCGATCGCCCTCCTCGGGCTGGAGCAGGCGGCGGGGATTCAGACCGCGTAGCCCGGGCCGCGGCCACGAGCGCTGCGACGACCGCGGCCTCGAACTCGGGGCGATAGGTGGGCGCCCCGGTGCCGGGCCGCACCCTGGGCGGCAGCTCGAGCTGGACGCCGGCCTCCCGAAGCCGGTTCACCGGGTTGAGGGGGTGCTGCCCCCGAAGCAGCTCTGGGACGAGGTCGAGGTCGTCCATGGCGACGAACCCGTCACCCAGCCTGGTCTCCAGCGCCGTCTTGAGCCGAGCGGCCAGCCACCGGTTGCGCCCACCGAGCAGCAACGTGGTGAACATGTTCTCCCGGCCGTAGCCATGGACGGCCACGCCGACATCGACGTGGGCGGTGAACCGGGCCAGGGCCGGCGACACCTCGGGGTCGAACTCGACCGACGGCACGTGCCACCGGAGGTCGTCGGGCTGGCGGACGACGTACAGCGACGCACCCGAACGGCGGGCCGCGGCGTCTGCGATCACGTCGGTCCCAACCTCGAGCGAGCCGCCATGGAAGGCGAGGAACCCGAACCGGCCGGCGAGCTCGCACCGCTCCTCGACACCTGGATGGGCCAACAGCTCGGCGAACATCGCTTCGGGCATCGCCGGCCGAATATACCGAGCGCCCCAACGAGAACGGCCGCCGGGCCCGAAGCCGGCGGCCGTCCTCAGGTTGTCGTGCGGTCGAGATCAGGCGCCGGGCACCATCACCGCGTCGATGAGATACACGGTGGCGTTCGCGGTCTGGATGCCGGGGACCACGACCGAGGCCCGGCCGCCGTTGAGCTCGATGGTGTCGCCGGCGACCGAGATGGCCAGGGTCGCACCGGTGAACGTCTGGAGCGCGGTCATGCCAGCCAGATCCTCGGGGCTGAGCCGCTCGGGGAAGACGTGGAAGCCGAGCACCTGGGTGAGCAGCCCCTGGGGATCGGCCAGGGCGGCCTGCGGGGTGGCCGAGTCGAACCGGGCGAAGGCGCAGTCCGTCGGGGCGAACACGGTCAGCTCGGGGGCGGCGTTGAGGGTGTCGCCGAGGCCGGCCGCGCCGACCGCGGTGACCAGCGTCGTGAGGACCGGGTTGTTCGATGCGGCCGTGGCGACCTGGTCGTCGGTCATGCCGCTGAGCGTGCCCTCGGCCGGGCCGCCCTCGATCGCGGCGACGAGGCCGTCGGCGTCGCAGATCCTCGAGGGATCGCTGGCGGCGGCGCCCCGCCGGCCGAGCCCTGGTCGTTGGCCATGGTGTCGTCGGTCGCCCCGCTGGCGGGCGCCGGGTCGTTGGTCGAGGCCGAGTCGTTGCTGTCGTCGCCGCAGGCGGCGGCCAAGGTGAGCAGGGCCACGAACGGGAGTACGCGGGCAATGGCACGCTTCATGGTTGGTGCCTTTCGGGGGAGTCGGGAGGGGTTGTGGGGGTTGGGGTTGGGCGTCATGCCGCCGGCTCCTCAACCGTGACCAGCAGCGACCGCCAGCCGCTGGCGCCGTTGGGGAACGGCTCGGCCCGCTCGTCGGTCTGGAGCTCGCCGGCGCCGTCGGTGGCGCGGGCGGTGATGGTGTGGCGGCCGGGTGTCGCGTCCCATGGGAGCGTCCACTGGCGCCAGGTGTCGAGGTTGAGGGCCTCGGCCAGCGAGGCCGCCCGCCACGGCCCGTCGTCGATGCGGACCTCGACCTGCTCGATGCCGCGGGTCTGGGCCCAGGCCACGCCGCCGATGGTCACCGTCCCGGCCGGCACGCGGGCCAGGCCCTGGGGGGTGTCGATGCGGGTCATGGTCTTGATCGGGGCCTCGCGGTCCCAACCCCTGCGCACCCAGTACTGGTCGAAGGCGTCGAAGGTCGTCAGCTCGATCTCGGTGAGCCACTTGGTGGCCGACACGTAGCCGTAGAGCCCCGGCGTGATGAGGCGGGCGGGGAAGCCATGTTCGATGGGGAGCGGCTCGCCGTTCATGCCGACCGCCACCAGCGCGTTGCGGTCGTAGGCCGCGGCGACGGGGAAGCCGCACGTCCAGCCGTCGGACGAGCGCCCGACGATCTGCTCGGCGCCCGGTTGCACGCCGGCGTCGTCGACCAGTTCGCGCAGCGGCACGCCGAGCCAGCGGGCGTTGCCGACGAGCTTGCCGCCGACCGTGTTGGAGACCCACGTGAGGGTGACGTCGGCCTCGACCAGCGGCCGGCCGACCAGTTCGTCGAAGCTGAGGACGGTCGGCCGGTCGACGAGGCCGTGGATCCGGAGCTCCCATCCTTCGGCCGGGAGCTGGGGGAGGACCAGCGCGGTGTCGACCCGGTCGCGGTTGGGCGTGAAGAACGGTGTGATGCCGTCGGCACCGGCCTCGACCGTCGGCGGGGCGGCCGCCAGCGGTCGGGCCGCCCTGGGCAGGGTGGTGCCGGCACGGGAGGCGGCGGC